>DASSJE010000536.1:0-9252 GCA_035691365.1 Terriglobia bacterium
AATTTTCGGCCTTTTTACGGCAGCTCTAGCGCCGGGTAACGGAACAATGATGAACAATGCCAGCAGCCAGAGCGATTTGGTTTTCATCGGAATCTCCAGCGGAATTTGCGCGCTTTCATCACCGGGGTTCCACGTTTTCGCCGCCAAACACGGTCCCGGCCGCCCTCTTAATGCCACTCATCCCTTGCCGACGGGACTATACATCCGCTGGCTCGCTCTTGCAAGTTTCCCGAGCGAGTTGCGACAGAACGAGGTCGTGATCGGGTGCTCACTGAATGATTGAGAAAAATACTCACACCGCGTAATATTTGATTTCGCTCGAGGAACAAGTCGAAATGGGGTTGAAGTTTCCCCTCAGCTGGCCTTCCAAACCGTGGGGAGAAATTGATTGAGCAGGAAATTATCGCGCCGCGAATTGTTGAAGGGAATGGGAACGGCAGGCTTGGGTGCTTGGCTCTCCGCGCAGCCTGACATGAAGATGCTTCGGGCGGCGGCACGGGCCCCAGAGAGATCAATTCCTGTCAAATTTACGGATGTCCGCGAGGCGGCGGGCATCACCTTCAAGCAGGATGCGACAGAAAGCCAGGAAAAGTACTACCTGGAAACCATGGGAACAGGCGTGGGCTGGATTGACTACGACCAGGATGGTCTTATGGACCTCTATTTCGTTCAGTCAGGCGCTACGAAAGCCTATACACCTCCGCACCCTCTACGCTCGGCGCTGTATCATAACAACGGCGACGGGACCTTCACCGATGTCACCCAGAAAGCCGGAGTAGACGGCGAGGGCCATTACGGCCAGGGTGTGTGCGTCGGCGATTACAATAACGACGGATATCCCGACCTTTACGTCACGGGATATGGCGGCGCGATTCTCTACCACAACAACGGCGACGGAACTTTTACCGACGTTACCGACAAAGCGGGTGTGGCCGACAAAGGAGGCTGGTCAACCAGCGCCGCCTGGATAGATTATGACAAGGACGGCTGGCTCGACCTGGTGGTCTGCAATTACATTGAATGGTCGCCCGAGAACAATATCTGGTGCGGCGAACACCGGGCCGGTTATCGAGCCTACTGTCATCCCGACAATTATCGCGGCCAGCGTCTCAAGCTCTACCACAATAACCACGACGGGACCTTTACCGACGTCAGCAAGCAGTCAGGCATCGGGATTCCGGAAGCCAAGGGCATGGGCGTTGTCACCGCGGATTTCAACAATGACGGGTGGCCGGATATCGCGATTGCCAATGACACCTGGCCGAATTTCTTGTTCATCAACCAGCACGACGGAACTTTCAAAGACGTCTCATTCATTTCCGGTGTGGCGGCCAGCGCCGATGGCAAGTATGAAGCCGGCATGGGCATTGACGCGGCTGACGTCGACGGCGACGGATGGATGGACATCTACATCACCCATCTTGACTTTGAACTTGACCGCCTCTACCACAACAATCATGACGGAACTTATGACGACGTTACGTATCAGTGTGGGATCGGAAACAGCGCCATTTTTTTGAGCGGCGTGGCCGCCATCTTTGAGGATTACGATAACGACGGGTGGACCGACATCATGCAGGTGAACGGCGCCATGCTCGACAACATCAACCTCTACCACTCGGAAGTTACCTACAAAGAGCCCAAGCTGATGTTTCGCAATCTCGGCAAAGGCAAATTTGTCAAAGTGTCCAAAGAACTGGGCACGGCATTCGCGCGGCCGGTAGCGGGCCGCGGGCTGGCCTCAGCCGATTTTGACAACGACGGTGACATCGACTTTGCCATCAATGTACGGGGTGATTTTCCGGAACTGCTCCGGAATGACGGAGGCAACGCCAACAACTGGCTGACCGTTCATCTGGTGGGCACCAAATCAAACCGTGACGGCCTCGGAAGCGTCCTGAAACTTACCTCAGAAGGCTTTACACAGGTGAAGCAGGCCAAAGGCGGCATGAGCTACATGGCAGCCAATGACCCCCGTATTCATTTTGGTCTGGAGAGCCGCAAGACCATTGAGTCGCTCCAGGTCAAGTGGCCCAGCGGACAAGTCGACAACCTCTCCAAAGTTCCAGTCAACCAGATCATCACAATTAAGGAAGGCGCCGGTATCATTCCGAAGAAGTTTCCGCGCATCGTCTGGAAGTAAACCTCAAATCAAGCGGACACTGCACGCCGTGAAACATGCTCCCACGGCGATTTCGGTTTGATTCGAGAGCAACATCTTGCAGGTTCAGACGATTCGGACCTCGCAATGGGTCACCAGAGACTTGAATTTCTTCGCGTCGTCGTCCGTCCCGACAATGGCAGCATAATGCATAGGGACGGCAATTTTCGGGCTGATGGTTTGCGCCGCTTTGGCCGCTTCGTCCACCGTCATCACATACGTCCCCGAAACCGGCAGTAACGCGATGTCGCACTCGATGGATTTCATTTCCGGAATGAAGTCTGTGTCGCCGGCATAATAGACACGTGTTCCATCCATTTCAAACACATAACCCACGCCCTGCACTTCCTTGGGATGGAAAGGCTTGCCCGGCTCGCGAAATTTGTTGACGTTGTAAGCCGGAACCGCTTCAATCGCCACGTCGCGGACAGTTTGCTTCTTGCCCGGCCCCATAAAAACCTTTTCCTTCGCCTTCACCTTTTGCAGGCCCTCCTTGCAAAGCGGGCTCGCAACGATGCTGGTCTCAGGCGTGCAGACTTTTTTGAGATCATCCATGCTAAGGTGATCAAAATGTTCATGGCTCAAGAGAACAATGTCCGCCGGGTCATCCTTGCTCACCTTGAATGGGTCCGTATAAATCACCTTCGAGCCCGCAATCCGGAAAGTGTCATGCGCGATTCGCGTGAAGTCGAGATTTAGAATCTTCATTGCCAACCCTCCTATGCAAGATGCTGGCGCCTGTTGGCCCGCCATGCTGATTTGAAAGAGCTGAACAGATTAGGATATCAAAAAATGGCGCCGCCAACTTTTAAAGGCGGATTCCGCTGCAACTGCGAACCGCAAAACGCCGCCCACACGCCCAAACTGCCTTGGACTTCTCCTTTCCGCCACGTTGGTTAAGATAATTCTTATGGCCCGATGACAGCTCCTTGCCGAATAATAAAATAGGAGGCACAAGAGAGCGGCTCAACCCGTGAGGAGCCGCTACCGGCGGGCGGTGGGAAGCCAATGCAAAACAGCCGAGAACATGCAGCCTGCGGATTCCTGATTGGCCTGATGCTCCTGGCCGGCGCCACCGCCCGCGGTCAGGAATCCGCAACCTCCCTGTCGCTCGGCGAAGTCGCGCGGCAGTTGAAGGTCCAGCACGAAAAGGAAAAGCAAAAGCCGGTTGTCGTATTCACCAATGACAACCTGCCTTCACATAATTCACTTGGAATGGCCTCGGTTAAGCTGGAAGGAGGCAAGCAAAAAGAGAAGAAGCAGGCCGGCGGAGAGCGGGTCCCTGCAGGCTCGGCCTCTGAAAAGCATGACGAGCAGTATTTTCGATCAAAAGCTGAAAAGCTCCGGTCACATATGGAATTTCATCAGCGCCAGCTTGCCGTCTTGAAACAGGAACTGGGGCTCGCAAAAATGCAGTACTACCCTGACCCTCAGAAGACCCTGGAACAGGAAAGCACGCCGGCCTTCCAGACGGACGTGGACAAGTTGCGCGCCAAAATCGCGAAGGCGGAAAATGCGGTTGCAGACGATCAGGAAGCCATGGACGACTTGCAGCAGGAGCTCCGCCGGGCCGGCGGCGACCCCGGCTGGATTCGACAGTGAAACGGAACACTCACAGCCGGACAAACTTTCTCCTTCCAGCTACAGACAGTCATATGACCTCTTTGAAATCCACGAAACTCTTTTTGACTCTCCTGACAATTCTGCTGGTGCTGGTTCCGATAGCCACTCCCGGGCAGTCCCTTGGCGAAATTGCGCGGCAGTACCGCAAGGAGCATGAAGCCAGGGAGAAGAAGGGTGCAGTTCCCGCCAAAGTATTTACCAACGATGACATCGCTAGAACGCCGCCCCTCACCATTCTGAAATCCTCCGGGCAGGCCTCATCTTCGCCTCAAACAAAACCTTCACAGCCCCCCACGGCAGCCTCAAGCGAAACACCGGCGGGCACACCCGCGCCACCGCCTGGCAACGCAAAAAGCTCCGAGCATTCCAAAGAGTACTGGCGGGCAAGGTTCGAGGCGGCGCGCATTCGCCTGGCACATGCCATTGAGGAACAAAAGCTGGCCGAAGATGAGCTCCGCCTTCTGCAGATCCAGCAGGCAAGAGAACTGGACCCTGACCGCTCAAGAAAATTGAACAGCCAGGTTGATGCCGCGATTGTCGAGGTCGAAATCAAACGCGCGGCTACTGAAAAAGCCCGCCAGGCAATGGAGCAACTCGAACAAGAACTCAAAGACAACGGCGCGCCGCAGGATTGGATTCAGGAAGATAAAACGGCCGATCAGTAGGCCTCCGGACATATCTAACCCTTCTCTCCCAAATGCAGTGCTGCCACGCCTCCGGTAAAATTTCTGTAACGAACCCCGCTGAACCCCTCCTCGCGAAGCAGGTCTAAAAGGGCTTCCTGGTCCGGAAAGCGTGAAACGGAATCCGGAAGATATTGATAGGGGCCCTGAACTCCGGAAATCCACGCACCCAGCCGCGGAAGCACACGCCGAAAATAGGCGCGGAACAACGGGCCAAAAACCGGCCAGGTGACGTGCGAGAATTCCAAAATTGCCACCATGCCGCCCGGCCGCAACACCCGCCGCATTTCCTGAACTCCGCGCCTGTAGTTCACAAGATTGCGGAAGCCGAAAGCAATGGTCACGGCGTCGAGTGACGCATCGCGGAAGGGGAGCCGCAGCGTGTCGGCCTCCAGAAAAGTCGTGGTTCGCTGCAGGCGCACCGATTTTTTCCGGGCGAGCTGCAGCATGGGATGGCAGAAGTCGGTCCCCAGCACCTTGCCGGCCGAAACCCTCCTCAGCGCCAGCGCCAGGTCTCCGGTCCCACAGCAGAGATCGGCCACCACGGAGGATGGATTGGACAGCGCGGGCCTGAGTGACCTGACCGTGGCGCGCCGCCACGCAACATCGACGCCGGCAGAGAGAAGGTGGTTCAGCAGGTCGTATCGTGGCGCTACCGCCGCAAACATGCTCCGCACTGCGGAGGATGTGGCCTGCTCGCCTGCGCCCTTTTCCACGGTTGTGCCTTCAACAACCATTGACCTCACCTTAGCGCTGCTCCTCCGATTGCTGCACGCTGCGCAGTGCCTCCGTCGCCGCCTCGATAGGAACATCGCGCACAATGCTGACCTTGCCGATTCTCTCCGGCACCACCCAATGGATCTGCCCTG
Organism: Terriglobia bacterium; assembly: GCA_035691365.1. GTDB lineage: Bacteria > Acidobacteriota > Terriglobia > UBA7540 > UBA7540 > SCRD01. Next base: position 5,337 of record DASSJE010000536.1, read on the forward strand.
CCACAGCCTTCTTGTCGCGGGGAAAGAGTTTCCGGATTTTTGCCGGGGACAGGTCGCGAATGGAAGGCAATGGCCCAATCCTCTGCACGAGGGCCGCGATCCTCCGTGCCTCGCTGATGTCCAGCATGTTCAGGAGCACGCCCAGCCTCGCCGCGCAAAGCAGGCCCCAGCCAACCGCCTCGCCGTGCAGAAACCGCCGATAATGGGTGGCTTCTTCCAGCGCGTGCCCGAAGGTGTGGCCCAGGTTCAAAAGCCGGCGCAGGTCGGCTTCCCGCTCGTCACGATTGACAATGTCCACTTTCACCTGCGCCGCGCGCGCCAACAGCGTGTCGATCGTCTCGTCCGCTCCGGCGCGCAGCCCGCCGGCGGCCTTCTCCATCAGCGAAAACAATGATGGGCCGGAAATGACCGCGTGCTTGGCAACTTCATAGAAGCCTGACAGGTACGCCCTTGGAGGAAGGGATTCGAGCACCACGGGGTCAGCCAGCACCAATCGCGGCGGCGCAAATGTCCCGATCAGGTTTTTCATCTCTCCAACATTCACCGCTGTTTTCCCGCCGATAGCGCTATCCACCTGTGCCACAACCGTGGTCGGCGCCTGGACGTAGTCGATCCCGCGCATATAAGTGGAAGCAACGAACCCGCCCAGATCCCCCACAACGCCCCCACCAAACGCGATGAGAAGGGAGCGCCGGTCCGCACTCTTCTTCAGCAGCGCCGCGGCCACCTGTTCCGCCATTCTGACGCTCTTTGAGTTTTCGCCCGAAGGAACAAAGATTACAGCCGGCGCAATCAATCCGCTGGCCTTCAGAAAGTGTGTTCCCCAGCGTTTCCAGAGCGCGCGTTCCGTTAATACGAACAGCGAAGAATAGCTCCGCTGCGGAAAGCGCTGAAACGCGCTCCAGGCGCCGCGCCCGGCGACAACGTGGTACTCAAAATCGCGCGATTTTACTCGAAGCCTTCGCATGAATTGCCGATATGTCCTCTCTTGAGTGTAAACGAAAACAGATAGCATACCATCCGAGCTCTAAATAGTTCCCGGCGGCCGTTGACAGACGGACTAAAGGTTGCGACGTTTCCCCGCGCCGCGTATGATGAGGATGGTTCCTATGAGCGAGAAAAATGAGCACGTCGATTATCTTATCCTCGGCGCCGGCATCGCAGGCTTGCGAGCGGCGATTGAACTGGCCGACGCCGCCCGCGTCCTGGTCCTGACCAAAGGCGAAATTTACGAATCGAGTACTGAACACGCACAGGGAGGCATTGCCGCCGCGCTCGCCGAAGATGACGAAGTTTATCTCCACCTTCAGGACACCCTGCAGGCCGGAGACGGCCTCTGCCGTGAAGAAGCGGTGAAGGTCCTGGTGGAACAGGGTCCTCGTGAAATCAAGAAACTCATCGACTGGGGCATGGAGTTCGACCGCGAAGGAACCCGGCTGGCCTTTACGCGCGAAGGCGCCCACAGCCGCTCCCGCGTTCTGCACGCTCACGGAGATTCCACCGGGGCGCAAATCCTGCGCGCGCTGACGGCCAAGGTCAAAACGCTTCCGAGCATTGAAATCCGGCCCCACACTTTTGTCACCGACCTCCTGCTGGACGGTGCCAGGGTAGCCGGGGTCCATTATATCGACGTCAAAGCCTCCCGCCTGTGCACGATTGAGGCCAATGGCGTGGTGCTGGCAACGGGCGGCATGGGCCAGGTCTACAAAGAGACCACCAATCCTGACGTTGCCTGCGGCGACGGAGTCGCCATTGCTTACCGCTCCGGCGCGCTGCTGAGCGACCTGGAATTCATCCAGTTTCATCCCACCGCTCTCTACGCAAAAGGCGCCCCGCGGTTCCTGCTTTCGGAGGCGCTGCGCGGCGAGGGCGCAGTTCTGAGAAATATCGACTTGCATCGATTCATGCCTCATTATCACGACGCCGGCGAGCTTGCGCCGAGAGACATCGTCTCCCGCGCCATCGTCATGGAGATGCGCAAGACCGGCACCGAGTTCGTATATCTTGACTTGACCGGCCTGAAACAAGATCACGTCAGGAACCGCTTTCCCAGAATCTATGCCACCTGTCTTCAATACGGACTGGACATCACCACCGATCTGCTCCCCGTGCGCCCCGCGGCCCACTACGCCATGGGCGGAGTCGCTACAGATCTCAACGGCAATACTTCGCTCGAGGGCCTCTACGCGGCCGGCGAAGTGGCTGCCACTGGAGTGCATGGCGCCAATCGCCTGGCCAGCAATTCCCTGCTGGAAGGGCTGGTGTTCGGAGCGCGTGCCGGTGCAAGCGCCCACGCGCATTCCTGTCATTCGCACTGGAACGCCGCCGGCGCCAAGCCCAGAGGGAAAGAGTCCGGTGACACCCGGCATGCGGCGAGCGCTGCAACAGCCTCCGAAGTCCACCAGGTTGTCAACAGCCTTCGCGCCATTCTGTGGGACCAGGTTGGAATTATCCGTGAGCACGCGGCGCTGGCTGAAGCCGTCCAACGGCTTGAAGAACTTTCCGTTCCGGAACCCGTGCCGCTTGACCGGCCGTGCCACGAAGCCCGAAACATGCTGACCGTCGCGCGCCTGATCGCCCTCTCGGCCTTTGCCCGCAGGGAAAGCCGCGGCGCCCATTACCGTACCGATATGCCTTTCAAAGATGATTCAACCCCTCCCCGTCACTCCTTCGTTAAGAAAGGTTCTGCGGTCATCTTCTCGCAGGACTTGCCGGCAGGCTTCAGCGGAAAATCCGCCGCTTCACACAGGTAAAAACTTTGGCGGGTCTGACAGATTGCTAAAAAGGCCGCCCGCCGTGCTGCGCGCGGAGAAGCATCTAGCGTATATTACTGCCCATGACAGGTCCTCCTTGCGCTTCGCGGGACCATGATGATGGCTATTGGACATGGGGTGAACTTTCGAGCTGGCTGAGCGTCGCTTTCACCACGCGCCCCACAATGGTGAGGCTGGACGGGCTGCAGTGCTGGACCACATCCTTCGCCGAATGCCAGTAACTGTTGTCCGGTCCATAATCAAAGTCAATGAGGTCGACGGAGGATACGCCGGCGCTTACAAACGGAATGTGGTCATCGGTAACGGCGCCGGGCTGGCGAAGGAAATACTTTGAATAGCCCAGCCGGTCCGCTTCTTTGAAAACCAGCTTGTTCAGCCACTCCGTGGAATTCTGCTCCCAGTTGATGTCCAGGTGCGCGTCACCGATCATGTCGACCAGAATCATGGCCTGGATGCGGCTCAACTCGCCGCTTGCCGTCAGCTTCGGCACAAAGTGCCTGCTTCCGTAAAGGCTGTCGGTGTCCGTCCAGTTATGGACTGCTTCCTCGCCATCGAAAAACACGATCCAGTAGGTCAGCTTGTGGCGCGTCTGCTGCAGCTCGCGAGCCATCTCCAGCAGGAAGGCCGCGCTGGATCCGCCATCGTTGGCGCCGACGAACCGGAAGGAGTGTTCCAGCTTGGTGTCATAGTGGCCGGCAATCATCACAATCTGCCTGGGCTCGCTGCCGGGAATCTCGGCGATGAGATTCACCATGGGGATATTCCCATCCGGGGTTTGCCCGACAAAACGGTCCTGAACAACTTTGCAGCCTGCTTTCTCAAGCTCACTGATGATCCAGGCGCGGGAGGCCTCCAGGGCTTTGGAGCCGACCGGCCGCGGGCCATAAGATACCAGGTGCTCGAGGTCCGCAAAGGCGCGCCCGCCGTTGAAGGCATAGGGATCCGCCGCCTGCGCCTGGCAGGTTAAAACCAGAAAGGCTGGCAGAAGGCAGAACAGAAACAGCAGGGATGACCACTTGCCGCCGCTAAGCCTGCGCATGCCGCTGCTTCCTGTTTTTCCGGTAGTAGACGAGCCAGGAGAGACCGATGCTGACGATGTAGAGTCCATCCAGCGGCATCCAGAACATGAAAAGCGTTGTCCA
>DASSJE010000537.1:0-10665 GCA_035691365.1 Terriglobia bacterium
GAAAGGCATGATGGGGGCCGTCCACCGGATCGCCATCACTTCCGGAGGGCGCAGCCGCGCGCTTGAACTCTTAAACCTGAACCATTACTACGGTCCGGCTCCCGTCTCGCTTGATGATTATGTCGCGCGCATCCAGGCCCAAAGCATCAGAGAGGCGGATGTCCGTCCTCCGCAGGTTGAAAAGGCCTTCAGTCACCTCGTTCTCCCCGTGGAAACCCTCAACCAGATGGGAACAGCCGTGGTTTCCGGCCGCTGCATCATTCTCTACGGGCCCGCCGGGACTGGCAAGACAGCCATGGCCGAGAGCATTCCCAAAATCTACGGCGACCGCATCTGGATTCCCTACGCCGTTGAAGTTGATGGCCAGATTATCACAGTTTACGACACCCACCTGCACGGGCGGTTTGAGGAAGAAGAGGAGTCGCTGGGCGAGTATGACAAGCGCTGGGTCCTCTGCAAGCGGCCTCGCGTCGTGGTTGGCGGCGAGTTGACGCTCGAGATGCTGGACCTCCAGATGAATCCTCTCACCAAGTTTTATACCGCCCCGTTGCAAATGAAAGCCAACAACGGCGTCCTGGTGGTGGACGACTTCGGCCGCCAGCGAATGCGCCCGGAGGACATGCTCAACCGCTGGATCGTTCCGCTCGACCGGAGAATCGACTTTCTCAATCTGGCGGGAGGCAAGCAAATCGAGATTCCTTTCGACCTGTTCGTAGCGTTTGCAACCAACCTCGATCCCAGGTCGCTGGCCGACGAAGCATTCTTGCGCCGTATTCAGACCAAGATCAAGGTGGATTATGTCCCGCCCGGCCAGTTTCACGAAATCTTCAAGCGGGTGTGCACTGAATACAAGCTGGTTTATGATGCGACAGTGGTAGATGGCGTTCTAAGTCTGCTGGCAGCTCTCCAGCAACCGCTCCGCGCCTGCTACCCTCGGGATATCGCGCAGCATATCTGTTGGGCCGCCAAATACCAGGGAACACAGCCACGGCTGGATGGGGCTTCCGTACGGCAGGCCTGCCGGAACTACTTCCTGGAATCCTAACGGGGCGGAATCAGTCCCGCCATCCAATTTTCCGAAAGATTTCGCCGGCCGAACCCACCGCCCGGTCAATCTCAGCCTCCGAGTGCGCTGTCGAAACAAAGAGGGATTCAAACTGGGACGGCGGGAAGTAAAATCCCCGATTCAGCATTTCCTCGAAGAACTGTGCAAACCTAGCAGAATCAGAAGCTTTAGCGGATGGATAGTCCGTCACCTGCCCCGGTTGGAAGAAGGCCGTCAACATGGAGCCCATCCTGTTCACGGTGAGCGGAACTTCTGCGCGTTCTGCCTGTTCGTGCAGGCCGTCGCCCAACCTCTTGCCGAGAGCCTCCAGGCGTTCATACGTCCCCGGCCGCCGCAGCACCTCCAGAGTCTTTGTCCCGGCCGCCACTGCCAGGGGATTTCCGGAAAGGGTCCCGGCCTGATAAACCGGCCCGCTGGGAGCTACCATCTCCATCAGCGAGGCTTTTCCTCCGTAGGCGCCCACCGGCAGGCCGCCGCCAATCACCTTGCCCAGCGTCGTCAGGTCGGCGCGAATTCCAAAAACTTCCTGTGCCCCGCCGTAGGCCACCCGGAAGCCGGTGATCACCTCGTCGAAAATCAGCACTGTTCCCTGCTCTTCGGTCAGCTCGCGCAGTCGCTTCAGGAATCCCGGTTTGGGCAGCACTACGCCCATGTTGCCGACCACCGGTTCCACCAGAACCGCGGCCAGTTGACCATGGTGCAACTTGAACGCTTCCTCCAGGGCCTCAAGATCGTTGAACGGGATCGTAAGCGTAAGCTCCGCCAGCACCCGCGGGACGCCGGGGCTGTCCGGCAGTCCCAGAGTTGCGACGCCGGACCCGGCTTTTACCAGCAGGCTGTCCGAATGGCCGTGATAGCATCCTTCGAATTTCAGGATTTTGTCTCGCCGGGTCGCAGCTCGCGCCAGGCGCACAGCCGAAAGAATGGCCTCTGTTCCGGAATTCACCAGCCGCACGCGTTCTACGGACGGAAATGCCTTGTGGATCTCTTCCGCCAGGACCACCTCGCGCTCTGTTGAGGCGCCAAAACTGGTCCCTGTCTCCAGTACCGCGGCAAGCGCCCCCATCACTTCGGGATGACAATGACCCAGGATTAAAGGTCCCCATGAACACACAAAGTCCAGGTAGTCGTTGCCGTCAACGTCTTTCACGTGAGATCCCCGGCCGCTGGCCAGAAACACCGGCGTGCCGCCCACAGCGCGGAATGCGCGCACCGGGGAATTGACACCCCCGGGCATCAGTTCTTTTGCTTTTCGAAACAGTTCTTCAGATTTTTTTCGCACATCACCATCCTGATGAAGATTGTCTAATTTGGGATCAACTTTGCTTCATGGCTGCCCGGCGGGTTGAGCTCTCAACCGTTTCCAGACAGAATGGGTTGCCATCTCCACGAGCGACCGGGGAAGGTTCCGGAACACACGGCCGGGCAACCCAAGGTAATGCTGGTTGCCTTCTACCACATCCTCAAAAAGGCCCAGGAAGGTTCTGCTCCTGCTGCAAAACTGGACCATGCGCGCCGTCATGCTGGCGCCCAGAAATTCGCCGCGATAGAACTTGGGGGCAATGCGCGCGCCCAGCATTAATTTCTTCCCGAACTCGCTCCAGACCCTCCGTGCATAGGAACTGCCCTTGAGGATTGAATCCGCCAGCAGCTCCCCTGAGCGCAGGGCGAAATAAAGACCTTCACCTGTAAGGGGATCGGTGAGCCCGGCCGTGTCTCCGGCCAACGCCCACCCGTCTCCTTCCAACCGGATACGGGCCCAGCTTTCCGGTTCCAGCGCAGGCAGCAGGTGGCTGAATACCGGCGCCGAGTTACTCGAGTACCCGTAGCGCGCCATAAACCCTGCAAGCCTCTGCTGAAGATCAACCATTTTAACATGCCCGACTTTGCCGCAGATTCCCACGGAGAGATGGTTCGCGCGAGGAAACGACCAGGCGTAGCCCTCAAAATTCTCGAAGAATTCAATCCGCAGCCGATCCTCGCACCCTGGAACAAAATAACCGAACGTCAGCATAAAATCCCGTGGCTTCAGCGCTCCGGCCAGATGGTTCCGCAAAACGCTGCGAGCGCCTGCCGCAATGATTAGAAAGTCGGCCTCATAAGAAGTAGATCGCCCCCTCAGACGCCACTTTTCACCCCATCGCGCTGCACCGCTAATCCGTTCACCCACAACCTCCGCGCCCGCCTGCCGGCTTCGCTCGAGAAGAAGGCGATTCAGTTCCTTCCGGGAGTAAATAGCGAGAGGTCTCCGCAGGTTAAAGCATCCTGTCACGCCGCCCGGAGCGTGCACTTCCATTTTCCACACGGGGTTGGCCAGGCCGGCAGCCTGCAAAAGGAAGGGATATTCTTTCAGCGCCTTGTGGCTGAGGCCGCCTCCGCAGGGCTTTTCCCAGCCGAACTTCTCTTCAAAGATGATCACGCGCGGCGGAGCTTGATCGTTATGAAAAGGGGCCTGCCCCTGCATCAGCCGCGTGGCGGTCATGGCGCCTGCGGGTCCGCCTCCGACAATGGCAATAGTCCTCAACCCTTGCGGCCCTTCCTTTCATGGCCAGAATATCACGGGATTTTTCACAATGTAAGTTGCCCATCTCCCTGCGGTCAAGAGGATCGGCTCTGCACATGCTAGAATAACCGTGTGAATTCCGGCAATTCGTCCAACAGGCCCGCAAGATCCAAGATTCTGCTTCTGGACGACGCATACGCGGTGATCGATGCACACAAAGCACGGGGCGACCGAGTGGTCTTCACCAACGGATGCTTTGACCTGCTGCATCCCGGCCACACGCGCTATCTGACTGATGCCAGAAAGCTCGGCGACGTTCTGATCGTGGCCATCAATAGTGACCGAAGCGTCCGCGAACTGAAAGGCGATGGACGGCCTATTTTCCCGCAGGAAGAGCGAGCCGAAATTCTCGCGGCGCTGAAAGCGGTGGATTATGTCACTATCTTTGACGATCCCACTCCACGCGAAGTCATCGCCCGTATGCTGCCCCATGTGCTGGTGAAGGGCGCCGGGTGGGGCCCAAATGAAATTGTCGGGCGCCAGGAAGTTGAAGCAGCCGGAGGCCGCGTGGTTTCAATGCCGGCCGTCCCGGGTTTTTCCACGACGGGCATTGTCAATGCCGTGCAGAAGATTTTTGCCTGAAGGCCCCCAGCTTTAATGTCCTCCATTCAAGCGATTATCCAGTCGATTCTCGAACATCCCGCGTTCCGGGCCGTGCAGGAACAGTTGCAGGAATCATCCGCCGGGGCCGAAGCAGGGGCCTCCATTTCCGGGCTTACCCCTGCGGCCAAAGGAATTGCCGCCATAGCCCTCGCGCATCGATTGGCGAGGCCCGTCATCATCCTCACGGCCGGCAACGATGCCGCAGAGAGGTTGATCACGACAGCATCCACCGTGATCGAGTGGCTGGAACCCGGCGCGGGTGAATCGGCCATTTCCCTTCCCGCGTTCGACGCCTCGCCTTATGAAGCGCGCTCGCCCCATCCCGACATCCTCGAGCGCCGCGCGGCGGGACTTTGGAGGGTTGCCTGCGGCCAGGTCCGTGTGCTGGCGGCCGCCTTGCCGGCGGCGATGATGCGCTATCGTGCGGCTCCGTTCTATCGCTCCCTTGCCCTGCAGTTAAAACCTTCCGATGAACTTGCGCCTGAAGATCTCGCCGAACACCTGTTGAAGGTGGGCTACGAACCGGCCGAGCCCGTATCGGCCATTGGGCAGTTCTCCGTTCGCGGCGGCATTGTGGACGTCTTCCCGCCGGAAACCGAGTGGCCCGTTCGCATGGAATTTTTCGGCGACACGATTGAGTCAATGCGCGAGTTCGACCCCGCAAGCCAGCGCTCCCGGCAGAGCATTACAAGCATCATGATGCTTCCGCTCTCGGCAGCGGCCCCTCCCGGAGGTTTTTTCGACCGGCTTGTCAACGTGCTTGCAACCCGCAATCCGCAGGGCCGTGAGGCCCGCCTGGCCCCCGGATGGTCAGATTCCTACTCCGGCCCTTTTCCCGGCTGGGAATATTACGTGCCCCTCGTGGAGCCGCACCGCGACACGTTGTTTTCTCTTCTGGACCGCCCCATTATCGTTTGGGACGAGCCCGCTGACCGTCATAAGCAGATGGAAGAATTTCTCGAAAGCCAGCAAAACGCCTTTGACGCGGTCCGCGACGTTTCCCCCCAGCCGCCTCAGCCCCACGAACTCTTTCTGACAGGTCCGGAATTTCAGGCGGCGATTGCGGGCCTCCAGGTTGTTTCTCTCAGCGAGCTTGCTATCGAGGAAACACCCGCAGAAAGAGCTCCTGAGGAGGCGCCGGAAAAACCCCATCGTTTTTTCCTCAATGCGCAACCGGTGCCGAAGTACCAGGCGTCTCTGAAAGTGATGGCCTCGCAGCTTCGCGCCCAGGTGGACCAGGGCGAGACGATTGTTCTTGCTGTCCCGACCTCCGCAAAGGCCGACCGCATCCGCGAAATCCTGTCCGATTATGAAATCCCTTATGAAAATGTCGGCTGGCCTGCCGCGCGCGGCAAAGCCGGGAGCGAACAGCACGGCACGGAGGAAGCTACCTCCGCGCCCCGCGCCCTACTTATTGCCAGGGGCGAAATTGATGCCGGCGTCGCTTTCCCTGACCTGCATCTCCTGCTACTTTGCGAGAGCGACATTCTGGGCGATTATGCCTGGGCCGCGGCAGGCCGCCGGAAAGGCGCCGCATCCAGTTTCCTTTCAGACCTTAGCGATCTCAAGGTGGGCGATTACGTTGTTCATGTCGATCATGGCATCGGTCTCTACCAGGGGCTCAAGCAGCTTCCTGTGGGCGGCTCGACGCGCGACTTTATGCTCCTCACGTATCACGACGATGCCAGGCTCTACGTCCCTCTCGAGCGCCTCGATCTGGTGGAGAAATACCGCTCGAGCGGCGAAGGGGTCAAGCCCAACCTCGACCGCCTGGGCGGAACGTCCTGGCAGCGGACGCGGAAACGCGTTCAGCGCGCCCTGCGCGATATGGCTGAAGAGCTTCTCCGCCTTTACGCCGAAAGAAAGATGAGCGGCGGAACGGCCTGCGCTCCCGACAACAACTGGCAGAAGGAATTTGAAGACTCTTTCCCGTTTGAAGAAACGCCCGACCAGTTGACTGCCATCGCCGATATCAAGCGCGACCTAGAATCTCCGGAACCGATGGACCGCCTGCTGTGTGGCGACGTGGGCTACGGAAAGACCGAACTCGCCATGCGTGCCGCCTTCAAGGTGGTCCAGGAAAGCCGGCAGGTCGCCGTGCTGGCGCCCACCACCGTCCTGGCCTTCCAGCACTACACCACTTTTCGGCAGCGCATGTCGCACTTCCCCGTGCGCGTTGAAATGCTCAGCCGCTTCCGCTCCGCGGCGGAGATGAAGAAAACGCTCACCGACCTTGAAGCCGGCAAAATCGACATCGTTATCGGCACCCACCGCCTTCTTTCAAAGGACGTGCAGTTCCAGGACCTCGGGCTGATGATCGTGGATGAAGAGCAGCGGTTTGGCGTGGCGGCCAAAGAGCGATTGAAAAAGATGAGGGCAAACGTCGACGTGCTCACCATGTCGGCCACGCCCATTCCGCGCACGTTGCACATGGCGCTCGGCGGGCTGCGCGACCTTTCAGTGATTGAGAGTCCGCCCCGCGGCCGGCTGGCCATTCAAACCATTGTGAGCACTTTCAACGACGGCCTCATTCAGTCCGCCATCGTGCATGAGATGGAGCGCGGCGGCCAGGTGTATTTTGTTCACAACCGCGTGGAGTCTATCTTCACTATTGCCGCCCTGCTGCAAAAGCTCGTTCCGTCGGCGCGCATCGGAGTTGCGCACGGCCAGATGCACGAGCGCGAACTGGAGCGCGTGATGCTGAAGTTCATGGAAGGCGGGTACGACATGCTGGTGGCCACCTCGCTGGTGGAGAACGGGCTGGACATTCCGCGGGCCAACACCATGATTGTGAATCATGCCGAGCGCTTCGGCCTGTCGGACCTTTACCAGCTTCGCGGCCGCGTCGGACGCTCCGACCGCCGCGCGTATGCTTATTTCCTGGTCCCGGCCGTCGACACGCTCACACCTGTCGCCAAACGCCGCCTGGCAGCGCTGAAGGAATTTTCTGATCTTGGCGCAGGTTTCCGGCTGGCGGCGCTGGACCTCGAACTGCGCGGCGCCGGAAACGTTCTGGGGCAGCAACAGCACGGCCACCTCAACGCCATCGGCATCGATCTCTACCTGCGCATGCTCGATGAAGCGGTCCACGAACTGAGGGGAGAACCCTCCCGGATCGAAGTTCGCACCACCCTCAACCTGGGCATCAACATCAAAATTCCCGAAAGCTACATCACCGATGAGCGGCAACGATTGCGGATGTATAAGCGCATCTCCGCCCTCAAAAATGAAGATGCGCTGCGCGAAATGGAAGCCGAACTGACGGACCGCTACGGCCCCATTCCGCAACCCGTCAAGCAGTTGCTGAATTATGCCGTGGTCAAGTCGCGTGCTGAAGAGTTAATGATCCAATCCGTCGAGCGCAAAGGTGCTGAAATCCGGATGCACTTCCATGAGCAAACGCCCGTCAGTCCGGAAAGGCTCATGGAAATCATCAAAGGCCAGCGCGGCGTGGCATTCCAGCCCAACGGCGTCCTCAAAATGCAGGTAAAGGATGGAAGCGAAGACGTTTTGAAAGATGTGGAAAACCTCTTGCTGGAACTGCAGCCAGGGAGCTAACATAACTTACCGTGGCCGGTTGCCGCATTAACTCGCAACGCACAGGCGGAAAAAGGAATCCGGACGGGAAAGAAATCTCCGTGCAGGATGAAGATTATGCCAAGAAAGACCATTAATTTTTTGATTTGTCTCGGGCTGGCGGCCCTGGCCATATGGGTAGCCATCCCCCGCGCCGGCGCCAGTACCTTGCTGGTTGAGCGCATCATCGCGCGGATCAACAACAAGATCATTACCCAGCGCCAGTACGACAAAGAGCGCGATAAGCTGCATGCGCAACTTGCCCAGCAATACTCCGGCCAAAAGCTCGACCAGGAATTCAACGACAGGAGCAAAAATCTGCTGCGCGACATGATCGACTCGGACCTGATGGTCCAGAAGGCCAACGATGACGACATCAATGTGGATACCGACGTCATCAAGCGCCTGGACGAGATCCGGCAGCAGTACAACCTGAAGTCGCTTCAGGCCCTCCAGGATGCCGTCGAGAAAGACGGCATGAACTGGGAGGACTTCAAGGACCAGATCAAGCGGCAGCTCCTGATGCAGCAGGTGATTTCGCGAGAGGTCGGTTCCCGGATCATCCTGACCCGCGCCGACGCGCAGAAATATTTTGATGCCCACAAAAAGGAGTTCGATTCCCCGCCCGGCGTTCATCTGGCGGAAATTATGGTCTCCACGGAGAAGCATACGCCGGCAGAGGCCGAGAAACTGGCGAAGAAAGCCCAGACCGAGATCCAGAATGGCGCGCGGTTTTCCGACGTGGCTAAAGAGCTTTCAGATTCCCCCAGTGCAAAAGAAGGCGGCGACGTCGGGTTCTTCAAGCAAGGCACCATTTCCGAAGCGATTGCCGCGGACATCACCAAGGTCGACGTCGGCGACGTCACGCCCATCATCAAGACCCAGTACGGCTACATGATTTTCAAAGTCCTCGAAAAGCGTACAGGACAGCATCCAACTTTCGATCAGGTTTCGAACCAGGTGATGAACTACCTGTACGATCAAAGGGTGCAAGGCGCAATGCGAGGCTTCCTGACCCAGTTGCGGAATGAAAGCTCCATCCGCCTTGCCCCTGGCTTTACGGACACGGGCGCGCCTGCGGGAGGCGATCAAAGCGACTGACCTGTTTGAGGCGCACCTGGATGAAAGAAGCCTACATTGCCGATCTGAAGCCCGGGACTTCCATCAGCACAACTTTCCTGGTCCGCGCCAAGGACCGCAAGACGGCCCGCAACGGAAACGCCTATCTCGATCTCGAGTTTCAGGATTCATCAGGCACCATCAAAGCAAAACTCTGGGACTGCGACAGCGTTGAGCTGGACTTTGAAGCCGATGACGTGGTTAAAGTAACCGCGGGCGTGGAACTCTACCAGGGCAATCCTCAGCTTTCCTTGCGCAAGGTTGTGAAGTGCCGCGAGGCCGAGGTCGACCTTGCCGACTATCTTCCGCACAGTGCTCAGAATTCGGAAGAGCTCTTCAAAGGATTGCTCTCACGGATACAAAAGATGCCCCAGGGGCCGCTCCAGGCCCTGCTTCTCCGCGTCTTCAACGATCCGGAAACTGCCCGAAAATTCAGGCAGGCGCCCGCCGCCATGAGCTATCACCATGCCTTCATTGGCGGGCTCATCGAACACGTGAGTTCCCTGGTCGGGCTGGGCGACCGCGTTTGCGACCACTACCCTTTTCTTGACCGTGATTTGATTCTCGCCGCCCTCCTGCTGCACGACATCGGGAAAATCGAGGAACTCAGTTTTACCCGCGGGTTCGGTTATTCAAGGCGGGGCCAGCTCATCGGGCACATCAGCATGGGTGTGGAAATGGTCCGTGATAAGGTGCGGGAAATTCCAGACTTCCCGCCCGAGTTGTGGGACCGCCTGCAGCATGCCATCCTTTCGCACCACGGCAAGCTGGAGTTCGGGTCTCCCAAAGAGCCGATGTTCATGGAAGCGCTCGCGGTGAATTATCTGGACGACCTCGACTCAAAACTCGAAGCTATGCTTGAACAGTATGCAACGGACAAGGACCGTCCCGGCGACTTTACGGCCCGCAGCCGTCCGCTGGGCCGCGAATTGCTGAAGCCGCCCACCGAACATGAACCAGCGCCGGCCCCGGCTGCCGCGCCTGGGCGCGCACCTACTCCTGCAAAAAGCGGATCACTGAAGTTTTAAGTCGGGAGCTGGAATTGGCCGCCCGGCTCGGACCAAATGACGAACTCAACTTCGCAGGAAACAAACCCATCTTTCGATTCCATCATCCAGCGCGTGCTGCCACACCGCTATCCATTTCTGCTGGTCGATCGCGTTACCCGTTTCACGCCTGGAGTGGAAATTCAGGGCATCAAGAACTTCACTGCCAATGAAGCGATGCTGCCGGGCCACTTGCCTTCGTCTCCTGTAGTCCCGCCCGGCATTCTGCTGGAAGCCGTCACCCAACTTGGCGCCATCCTGGTGCTCGAGCAGCCGCAGATGGCGGGCAAAATCGCCATGATCCTCCAAATCCCTTCCGCCCACATCAACAGAGTGGTTGTAGCCGGCGACACCGTGAGGTTCAAAGCCACCGTGCTCAAGCTGCGTGAAACGCTCGGCGAGCTGCGCGGCGAAGCCTGGATTGACGACGAGCTGGTGGCCGAAGGACAGATGCGTTTTGCAATCGCCGATCGTCCCGCTATACTCAATGAATAGCTGCCCTATGCTGTTTGACGAACTCCAGATCCGCAACGTCCCCATCCGCCCGGCCCATATTCTGGCGCCGATGGCCGGCATCACCGACACCGTCTTTCGCCGGTTCATTAAGCGCCTGGGAGGCTGCGGCCTCATCATGACCGAGTTTGTTTCAAGCGAGGCGATGGTGCGGCAGAATCTCCGCTCGCGCCGCTACC
>DASSJE010000538.1:0-22048 GCA_035691365.1 Terriglobia bacterium
ATCCGCTCTCACAAAGGCCGTGTCTTGCTGATTTCTGACCGCGCCGTTGAAAACGTCACCAACATGCGCCTCATCCAGGTTGATCCCATCCGCCTGGGGCTCGGAACGCTGGTGGACATCGTGCTGATTCAACTCCTGGCCCACGATTTCGCTCTCCGCGCCGGCTTCGAGCCCGGCAAATTCTGGATCGCCGAAGGCGTCACCCGACACGAATAGCGCCCACGGCGTCCGCCGCATAGCGGGCAGAGTGGGCTCGCAGTTCCTCGGAGCGGCGTGCTGCACCGGCATTCCATCCCTGCTGCCGTGTACTGGACTGCGAAGCAATGCGGGCTAAGGGAACGGCACTCGGAAGGCAAAACGGGCTAGTTGCTCCTCGCGGTTCGTTCCAAAGGGCTTGCTCCGGTTCGTTTTTCAAAAAAGTATTCTTTCTTTTGTTTCGTCTCATCCCTCCTGGAAAAAACCGCTCGCAGGCACTGAACAAGACTACCGCAAGGCCAGACTTATCAGCGAAGTCGGCCGACGGGCAGGTTCGACACCCACAGCCAAGAAGGCGCCGGCCGAGATGGCCGCGAACTGTCCAACACCGCAACTTTTTTCTTGACACGATGCCGGCCACGGGTGTAAGAAGGTGTCCATTTTTATTCTGGTGGATACAGCTCGTGGCAGCTTAAGGAGCCCGTTACCTGGAGAAGGGGAGCGGGTTTCATCTTCAGTGTTTCAAACCGTTTACTCAAATTAGGAGACCATTGATGCCAGGGGACTCACGTGCGCGCGCAACGTTCGAGCTGACTCTCGTTTTCCTTTTCTTAATTCTCGATGTGATTTTGCTTACCTCCTGCGGCGGCGGGTCCGCTTTGCCAAGCCCTGGTCCGCAGAACAATCCCAAGCCAGCAATCAATTCTCTATCACCTTCGACAGCCCTCGCGGGCGTGGGCGGCACGACGGTGACGGTGGCGGGAACCGGATTCATTCGAACCTCCACTGCGCAATGGAACGGAAGTAATCGCCCCACGACTTTCGTGAGCTCGGCGCAGTTGCAAGTGGCGCTCAGTGCTGCGGACCTTGCCGCGGCCGGATCGGGACAGATTACCGTGGTGAATCCGGCGCCTGGCGGAGGCACCTCGAGCGCCGCCAGCTTCGCCATCAACAATCCGGCGCCGCAGATTTCCGCCATTTCCCCGACCAGTGCTACGACGCTCGACAGCGGCTCGACCGTGACCATCACCGGTACCGGCTTTATCGCGACTTCCGCAGTCACCTGGAACGGTGCAGCCCATATCGCGACCTATGTGAGCGCAACCGAGCTTCAATTAACACTGCAGGTGAGCGACGTGGCCGCCGTCGGAACGGCGCAGATTGCCGTGGTGAATCCCGCCCCGGGCGGCGGCACGTCTGCCGCCATCCAACTGGCGATTACGACTCCTGTGCCCACTCTGACCAGCGTCAGCCCCGCCTCAATCTTCGTCAACTCGCCGGACACTCTGGTAACCATTCAGGGCAGCGGCTTTATCGCTGGGGTCACGGTCCAGGTGAACGGGACCGATCTCACTCCTACGACATTTGACCCCGCCCATATCTATTGCACGTTTCCCGCCTCCACCTTCACGTCCACCGGCACACTCTCCGTCACCGCGACCGATCCGGGCGGCGCCGCCTCGAACGCTCTGACGATCACCGTCGCGCCTAATCCCGTGCCCATTTTGTACAACATCAGTCCAAACTCATCGGCGTTGGGCGGAGCGGGTGTAACGGTCACGGTGTTCGGTTCGAACTTCACACCCACTTCGACGACCGAGTTGAACGGGTCGCCCCTGCCCACAACCTTCGAGAGCGGGACGCAGCTTACGGCGGAAATTCCGACCACAGATCTCGAATCACTCGGCAACGCCAGCGTGACCGTCTTCAATCCGGCGCCTGGAGGAGGCCTTTCTTCGGCCCTGCTATTCACGACGTACCTAGGCATTCCTGCCAACGATCTCGTTTACAGCCCGAGCACACAATTGCTCTACGCGTCGGTGGCCAGCACCGCCGGGCCGACACTTGGCAACAGTATCGTCCCGATTGATCCGAACACAGGGGTGCTGGGTGCTCCAATTTTTGTAGGAAGCGAGCCCGCCAAGATGGCTCTTTCGAGCGACGGGAATACGATCTGGGTGTCGCTCGAAGGCGCGGGGGCGGTTCGCGAAGTCAACTTGACCACTCACACCGCCGGGATGCAATTCACCCTGGGAGGCGGAACCGGCATCTATAACCCGCCGGTCAAGGCGTCCGCTCTGGCGGTCTTGCCCGGTTTGCCAAACACTTTGGCCGTTGCGGTTCCCACGCCCTTTACATACTCCTCCGTCGTGACCGTCTATGACAGCGGCGTCGCCCGAACCAACGCGCAGAACGGGAATCTGCCGTGTTGCTCGGGCATTGCCGGCCTGTCGTTCGACTCGACGGGGACAAAATTGTACGAGGCTGGAAGCGGGTACGAGTTGGCAACGGTGGATAACACAGGCATCACCGCCGTGAACCAGCTCAACACCGGCGTCAGTTCCACCGACCTGCGCGTGGATAACGGCAGGGCCTACCTGACCAGCGGGGACATTCTAGACGCGAACCTCGGCACCCAGCTCGGGGTCTTTTCATGCGCCCCCAGTCAAAACGCAACGGGAGTGGTCGCTCCAGACTCGACTCTGGGAGAGGCCTTTGTCCTCCTCAATGGTTGCTCGATACAGGCATACCAGATCGATGCCTTCGACCTTTCGACTTTCAACTCGAAAGGGTCGATCTCGGCCGCCGCCGCAAACACCTCCGTTCAGCCTCGATATTCCCTGACGCGGTGGGGCCAGGACGGGCTGGCGTTTGGCACCGGATCCCAGGTTTATGTTCTTCGCTCGCCTGTCGTTCGCGACCTATCGACGTCGCTGGCCAACCTGAACGCCGCGGCCAGCGCGCCGGCAAGCGGAACGACCGGAACCAATTTGACCTTCAGTTTGACCGTCGGCAATGCCGGCCCGGTGGGCGCCACTCCGGCGACCTTGCTCGACAACATTCCGAATGGGTCGACTTTCCAAAGCGTCACCGCGAGCCAGGGCTCCTGCAGCGGCGGCGCCGTGGTGAGTTGCGACCTCGGCAACCTGGCCTCCGGGAATTCGGCGACGGTTCAGATTACCGTTACACCGCTTTTGCCCGGCACGCTGACGAATACTGTTACGGTCAGTGCTCCTCAGGGCGATCCCAATCTGGCCGACAATTCGGCCACATCCACGACGGCCGTGACCGGCGCGGTTTACAATCCGAGCCCGGCCCTGACATCCATCTCTCCCGCCTTCGTGCAAGCGGGCTCAGCTTCGTTTTCTCTGGCGGTCAACGGGTCCGGATTTACGCCAAACTCGGTCGTCCAATTCAACTCGACCGCGCTGCCCACGACGTTCGTGAGCGATTCGGAGTTGACGGCAACGGTGGACGGGAGCGACGTGGCCACGATGGGCTGGGGTTGGATCAACGTGACAAATCCCGTGCCGGGCGGAGGGACGTCCTCGAACTTGCCGTTGACGACTTATCAGGTGATCAGTCTGGACGCGAACCGGCTCACATTCGATCCTTTCACTCAAAAGCTCTATGCCACCATTCCCAGCACGGCGACGCAGGTGGCCGGAAACAGCCTGGTGGCGATTGATCCCTTGTCGGGATCGCTCTCAACACCGCTCAACGTTGGCAGCGAACCGAATCGCATGGCGGAAACCAGCGACGGCAATTATCTCTACATCGGGCTGGACGGAAGTAAGAGCCTCACAAGGGTCGATCTGACTTCCATGACGCAGGGAGCGGTCTATCCCCTGACAATTGGCTCAACGACGCAGATTGCTGCGCGCGACCTTGCGGTGGCTCCGAACAACGACAACCTTCTGGCCATTGATACAGGCTCGTTCAACGGAATCGGGCTATTCGATATTTCGGGCTCGACCGGAACATTTCGGACGAATCTTACCGGCCCCTACACGGGGTCCAACCTCACGTTCGCCAACGGAACAACACTCTATTCCTACGACAGCGACACGAGTGGGGCCGAGTTCAATATTTGGACGGTTACCAGCACCGGACTCACGTTGAATAACAACACGGGTTACACCTTGAATGGCATCGGAGGATTTTCCGGCTCCTACCAACTCGCCAACGGGCTCGTTTACGGGTTTGGCGGCGGGGTTGCTGATCCCTCGACGGCGCCGCCAACCCAGTTGGGACAGTTTGCCGTCGATTCGGCGATGGGCAGCGGTCAATCGGTTGAAGGGACCGGAATCGCCCCTGCGCCGAGCTTCGGACGCGTCTTCATTTTGGGTGAGACGCTGGCAGGTTCGGCAAATCCTGTGCTTCTTTCATACGACAGCAACACGTATACCCAGGTGAGCGCGCAGCAGTTCACCGGTTTTCCTCAAGGCCAGGATTTGACCCGCTGGGGGCGGGACGGGCTCGCCTGGCACACGAGCCTCGGCGGGGCCTTCGGCAGTAGCACGGCCGGCTCGGGCAAAATTTTCCTGATGCGTGGCCCGTTCGTACTCCCGGAATGGAGCGCGGCCAATCCCACGCCCGGCCTGGTCTCGGCTTCGCCGGCAAGCGCCGCCGCTGGAAGCGGAAACTTCACGCTTACCGTTACCGGCTCCGGATTCGTTCCCGGAGCGGTTCTGAAGTGGAACGGCGCGGAGCGTACGACCACGTTCGTCGATGCAAGTCATCTGACCGTGGCTATTCCCAAGGCGGACCTGACCCAGGCGGGCACAGCAACACTCGTAGTGAACAATCCCGGGTCGAGCGATTCAAGCTCGATCTCCTTTACTGTTAACTGACGCGAAAGAGCGCGGCGGGTTCGCAAGGCCGATATTGCTTTAGGGGCTGAAAGCCCCCTGATTTCAGGTGAGTCTGAGATGTGTCGGAGCTAAAGCTCCGACCCCCTAAAGTGCAAATACAGGCCTTGCCTTGCAAAATCGCTTAGGGGGTCGGACCTTCAGGTCCGACAAAAAAGCATCAGGCCAACAGAGCGGGCTTCAGCCCCTGATCATGCTGAGCGAAGCGAAGCATCCCAGTACGTGCGGGAAGAAAATACTGGGACCCTTCGCTGCGCTCAGGGTGACAGTCCATGAACCTTGTTCAAGTTTCGTTCGTCAATGCACTACCGCTTGAAGGGGCGCGTTGAGAGGATTTTACCGCCTTCCTGGATGGTGTAGGAGGCGTTGGCTTTTAGATTCTTTAAGGTGTCTTCGTGGCCGCTGGGCCAGATGATGTGAACTTCCTCTGCCGAGCCTGCCTTCCCGATCCCGAACGTCAGCGGCAGCTCGCTCTGCGAGCAGTAACTTGAGCCGGAGTGGACGGTCTGCCAATTGACCGCACCGCCCGAGCGCAGGCGCACCTTTGCCCCGATACCGTTGCGGTTGGAGCGTGTGCCCACCGTTTTGATCCGAATGGCATTGGCGGTGTTGGGGCCCTCGTTGCGGAACAGGTAGGCGGGGCCGTTGTTGGTGGTGACCAGAACATCAAGATAGCCGTCATTGTTGATGTCGGCGCAGGCGGCGCCGCGCGCCACAATCTGCCCGGTGAACCCAAGTTCTTTTCCCACGTCGTTAAACCGGCCGCGCCCGTCATTCTTGAAGACGAGCGGCCGTTCTGCATAGGTCACCTGGGGCTGGATGCGCGCGATGTCGGGCTCGATGTGGCCGTTGGCCACAAAGATGTCCTGCAGGCCGTCCAGATTGTAATCGAAAAAGAAAAGCCCAAAGGTGAGAGACAGGCGGCTGTCCTGCCCGATGGCGGATTGCGGGGCGACGTCGATAAAGAAGTCGTGCTTTTCATTATGGTAAAGCCCCAGCATCTGGTTTGAGAAATTGCCGATAGCAAGGCTGGGGTAGCCCGAGCGGTCAAAATCCGAGGCGTCAATGCCCATGGCGCCGCGCGCAATTCCGTTGGCGTCGTAGGCGATGCCGGCCTGCACGGAATCCTGGGTAAAGGTCCCGTTGTGATTGTTGTGGTAGAGCTTGTTGGCCTCCGTGTCATTTGACACCGCGATGTCCGGCCAGCCGTCCATGTCGTAATCGATGATGGCAACGCCCAGGTTCTTGCCCGTGGGGTCATAGATGCCGGCTTTTTTTGTGACGTCTTCAAAGCGGCCATTGCCCAGGTTGTGGAACAGGCGGCAGCTTTGCCCCTTGTAGTCCGCGGGAGTGCAGTAGGATTTGTGGCGGCCGTCCAGCGAGCAGTAGATGTCCGTCTTCTGGGACCACTCGACGTAATTGCAGACGAACAGGTCGAGTTTTCCGTCCTTGTCATAATCCACCCAGGCGGCGCTGGTGCCGTAGCCGGGATTGTCGACGCCCGCTTCTCTGGTGACGTCGCGGAAAGTTCCATTATGCTGATTGTGGAACAGGCGGGCTTCGCCGAGAGCGGTGACGTAAATATCATCCCACCCGTCGTTGTCGTAATCGCCTATGGCAACGCCCATGCCATACATCGGCTTGTTCAGGCCGGCGCGCGCCGTGACGTCCGTAAACGTTCCGTTGCCGTTGTTGCGGTAGAGCTTCATCGTTGTTTGCCGGCGAACGTGGCCGGGGAAATCGGTCCCGTTGATCAGCAGGATGTCCTGGTTGCCATCGTTGTCGTAATCGATGAAGGCGCAGCCGGAGCCCATGGTTTCGGGCAGAAGCTTCTTGCCGAAAGCTCCGTTGTTGTGGATGAAATGGATGCCGGCCTGCGGCGCAATATTAACGTAGCGCCTTGCGGGAGCAACAGGCGCAGCCGGAAGCAGCCGGGGATCGACGATCTGCGTCGCGCCGGCGAGCAACATAACGTTCTTGAGAAAATCGCGGCGCGAAAATGGGCTCATCATTGTTGATCAGAAACCTTTCATTCGGGAAAACTCAGCCCCTGAAAGTTGCCGAAACAGGCCACCCGTCATGCTGATCCCGCGAAGCGGGAGAAGCATCTGCTGTGCCTCCCTGAAATGAACAAAACAGATCCTTCGCTTCGCTCAGGATGACGTCGTGCGCGTAGATTTTCAGCAACCTGCTGGGAGATTGAAACGACGGCCAGCATTGATAGTTGCCCCGCTCGTAAGATCCGAGCTTTACCGAAATGACCGCGTTTCCGCCACAATCTTGTGGGCGGGGCGCGCGTGCAGTTTATCGCCAGCGGCAACCTTACGGGCCTTTTGCGGCTGCGAGTCGTGCCGAGCCATCACCTTGTGCGCCGCGCGCATCTTGAGCTTGTCTTTCCTCATGGCGGCAAGATAACCGTAGCTTCCATCCTTTTTGTAGCGCGCCAGGGCAATTTGTTGCTCCTTCTGCGCCTTGCCCGCCAGCCAGTCCCATCGCTGGCCATAGTTCCAATAGAACTGCAGGCCTTCAGGAGCTTCCTCATTGATGGAAACGTGTTCGTGGATGGGCTGCGCTTCAATGTTGTCGTCAGGATGGGTCAACTCGTAAGGGCCCGTGATGGCCTTGGAGATTTCATCCGCCTTGAAGCGCATGTAAAGCTTTTCTTCGTGATTCGATTTGGTGTTGTCCTGCAAGCCGCGATAGCAGAGCATCAGGTTGTAATGCGCGATCAGGTCCTCAGGATCGATGCTCAGCGTGTACTGGAACTGTTTGACGGCCTGCCGGTACTTCCGCTGGAGGAAAAGGATGTGGCCTATCGCGTTGCTCACCACGCGGTCGCCGGGATGGATGTTGTAGGCCTTTGAATATTCCGACAAGGCTTGCGGATAATCGCCTTTGGTCAGGTACACCTCGCCCATAAAATAATAGGCACTGGCCAGCATGGGATCGAGCGCCAGGGCTTTCTTCAGGTAGGGAACGGCTTCACCCACGTTGCCTTCCTGGACAAGCGCGCGGGCCACGTTCACCCAGCCGTCGGCGTACTTCGGGTTGATCTTCGTGACAATCTTGAAGGCCCGCGCCGCGCCTTTCAAGTCGCCCTGCAAGAGCAGGCCGATGCCGTAATCATTCCAGCGATAAATGTCATCGGGCAGCAGCTTGATGTCTTGCTGAAAGGGCTCGTTTGACGCCGCCCGCACGGGGATGGTGGCAACGTCCTGGGACATCACCACAACGGGAACGTCGGGAATCTGCTTCACCCTGGCCGAAACGTTTGCGAGGCTGCCGTCGAAAAGCCAGTGAGTGTTGTCGTAATCAAGAGTTGTCTGGCGGTCCTTTTGATAGGGATCGCGCCGCCCGGCAAAAGCCCACTGCGTGTTCCACCAGTCGAACTTGCGGTAATCCAGTTTGGCTGTGAAGGTGATCTTGTCGCCGCAGTCTTTTGGAACTTTAATGCGGAAGTGGACAGTGTCCGCCGCGCCGGGAGGAATGAGGCGGGCGTAGACGGTGGCGTGCGCCGACCAGGCATTGCGCTTGTTGATCCAGTGGCCGTGCTCGTCAAGCGAAAGCGAGCGGTAAAAATGGGCCGCGGGATCCACAGGGCCTTTCCCGTTGTCAGCCACCTCCCCGCTCCAGAAAATCGTGTGGCCCTTGTCGTCAACGCCCTTGAGTTCCACCCAGCAATCAAAGGCGTCCACTGTGCCGCCGGGAAAGAAGTGCCCGACCCTCCGCGTGCGCACCACCACCTCAACCCGCGCTGTCTCACCCCGCCGCAGATAGGCGACTCCGCGGTTGATGGGCGCCATCAGCCTGGCGGGCGGAACTGCCGAGACCTCCGAAGCCTCGAAACCGCGGGCAGACTCTTCACCCACGGCAAACATGGTGGAGGCCTGGGGACCTCCAGCCAGCGTCCCCCTGGATAGCGTCTCCTCCGACTTGCCCTGGGGTTCCTCGGCGATGGCGAATAAGTCGACCGTAACCGCGCCTTTCAGGAATTCTTCAACGTCTTTCGCCTGGCTGGCATCGCCGTGGGAAGTGGGCACAGCAGTGTTGGCCGCCACAAAACGGTGCGAGTGAACATAGCCGTCGATGTTGCCAAAGTCATGCGACCGGACCATGGGCATGTGGCAGTCAATGCATACCATGGGCTTGGGCGGGTAGTAGAATGACCGTGCGCTGTTGCCTGAAATTCCGCTCCCCTGCCAGTTGTCGTAATCGTTAAACCCGCGGGTCCAGCGATAGTGGTTCACGGGATAGCCCAGGTGCACTTTGTGGCACGCCGAGCAGAACTCCGCCACATCCTTGCGCTCGTGATGGAAAGGCTTCAGGAAAACGTGGCTGTGCGGTTTGGGGTTCAGCAGGATGGAAAAGTTGGCGATATAGCGAACCCACGGACTCTTGCTGGTCACCAGACGGTCCAGTTGCGGATAATGCATCACGAAACTGCCGTTCCCCATGGTGCTGTCGATGTGCGCAATGGCGTGGCAGGACATGCAGCCCAGCCCTGCCTGGCCTTCCGGCGAGAATTCGATTTTGCGGATGGGGTATTTCTGCATCACGTCCGTGAATGCCAGCGCGTGGTCGTGGCAGCCCGCGCACCACATCGAGGGCTTGATGCCTATCGTATCCTGCATATACTCGATGGCCTTGCGATACCACTGGTTGTTGAAGGACGAGAAGTGGTGCATCGAGTGCTCCCACTGGTTATAAATGTCCTTGTGGCAGGGCTCGCAGCTCTTTGAATTCAGAAAGAATTGTTTGGGGATGGTTCCACCGTCTGACGTCTGGGCGGAATTCGGAAACATCAGGCTGTTCCTGCCGCCACCTTCGCCGTACATGGTGACAGGCGCGGTTAGGGGGTTCCTGACCTGATACCACGGGTTGGGGAAATAGTGATGGTAGAGTGAAACCCCGCCGTAGAAGATCAGTGCTGCCACAAATCCGGACGCAGCAATTTGCCAGGGGCTACCGATAAAGGAAAACTTCCTGCCGTCGCGCGCCCACGTGCGCAGGCGAACCAGCAGGAAGAAAAGTCCGCCGATGGCAAATCCCACATGGAGATAAAGGGCCAGGGTGTGAGCGGAGGTCATTCCGGCGAAGAAGAGAAAAAGCCCGAAGCCTGTGGCCACCGCCAGCCCCAGGACACAGATGCCCCCTGAAAGACTGGTGAAAAACTCTTTGTGCCGCTTCAGATAAAGAACAAAAAGAACGGCGGCCAGCACCCCCAGGAAAGGATGCAGCAGCACGTTGGCAACGTAGAAGAGGTCTGGCGTGGCATAGGCCGCCAGGTAAGCCGCGTTGAATACCAGCACCAGCCCAAGAACCAGCAGAGCAATATTCAGCCGACGACGGCGCCCGCCGTTTCCGGAATCACCACTCATTTGCAATTTGATGTGCCCTTCTTGCCCCAGCCTCGACGCGAGGGTTTTACGTTATCGAATATGGGCAGGCTATTGCAATGAGATTTTGTATTCGCATCATTATTTTTAGATACTAGAAACCGAATTGTTTTCTATTAACCGCGATTGCGGGATGGAAAGAACAAAGTCCGGGCAGCCGGCCCGCCAACGTCCGTCTCCCATCGGCCCGGCAGTTCTAGTGTGAATCGGTTATATCTCACCATTTATCTCACTAGGCGCTCATCAAAAAAAGTCTAGGTATTGGAAAGCCCTTGCGATCAAACTCGCGTGAAAGTTATTGTGAAGAGCGCGTCAGCGTCGGGTGCGGAATGTGCAGGCAATGAACCGTCGGAATCTGCTCAAGCTGCTTGTGGGGATTGGGGCTGTAGGCGGCGCAGGCGGCTTGATCTACGAGTCACCACGCATCCGCGAGGAACTGTCGCAACTGGCGCATCAGAAATCTTCCAAAGCTCCTTTCAAAAATCAACTGGTTGACGTTACCAGGCAAGCCGGCATTGTTTTCCAGCACAACAGTGGCGCGTTCGGCGAGAAATATCTCCCGGAAACCCTGGGTTCCGGCTGCGCCTTCCTGGATTACGACAACGACGGCTGGCTGGATGTCCTGTTGATCAACGGAACAGATTGGCCGGGGCACGGCAATCATCGCACGACAATGAAGCTCTACCGGAACAACCGGAACGGCACCTTCGCGGATGTCACCCGCCAGGCCGGGCTTGACGTTGAGATATACGGCATCGGCGTGGCAGTGGGCGATTACGACAACGATGGTTTTGACGATTTTTACGTCACCGCCTACGGCCAGAACCATCTGTTCCGCAACAACGGTAACGGCACATTTACGGACGTGACGCGCGCCGCCCATCTGGACGGCTATTCAAGCTTGAGCACTTCCGCCCTGTGGTTTGATTATGACCGCGACGGCCGCCTGGACCTGCTGGTGGCCAACTACGTGAAGTGGTCGCCGGAAACGGACATCTTCTGCAGCCTGGACGGAAAAACCAAGTCCTACTGCACGCCGGAAGCCTACCCGGGCACAACGTGCTGGCTATTCCACAATCGCGGCGACGGAACGTTTGAGGACGCCACCGGCCAATCCGGACTGCACGATTCCACCTCCAAGTCGCTGGGGATTACGATGATTGACTACGACCTCGACGGCTGGCCCGACGTCTTCATTGCCAACGACACCCAACCCAACAAGCTTTACCACAATAACCACGACGGAACATTCGCCGAGGTTGCCGTTTCGGCGGGAGTTGCCTTCAGCGATGACGGCGTGGCCCGTGCGGGCATGGGCGCCGACGCCGCCGACTATGACAATTCCGGGCTGCCCAGCCTGGTGGTCACCAACTTTTCCCAGCAGATGGTGGGGCTCTACCGGAACGAGGGGCATGGTTTCTTTATTGACGAGGCGCCCTCGAACGCCGTGGGACAATCAACCAGAATGACGCTCGGCTTTGGCTGCTTCTTCTTTGATGTTGACCTGGACAGCATGCTGGACCTGCTGGTGGCCAACGGGCATATTGACGCTGCTATCAGCCACGTGGAAGCGAGCATTACCTATGCAGAGCCGCCGCGCTTGTTTCATAATGAGGGTCATGGTAAGTTCCGTGATATCAGCGCACTCGTGGGCAAGTCGTTCGACAGGCCCAAAGTGGCCCGGGGCGCTGCCTACGGAGACTTTGATAATGACGGGGACCTGGACGTGCTGATGACCACCAACAACGGCCCGGCCTTTCTCTATCGCAACGATGGAGGGACCAACCACAGCATCCGGTTCTCCACCCTCGGCGTGCGGTCAAACCGTAATGGCATCGGAACCAATGTCCACATCTGGACGCCCCAGGGTAAACGCTGGCTGACGGTAAAGAGCGGCTCGAGTTATCTTTCCTGCTCAGACACGAGGGTCACTTTCGGACTGGGTCCCTCCCGGTATATCGAAAAAGCGCTGTTCGAATGGCCCAGCGGCGAGAAGCAGGAACTGGGAAGGCTGGAAGCCGGCCGCACGTATGTTGTCCAGGAAGGGAAGGGCATCATCAATGACATTCCTTTCCAGGGTTCTACTAAAGTCACATGAGTGAGTCCGCCTCTCAATACGAACAGTTGCGGAAAATTCCTTCGCCGTCCACGCGCCTGTGGATCGGCCTCTGCATTATCCTCTCCATCTTCCTGATTTTTGTGGTCTATAGCAGCCGCCAGATCCGCTGGCTGGAGGACTTTCAGGTCAATGTGGTCCAGAAGAACCGCAAAGCCTCATTGCAGCTCCTGAGGCTGCAAAATGACGCCTACCTGCTGGCGATCTCGCTCCGTGACCTGGCGCTCTCCAAGAGCCGTTATCCCACTCGAGACTGGGAACCGGAGTTTACGCGTGTCCGCAACGACATGGAAAATGCGGCGATGCTGGAAGGGAAGTACGCGGTCGACACTCCCGCCAGCCATGACAAACGCATCCAGTTGCGCCACGCGCTTGCAGACTTTGGAGCCACTGCGGACGGTGTGTTCGCACTGGCAGCGAAAGGCAGGAGCGCCGAAGCGCGGACACAGATCCAGACCGAGCTCGAAAACAAGAGGGCCATCATCTCCGAAATTGTGGCCAGGCTGCTGGTGCTGAATGACCAGGCGCAGTCCGACGCCGCAGACAAAATCAACGCAACCTACGAGAAAGTCAAAACGGACATCTTCCTGATCACCGGCCTGCTGTTCCTGCTGGCGCTGGGAACCGGTTTGTATACGTTTGCAGCCAACAAGAAGACGTTTGCGAAGCTACAGCACCTGGCCGAACAGCTCCAGGTGCAGTCCGGACAGTTACGGAAACTTTCATGGAAGCTGATCGAAGTTCAGGAGGAAACGCTGCGGCGCGTGGCCAGGGACTTGCACGACGAGTTCGGGCAGATCCTTACAGCCATCGGCGTGATGCTGAACCGCGCAGGGCGGAAGGCCAACCATCCTGACCCGGCGCTGATTTCCGAGCTGGAATACGTCAAAAGCATTGTCGAGGAGACCCTTTCGAAGGTCCGCGACCAGTCCCAGATGTTTCGTCCCGGAGTTTTGGACGATTTTGGGCTGGACCAGACGCTGGAATGGTTCACCCGCCAATTCTCGCGCCAGGCCGGGATCGCGGTCCATTTCAGCGGCTCGCTGGCGGGCGGCAGGATTCCGCCGGAAGAATCCATCCATGTTTATCGCATTGTACAGGAAGCGCTCAATAACGTAGCTCGCCACTCCCGGGCCACGGAAGCGTGGGTGCAATTGGAAGAGCGGCCGCGCGAACTCTGCTTGGAAATTCGTGATAATGGTGTAGGATTTGAGATAGGCAATCCCTCGGAGCGGTCTCCGAATGACGGTATAGGTTTGATGGGTATGCGCGAGCGCGCTGAACATCTGAATGGCACGCTTGAAGTGCAATCCACTCCGGGCAAGGGCACGGCCATCAACGTTCGAATACCTTTGAAACATGCGCCGGAAACACGATTGGCTGAAAAGGTGGGGTAAACACTCATGTCGTCCACTTCCGCTGAAAAGAAAATCAGGGTTTTGCTGGCAGATGATCACTCGCTGGTAAGGCAGGGCTTCCGCCGTTTGCTGGAGGATGATCCGCGCATCGAGATCGTGGGCGAAGCCAACACAGGGCTGTCAGCCATCGAACAATGCACGAAGGCCAAACCCGATGTGGTGGTGATGGACCTTTTGATGCCCGAGATTGGAGGACTGGAGGCCACGGCGGAGATCCTGAAGGCCAACCCCAACACCAAGGTGCTGATCCTCAGCATGTATTCCAATCCGGCCTATGTGCGCAAGGCCATCGAAGCCGGCGCCAAAGGCTACATCCTGAAAGACGCGATTGAAGTGGACCTGCCCCAGGCTGTGGTGGTGCTGTCGCAGGGCGGCGCCTACATGAGCCCGGCCGTTTCAAACCTGGTGCTTGAAGGATTGAAAACTGGAACGATGCAGGAGCAGGGCGCGGACCCCTACGACCGCCTGACGCTTCGGGAGAAGGAAGTGCTTCAATTGATCGCCCAAGGGAAATCCAACAAGGAAATTGCCACCCTGCTGGATATCAGCATCAATACGGTGGCTGTCCATCGGGCCCGGCTGATGGAAACTCTGGGCCTTCACCGCACGGCGGAACTGGTGCTCTACGCCGTCAAAAAGGGCATTGTTCAACCGCAGTAGGTCCGGCCATCCGCCGCTTACCCGACTTTGCTTGCCGCGGCTTTGCAGGCTGCCATCATGCTGGAGTAGATCGCGCCGCAGGTTTGCGCCTGGTCACCCAGTTTGCTGATCAGGATGGGCGGACAGTTTGGCTGAATCTTCTGCGCCACGGTGGAAACTATCTGGAGCATGAACTGGGGGTCGCCCCGGCTGATGCCGCCGCCCAGCACGATCATGTCGGGATCCAGCACTCCGACGACATTGGCGATGCCAACACCCAGAATGGTAAAGATGGTTTCCAGCGTCTTGCGGGCCTGTGGGTTTCCTCTGCGATGCGCCTCGAACACAAAATAAGCGTCACGCGTTTCTGCAAGTCCGGATGATTTGCCGCGCGACCGTGGCTTGATGAGTTTCCGGCCGAGCGTTGCGATGCCTTGGCCGGAGGCGTAGCTCTCAAAGTATCCGGTGTTCCCAAAGTTCTCGTTCCAGCGCGGCCACTCGACGTTCAGGAACTGGAGCTCGCCCGCCGCGCCCGTGCGCCCCGCATAAAGCTGCCCATTCACAAAAATCCCGGACCCGATGCCGGTCCCGAGCGCAATAAAAACAAAATTGTCGAGATCGCGCGCCACCCCGCGCCAGCGCTCGCCGATGGCCGCCATGTTGGCGTCGTTATCGATGCACACAGGCAGCCGAAATTCCTTCTCCAATTCGCGCTTCAGGTTGATGTTCTTCCAGCCCGGAAGATTGTTGGCCATCAGCACCAGGCCGCTTCGCGGGTCCACGGCGCTCGGGACCGCCATGGCGACGGCGCGGAGCCTGTTTCGTCTTCCCACGGGGATCAGCCGTTGGATGCCTTTCTTGATCTGGCCGATGGTCCTCCCAGGCCCGTCTTCCGGTCGGACCTTTTCCGTTGTGTCGCTGGTGGTTTCTCCCGAAAAGTCAGCCAGCGCAAAGTGGAGGTGGCTCGCTCCCATGTCGATCCCGACAATGTAGCCGTATTCCGGATTGAGAAGGAGCCCGCGGCGGCCTTCGGCGGAAATGATGACGCCAGCCTGCCGAAGTTTTCCTGTCTGGTTCCTGACGGTGCTTAAGGTCAGGTTGAGTTTCTCCGCAAGCGCGTCTGTTTGAATAGAAGGATGGCGGGAAACTTCTTCAAGGATCTGGAACAGGCTGCTTCGCTCGCGAAAATCATTCTTCATCAAAATTTGAGGGCTGCCGATAGGATGCGATGCAAAAAAAGTCCTCTTGAAGATCCTTAAAAAGGCCTCGACTCTTGTCGACCCCCTTGGCGAGGACTTAAAACCAAGAAGTTTATCGCGATTTCAGGCCACTGCCAACTGGCTGCCTGACCGCACGGCAGGATTGGGAAGGATCCCGGCGAATACGCTTTTTGTATCCGGTAATCCGCCCCGGCAGGTCCGCCGCTACATTCAGGTTGGGAACTTGCAGTATGATCAGGTTTGGAAAAAATGAATCCCGTGCTACGAACCCGCTGGAAACTCACTCCCCGCGAAGCCATTCGGCTGCAGGGCCGGCTGCGCGAGCGCGTTGTGCTCGAGGATAGTTTCAAGCCAATTCGTTATGTGGCTGGCGCCGATATCGCCTTTGATCCTGAAACAGAAGTGGCTTTTGCCGGGGTCATCGTTTACCGGTACCCATCGCTCGAAGAGGTCGAGCGGGGCATGGCCCGCCGCAGGCTGCAGTTTCCTTACGTGCCCGGCCTTTTGTCATTCCGTGAAATTCCGATCCTGATGGCGGCCTTCGCGCGCATCAAGATTGAGCCCGACGTGCTTTTAATCGACGGCCACGGCCGGGCGCATCCTCGGCTGTTTGGTCTGGCCTGCCACGTTGGGGTCTTGTTTGACAAGCCGGCCATCGGCTGCGCGAAGTCGTTGCTGGTGGGAGAAGCAGGCGAACCCGGCAGGAAAGCCGGGTCCGTTGCGCCGCTCAATTTCCATGGAGAGCGGGTGGGTACTGTGCTGCGGACCCGGGACGACACCAGGCCAATCTTTGTGACCCAGGGGCACCGCATTTCTCTCGCCACTGCAGTGAAGTTGGTCCGCCGTTGTTGCGACGGTTACCGCATCCCAAGGCCGACCCGCGAGGCAGACCATTACGTTCGCGACCTTCGCCGCGCTTACCAGCAAAATCTGCCGGCGCATTAGCTGCATCAGACGTGGGAGGCTACGCCGGCGCATTATAATTTTTGAAAAGGAGCGACTATGGGGAACCGATCGGCAACTTCATATGGGGCGGGCCATTCCTTGGCCAACGAGAAAGCCCAGCTTATGTCGGCTTCGGAAATTGACCGTACGCTGGTGCGCCTGGCCCACGAAATTCTCGAGCGCAATAACGGCGTTGAAGATCTGATGCTGGTGGGGATTGAACGCAGGGGAGTTCCTTTGGCGGAGCGGCTTGCCCAGACCATCGGAGGGATTGAATCGGCCACGCCGCCGGTGGAAAAGCTCGACACGGTTCCCTATCGCGACGATTTGCCAAAGACCGTCGCGCGCCCGGAAGCGAAGCCTGCGCCGCCGTCATTTTCGGTGGACGGCAGAAAAGTAATCCTGGTGGATGACGTGCTTTTCACGGGTCGTACCACTCGCGCCGCGCTGGATGCGCTGCTCGCTTTCGGACGCCCGCAAAGGGTGGAGCTGTGTGTCCTCATCGACCGTGGACATCGCGAACTGCCTATCCTTGCCAACTACGTCGGGCGCAACCTTCAGACTTCTGAAACTGAAGTAATTGAAGTTCGCCTGCGGGAAGTGGACGGCGAGGACCGAGTGGTCCTGTGTGAAGAGCGCGCGTAATTGGACCGTTCTGGCTGTCCCCCCGCAAATTCAGAAACAGATGTGGCCGGCTTCAGGCGGGTTTTATATCGCTCTCCAGGCTCAATCCCACCTGCCGGGCCTTGAGATTTTCCTCGATCTGCATCAGGACGTTGGGCGGGCAACCATTCCACTCCGCCACAACCTTGTTGCCGAGGTAGGGGAGATCTTTCACGCCTTCCTTGCTGGAGAAAAATCCGCCAACTACAAGATCGCGCAGGCGGTTGAAAAACGCCACGTAGTTCATGTCCTCCGGCGCGGCTTTGTCGGGATACGCGATGCGGTCGAGAATCTGTTTTTTCAGCGCTGCGGTGCATCCGATGAAGTCGTGGCCGAATTTGCGATTGCATTCCACGTCGAGCCAGGTGAGGCCGCCCAGGATTTCCGCCTTCGTTCTTCCTCCCTTAAAATCCAGCCAGTCGTCGATAAACTCCGGAACGCCGGCCTGCGTGGCGCCGCTGCTGCGCTCATCGGCGGGAATGATGAGGTCACTCAGCACTTTGATCGTTTCCCATTCGTGATCGTTAAAGACTTTCCTCTGATACCCGGCGGCAGCCCCGGACGCCGTGGCTCCAGCGCTTTTCTGCATCGACTCCGCAGTGCCCAGTGGGACCAGCGCCGCCGCCGGAACCGCTGAGATAACTTTTAACATGTCGCGGCGTTTGATAGTAGTCCTTCCCTTAGTAGTCCTGTCTTTCATGCCTTCTCCTCACTCAGTAGGGGGTGTGTAATAGATGACTGCCAGATTTCCAGTTGTTCGAACCGCTCGATGCTCATGCCACTTTCCCGGCCCCCACATGCTACCTGCCACCTGCCATCTGCATTCTCCTAAATATTCCGTTTCCTGACCTCTTCCACGATGTGCTCTGAGGTCCGCCAGGCCAGCGCCATGATGGTGAGGGTTGGGTTTTTGTCCGCGTTGCTGACGAACGGTGCGGCGTCAGTAATAAACAGGTTTTTGCAGTCCCACGCCTGGCAATAGGGATTCAGGGCGGAAGTGCTTTGCTCCGAACCCATCCGCGCCGTGCCGACCTCATGGATGATCTCGCCGCCGCGCGAGATCCCCCAGTTATTCTCGGCACCAAAGGTTTGCACCACTTCGCCGCCGGCGGTTTCAATAATCTGGCGGAAAGTTTCACGCGCGTGCCGGGCCTGCAGAATTTCGTCCTCGGTCCATTTGAAGTGGAACTTCAGCACCGGGATGCCCCATTCGTCCACCACGTCCTTGTCGATTTCGCAGTAGCTGTCATCATTGGGAATCATTTCGCCACGGCTCGAGAAGCCGAGGAATGCGCCATACAATTTCCGGCAGCCCTTTTTCAGTTCTGCGCCGTAGCCACCTGCCAGGTAGCGATGCGATCCGCTGAACTCTCCCGGACCGGGCATGCCCCGGCCGCCGCCGAATTCGATGTGATATCCGCGCGCGAAGGACAACTGGTTCTTGAACTGCTTTTCGTAATTCCACCAGGGCATATAGAGGTGCATGCCGCCCACCCCGTCTTCATTGTGCGGGGGAAGGTCCATGAGCACGGGGAAGAACCCCACCGTGCCGTCCGCGCCCACGGTATCCATCAGGTAACGGCCCACAACTCCGCTCGAATTCGCCAGCCCGTTCGGGTGACGCGTGCTCTGGGAGTTGAGCAGCAGGCGGCAGGTCTCGCAATTGCTGGCCGCCAGCACCACAAGCTTGCCGCGCGCCTGCACTTCCTTTCGCGTTTTCCTGTCGATGTAAGAGACGCCGGTGGCCAGCCCGTCAGGCCCCGTCAGGACCTCGCGCACCATGGCGTTGCAGATGATGTCCATGTTGCCCGTTTCCATCGCCGGCGGGATGAGGACCGTGGGCGAAGAAAAGTTTGAAGACGTCATGCAGGAACGGCCGCACTGCGCGCAGTAATGGCACGCGGGTCGGCCGTTGTGGGGCCGGGTGATAATCGAGAGCCTCGCGGGAATACAGGGAATGTTGAGTTTCTGGCAGGCTTTCTGGATCAGCAGTTCGTGGCAGCGCGGCGTGGGCGGCGGCAAAAACTTGCCGTCCGGCGCGTTTTCAATGTGATTGTTTTCACCGAACACTCCGATCAGTTCTTCGGTCTTGTCGTAGTAGGGGGCAAGCTCCTCGTAGCTGATCGGCCAGTCAAAGCCCTTGCCGTCACGCGAGTAGGGCTTAAAGTCGAAAGGCCCGAAACGTAGCGAGATGCGGCCCCAGTGGTTGGTGCGTCCTCCCAGCATCCGTGAACGGAACCACGTCCAGTCGGTTCCGGGAGCGTTGGTGTAGGGCTCGCCGGGAATCTGCCATCCACCCACCGCTGCGTCGAAGTATCCAAAGGTCGTGTCGGGTTTCACGGCGCCCCGATGCGGCGCCTGGTAATTCCACTCGAGCATCTTGGATTGCTTCGCCGTGTCATACCAGCCACCGGCTTCAAGCATAAGGACCTTTGCGCCGGCTTTGGTGAGAACGTAAGCTGCCATGCCGCCGCCCGCCCCTGAACCCACAATAATTGCGTCATAAACTTTTGAAGGTTTCTTGATTTGTGCCATTTCCCCTTGCCCCATCCATCAGAATAAATTCCGTGGGAGTTTATCACAAAATCCTGTTCCAGGATTCGGGCTGCCGTTGAAGTCACGGATTTTCAACTGCAAGAGCAAGATTTTGTTTTGTTGCATATGAACGCCCCTGTCTGGGTCATTCTGCCTAAAGGTTTGGATGTCACATTTGTTCTGCGCGTTGTGGCTCTGGTGTTTTTTTCACTCCTGCGTGCCCGATGTCATCCGAAAAAATCGGCCGTTCCGGCGTTGCCTGAAGGCGGAACTCCGCTTTGGCCTTTCGTTGCCGGCTGCGCGGGCATGCTAACATTAATGAATATGGAAACGAGTACGAAACGGCCGCTGGAGCGTTCGTTGTCCGGCGTGGCCCGCCTGATTTTGATTACAGTGATTGGCCTGCTTGCGATCAGTTCTTCTCCACTTTCTGCGGCGGAATTGCAGCCGAAGACGCTGAAGGCCTTTGATCGATACGTTGCCGCGGCTGAGGCGCGCATGAAGCGCGATGAGAGCCACCCAAACGACTTTCTCTATATCGAATCCCTGCCCAAGCCGCAGTGTGATGCCGCGATAGCAGCGCTCAAACAGGGTCGCGTCCATGTCGAGCAGGTGCGCACGAGCGACAGCAATGGGAAGTCCATTGACATCCCTGACGGCATGATCCACCACTGGATTGGGGATGTTTTCATTCCCGGAAGGTCCGTGACCTCGGCCCTGAATGTGCTGCGCAACTACGACAACTTCAAGAACTTCTACAAGCCGGAAGTCATCCGTTCGCGGCTGGTCAAGCGGGAGGACG
The DNA here is from genome assembly GCA_035691365.1 of Terriglobia bacterium. Lineage (GTDB taxonomy): Bacteria > Acidobacteriota > Terriglobia > UBA7540 > UBA7540 > SCRD01. The sequence goes on from DASSJE010000538.1 coordinate 20,582, forward strand.
AAGATGACTACAACGTTTATCTGCGCCTGCAGAAGCAGAGCATCGTGACGGTCACGCTCGATACGTGGTACCAGATCCATTTTACGCCTGCCGGCAAGAACAGCGGATACAGCAGGAGCGTTTCAACGCGCATCCAGCAGGTGGATGACGCAGGAAAGCCGAGCGAGCACCTGGAGCCGGCGGGGAACGACAGCGGCTACCTTTGGCGCATCAACTCTTACTGGCGCTACCAACAGCTCGACAATGGCGTGATTGTCGAGTGGGAATCGATTGCGCTCTCCCGCGACATTCCGTTTCTGGTTGCCTGGTTTGTAAATCCTTTGGTCCGCAACATAGCCCGAGAGGCCGTGACCGACATGCTGACAGCGACACGAAAAGCGGTGCTGGCGGATTCTGCCCCGAGCCGGCAGCCGGCATCCTCGCCCTGATCCTTCGTGGCTTTTAGCCGCTTGCCCCTGATTCCGGTGAGGCGAGCCTGATAGAGAGAACCTGGATTTGCGGCCGGCTAGGACTTCTTGCGAATCAGGCGATCGAGGCTTAAAGGTCCGCCTCCGGCCACAAAAAGATAGAAGAAGACGAAGCAGTAAACCACAGCCAGTTCGCCGCCGTTTTGGATGGGGAAAAAGCCCCTGGGAAAGTGAGTTCTGAAATAAGCCACGGCCATTTCGCCTGAGAGCAGGAACGCCACAGGGACGGTGAAAAGTCCCAGAATCAGCAGCATTCCGCCGAAGCATTCCAGCACACCAGCCAGCCCGAACAATGTGAACAGGTTTGTGACTCTGTGGCCGCCGACCAGCCCGAAGAGCTTTTGAAATCCGTGCAGACAAAACGTGAAACCCACCACGATTCTCATGATGGAACGTATCCAGGGCTCAGCCGATCGAACTGCAGTCAGACGGGCCATACGCTTGCCTCCTCAGAGTTTGGCGATTTCCCCCCTTCCTTCTTCGTTTAACAGAAAGACGGCCGGAGCGCAACTGGTTGGGCTCCGGCTAGGACCTTTTCATTGTTTCGGGAAAAAGGGAAACAGCCTGCGGATTTCGGCATCGGTGGGCTGGCTGCCGTACTCGGTAATTTCGAAGGCTTCGGCGTGCTGGATGGAACCCGCCTGGGCGCCATACCATTTTTTCAGTGACGCCTCCCATGCCGCCGGGACGCGGTCAGGACGCTGGGTGCGAAGCCACTGCTTGCGCGCCGCGGTATCTTTCGGCACCTCGCCGAGTTTGCCATCGTGCCAGGGCAACCACTCGTAAACTTGTGAAACGTGCGCGTCCAGCATGTCGATCTTCTTGTCATAAACCTCGTCAATGGAGACCACGACGTCGGGCCGGAAAGGCTGCGGCTGCTCGAAGCCGTCCGAGTAATAGAGAAACACCGGGTTCTTGCGCAGGGCCGGGACTTCGGTAACGACGTTGGGCACGGTCACCATGTAGGCGGCGTCCTGCACGACAATGCCCGTGTTCCGGT
>DASSJE010000539.1:0-11277 GCA_035691365.1 Terriglobia bacterium
ATTAGCGATTCCCTGCTCGATCCCCCGCTCCAGGCGATCGGGGTGAGTGACAAACAGATCATCGCCGATTAGCTGGCAGCGGTCGCCCAGCCGCTGTGTCAGCGTTTTCCACCCTTCCCAATCTTCCTCATCCAGCCCGTCTTCAATGCAAATGATCGGGTAGCGGTCCACACAGTTTGCCAGCCTCTCGACCATATCGTCTGCATCGAGTTCCTCGTCAGACACGCTCAAGCGATAGTTTCCGCGCTCGCAGAAGTGGGTGGCCGCCACGTCCACGGCAATAGCAGCATCCCTGCCCGGCTCAAGCCCTGCGCGCTCCATGGCTTCAACCATCACCTCGAACCCCGCCTCATTGGTTTTCAACGCCGGCGCATAGCCTCCTTCATCGGCAACGCCGGCGCGGTAGACTCCCCGGTCCTGCAGGACCGACTTGGCCGCCCGGTAAACGGCATTCACATCCGCCAGCGCCTGGGAGTACGTGGCAGCGCGCAGCGGGACCAGCATAAAATCCTGGAAGTCAACGTTGCCGCCGCCATGGATTCCTCCGCTCATGATATTCACGAGAGGGACGGGCAGCTCGTTCGCCGCCGCCCCGCCCAGATACCGATAGAGCGGCAGCCGCGCGGAATTTGCCGCCGCTCGCGCCACCGCGAGTGAAACGCCCAGGATGGCATTCGCGCCCAAACGGCGTTTGTTCGGAGTCTGATCAAATTCGATCAAAGTCTTGTCCACCAGCGTCTGGTCAGAGGCTTCCAGACCTACCACGACCTGGGTGATTTCCCACTCCACGCTCTGGACCGCTTTGACGACGCCCATGCCACCGTACCGGATGAGTTCGCCATCCCGAAGTTCTGCGGCCTCGTAGGTGCCGGTTGAGGCCCCGGCCGGAACGATTGCAACGCCCCTCGACCCATCCTCAAGTGTGATTTGCGCTTCAAGCGTAGGATTACCCCGTGAATCAAGGACCTCGCGGGCATAAATTCCCTGGATTTTCGCCATCTGCTCTCCTGTTCCTTATCGTATGAATTATGTTTCCACGGCGTTTTGCGCCAGCATCTCCAGCGCCACCTCAACCAGCCGCGGCGGTTCCGCAAGCAGGCGTTTCGCACTACGCCGCACAAGGCACTTAACGTTCTCGTCGCGGATATACTCCACGGGCGATTTGCCGTCCATACGGGCCAGCATCAGGCCACCCAGATGCCGCACCGTCATCGCTTCAAAATCCACTGTCCGCGCATTCCGGAGACCGGAATCCAGCGCCTGCCAGAATGCCCGCGCAGCCTGAAAGTACTGTTCTGCGAACCGCGGCTGGTGAAAGGACTTTAGCATCAGATGGTTTAACAGAAACGCCGAATCGAAGGCCGGGTCTCCCCAGTGAACCACCTCAAAATCAATCAAGAAAACTTTGTCGTCACGCACCAGCATGTTTTTCGGGCTGTAATCACCGTGGACCAGCGAAGTGCGGATGTTCCACGAATCCTCGATCAGTTTTCCCAGCGCCGCGCGCGCGTCCGGGTGCCGCGCCGCCGTTGTGCGGTAATAAGGATCGATTCTAAGTTCGTCAAAAACCGTGCGGTCAGCAAATTCTTCTTGGAAAACGGCCGCCTTCTGGCTGGCCGTGATGATGGCGGACAGCAGACGGCCCGCCTCTTCCGCCACTCTCATGCTGACCTGACCTTTGAGCAGCGCATCTTTCCAGACCACCGACCCGGTTGGCGCAGCAGTCATGACATAAAGAAAATTCCCGCGGTCCACGTGGACCACCTGCGGCACAGCGCCATCCAGGACGGCCCCGAGTGACTGGATGGCGGCCGCTTCGCGGAATATCCTCTCGCGCTGCGAAGTCCAGTCATCTTTTACCCGCAACTTCCCGAGCGATTGCTTGGCCACCCAGCGGACGCCCGGCCCTTCGACGAGCAAGACAAGGTTTGAGACCCCGCCGCCGAGTTCACGAATGGAAAGCGCGGCCGGATCGTCAATCAGCCCGCGCTCCGCCAGATAAGCGCCCAGTGTTTGCGATGTGAGTTGAAATTCCGCCATGGCAATAAAAGAGCGCCTGCAGCAACGTCCCCGTGTCAAATGCGGTTTACAGCCTGGCCCGTCGCGTCCAGCCGGTCGAGCAGGCGATACCTCGCGCCGCACTTCAGGCATTGTACTTCACCGCTTGATGAAGGGCCTTCAACCTCCCTGCTGCCGGAAAGGCTGGCCAGGCCGAAGTGGCCGTCCGCCGAGGCGTAATACTCAAACATCATGTGGTTGCAACGCGAGCAGAACTGCCGGCGGTGATTAACACGCGGCGCCTCCTTCATCACGCCCCTTCCGGCGCAAACTGCGCCACGATCAATTCCGAGCGGAACCCGCCCTGCGAGATCGTCTCGCGCGCGTTGATCTTCCAGCCGTACTGCTCCAGCATACCGGCCACGGGCAGCGGCCGGCAGCCTCCCGTCATCACCGGCGAACGGCGGTAAAGCCACATCCAGACGGCATTCACCGCGCGCGCCTGCGGCGCCATGCTCAAAACAATCAGCCGCCCGCCGGGCCGGAGCACGCGGGCGAATTCCCGCAGCACGGCGGGAACATCTTCCTCCAGCAAAAGGTCAATCATATAAAGATTGAAGATAATATCAAACGCCGAGTCGCCGAACGGCAAAGCACCGGCATTGGCCCGGCAAAGACCAGTCGATGCAACGCCACCCGCAACCAGCCTTCTGCGGGCGCGAGCCAGCATCAACGCTGAAAGATCAATGCCCACGCAGCGGCTGAGCTCTGGCGTCCTGGCCAGCTCCGCAAAGAACTCGCCGCCCCCCACCGCGACTTCCAGCACCCGCTCGTTTCCGCGAAGGCCGACGGCCCGATAAGCTCGCCGGGCGGCGCGCCTTTCGAACAAGGCGGACCAGAAACCATACACCGGCGCCACCACGTCGTAAAACCTGGCGAGTCGCGCTCGAATGCGCCCCGCCGCCGTTGACCCTCGAGTGAAACTATTCAGGCCAAACCTCCGCCCTCCGCGATACCATAAAACTTCGGGCCTGAAACCAACATCTAAGATATCACCATGGAACGGCGGACCCTGATTATCGGCGCGGTAGCGGGCGGCATCGGCCTGGTGGAGTATGCCCTCACCAGCGGGTGGATGAACGGCATGCACGACCTTGCCGGCTTTTCCGTCAAGGCCTATGAAAACTTCGGCAGCCAGGCCGCGCTGATGGCCATCACGCCCAATGATGAGTTCTACCTCACGTCCAAGGGCGCGACTCCCACCGTGGATCGTGACAAATGGCAGTTAAAGTTTGATGGCCTGATCCAGCATCCATTTGCGATTACGTTTCAGGACCTGCTGAAGCTGCCTCGCATCGAAAAAGTCTATACGCTCGAGTGCATCTCCAGCACCGTTGGCAGCACGGCAATCGGCAATGCCAAATGGACCGGCACTCTGCTGAAGCCCTTGCTGGAACGCGCGCAGCCATCGGGCCAGGCAACTCACTCAGCCATTTATGGCGCCGACGGCCTCTCCACCGGGCACACGCTCGAACGCCTCTGGAACGAGCAGAACTTTATTGCCTGGCAGATGAACGGCGAAGACCTCCCGCCGGCCCACGGCTATCCCGTCAGGATTTTTATCCCCGGCAAGTTCGGCATGAAGCAGCCCAAGTGGGTGACGCGCATCGAACTGCTGAGGACGCCCTACCGGGGCTACTGGGAAAGCCGAGGATGGTCCGACGACTGCGAGCGCTGGGCGCAGTCCCGCTTCACGGATCTAAAGAACGGCGCCAAAATCTCGGGACGGAACTTCGAGTTTGCGGGCTACGCTGTGGGAAACCTGGACGGCATCAAGTCCGTTGAAATCAGCTTTGACGACGGGAAGGCCTGGCAGCCCACCACTATCTTCAGCAACCCTTCGCCTATTGTGTGGACTTTCTGGAAGTACGCCTGGGCGAACCCCAAAGCCGGCAAGTACCGCGTGCGTGTCCGCGCCATCGACGGCAAGGGACGTATCGAGGGCCGCGGGCCAGACAACCCTTTCCCCAACGGCGCCACCGGCCAGCAGGGGATGACCATTACGGTCACCTGACGGCAACGACTGCATCCCCCTGATTTCTCGGGTTAGCTGGTCAAGTACCTTTCTGAAATCCGATCAAATTTCGTCCTGCAGCCATGCGCACAAGTGCGGATTGCCGCCAACAACCGCTTTCCCGTCGCCGGCTGAAAATCTCACATGCAGATTCTACAAGACTTATGCCAATCTGGCGGCTTTTGCAGGAAATTCCAGTTGACCGGCGAGCAAGATCAGGGTATATTCCGGAAATCTGCATTTTCAAGGAAAAACCTATGCCTGCGCTCATGCAAGGTAAATCTCGTCTTGGCAGCCGTGCGCCCCGGGTTTCGAAGACCCTGCCCATCACCGTGTGGGAAGGTTCATCTGAAGGCGGCAAAAAATCGACTGGGGCTGTCGTTGACCTTTCCGACCACGGTCTGAGGGTGGTGACAGGAAAGTCTCTGCATCAGGGACAGGTTGTCAGCGTCCTCGTCAGCGAAACAGGGCTTTGCTTTAAGCGTTGCCGCGTCATCTGGACGCGACCGTTCCGCCGCTCGCAGTTGAGCGAGGCCGGGCTGGAAGTCCTCCGCTAGACCGCTCCACGACACCATCTCCAATCTTTGCCCGACGGGCTTTCCCGTTACTGCCAAGGACGAAGCACCCCTCCGCCAGATCCCGCACCGCAAAATGGAACCATGCGAAATAGCTTTTAGCCTTCCCTCCGATGGGGTACACTGCCTCCACTTCATTTTTCAGGCCCTTCGTTCGAGGACGAATGGGCATTTCATATCAACCGTTGGCAACTTCAGTCTGAGCAAGCGGAGATTTATGAGCACTCGGGCGCCGCAAGTACAAACCGACAAGGGTCCTGCCGAACAGGCGACACATGTCCGATGGATCATCATCGGCATGCTGGCCGTCATCTCGGGCACCACCTATTTGGACCGTCTCAACCTGGGCATCGCAGCAAAGTACATCCAGGATGAATTTGCTTTCAATAACGAAACCATGGGCTGGATTCTCAGTGCCTTCGTCCTCGGTTATGCGCTGTTTCAGGTGCCGAGCGGCTGGGCAGGCGACAAAATCGGCCCCCGGCGCATGCTGACGTTCGCGATTGTCTGGTGGTCGGTTTTTACGGCTTTGACGGCGCTCGCTCCGCAATTGCCGCTGGCGGGCTGGTTCAGCGTTGGATGGTCGTTCGCGATTGTCCGGTTCCTGATCGGCATGGGTGAATCAGCCGCCTACCCCAATTCGGCCAAGATGGTTTCCTATTGGAGCGCTGCGGAGAGCCGCGGCGTGGCCACCAGCGTGTTTATCGCGGGACTGGGCGTTGGCGGGGCGCTCTCGCCCCTGGGAATCACCTGGGTGATGCTGCATTGGGGCTGGCGGGCGTCCTTCTTCCTGTGCGCGGTGGTGGGCGGGATTGTAGCGATTGTCTGGCATCTCTATGCGAGGGACCACCCGGAAGAACATCCTCGCGTTAATGCCGGAGAATTGAGGGCAATTTACCGGGACCAGAAAGAAAGCGCGGCCCGGGCACCCAGGAAAGGTCATGCGAGCGCCCCTGTCCCCTGGAGGGCGATGCTCAGCAGCCGTTCCGCATGGGCGTTGGTCCTCAGCTATTTTTTCATCGCCTTTCCCGCCTACATTTATTACACATGGTTCTTCATCTACCTCATCCGGGTGCGCGGCCTCAGCGTTGCACAGACGGGACTCTGGGGTTCCACGCCCTTTATCGCCATTATTCTGCTGTCGCCTCTTGGGGGCTGGCTTTCAGACCGGCTGGTGGCCAGGGTCGGCGTGCGAGGCGGGCGCCGCTACGCCATTTGGGTTGGAGTCGGTTTCTCAGCCATCATGCTGCCTGCGGGAGGATACGCGGCCAACAACACGCTGGCTATCCTGCTGCTCGCGGGAGCTTCCGGTTTTAATCTGTTTGCAACCACGATATGGTGGGCCGCCTGCAACGACATGACGCCGAATTTCTCCGGGTCGCTTTCAGGCCTGATGAACATGTCGGGGAACCTGGGCGGCTGGCTCTCACCCATTCTTACCGCCGTCATATTCACGCATTTCGGATGGAACATGGCGTTCAATTTTGCCGGTTTGATGACGCTGATGTCCGGAGTTTTGTGGTTGCTGGTCAGAGCGGATGAAACCCTGGAACCAGGAATCTGAACTGAGCGGGCTAAGCAAGAGGATGTAGCGCCGCGATTCAGCCTATTATGCTCGTGGCAGTAGAGGGGAACCGCGCTGAAGCACGGCGCTACAAATCTGGTGTTGGAAGCAGAATCGCCGCCCCCGGGAAGGGCCCCTCACAGGATTAGGAGAAGAGGGTGTAAGGTTTCAACTGTGAAGGCCCTTCATCACCGTACTCATCGGCGGTCGAGAGCGGGACGATACTGCCCGTCTCACACCATGCGCCACAGCGGTTTCCACTATCGGGCTTTGGAACCGCCAGCGATCAGGAGATCAGCAGCCAGTTTCAGCCGGCTGTGGAGCTCTGCGACGTTGCCGGCAATGGCTTCCTTCTGCTCCTTAAGGGCGGCCTGGGTGATCTGGGCAAGCTGCTGCCGCTGAAGCTCAAGCGACTGCTGCAATGCGGATTCAATACGGCGGGACGCCTGATCGGCCTCTTCTCTCAGCGCAGCCGCTGAAGTGTTCACTTTCTCGGATAGTTCGCGCATCAATGTCTCGGAAACTGCTTTTGCGCCTGCCGCCACACGCTGGGCCGCCTCGTCCGCTTCCTGCTGGATGCGCGCCGTCATGGCAGTAAAGCGGCTGTCGGCTGTTACCTGCAATCGTGATTCGAATTGGGAGGCCGAGGCATCATGATACTCCCGAACCATCCGGGCAATCTCGTCCGTATTGAGTTCCGCAGCCTGGCGGACCCGGTCGGACATGGAGGCCAGAGATTCCTGGATCATGCCGTCGAGCTTCTCACGTGAACTTGAGACGTGCTGGTCGGTTGCTGCAGCAAGTTCCCGATCCAGAGCCTGATGCACGGTCACACCCATCTCATGGACCTGCCGCTGCACCCCGTCCATCTCCACCTTCATGAACGCATTGATCTCATCGCGAGAGTGATCGAGGGAGTCTTCCGCCTGGTGGCGCAGTTGCTGGATGGAGGATTCAATCAAGCCGGCGGCGCTTTGCGAGATGCGGCTGGACATTTCAGACATGCCCATTTCCTGGGCTTCTTTGGCCATTCCCTCGAGCCGTTGCCTGAAATTTTCCGCCCACAGGTCTTGATCGCGCTGCAAGTCCGCCTGCGCCGTAGCTGAAACCTCTCCCAGGTGGGCCTGAAAACGGGCCAGGGCCCCATCGACCTCGCCGCCGATTCTGCCCTGAAGGCCTTCCACCACTTCATCGGCTGAGGCGTTCAGCCTGCCTTCTGACCGCTTTACGACCGCGTCTGCATTTTGCTCGCAAACCTGGAGCAAGGCCTGTTCCAGAGAACCAACCTGGCCCTGAAGCGATTGCACCGCCCCCTGAAGGTGTTGCTGGACAGCCTGTTCGTGCTCGGCAATCAGATCCCGCAGTTTTTGCTGGAAGGAGGCCGCAACATCGGCGGTGGCTTCCTCTACGTAGGGCTCCAGCAGTCTCTGAACCTGGGGCGGAGTCGGGGCATCCGTTCCCTTGCAGGTTAGCCAGACCCAGCGGGCGAATTCATCCGTCCGGGCCTGCACCAAATGGGCGACCCGCTCCTTGCTCTGCTGGGCAAACTCAATCTGCGCCTGCTCTTTGCCAACGCTCTCCTGCAACTTCTCGCGCAGCTCGCCAGCCATCCGCTCAATTTGGCCGTTCAGCTCATTTTCAAGCGTTCCCAGGACGGCACGTGTCTTTTCCTCCGCCTGTTGAGAAAGCTCCGTTGCCGTATTTGCAGAAAAGGTCTCAAGGTCAGCGCGGATCTTGTTCTTCAGGGTCTGGCAGTCCGGAACAGGCAAAGAACCGGGACCGTCCGCGGACGTTGGCGACCCACCAGGCAGGTCAACGCCGGAAAACTGCGACACCGCCTGCAGCACCTCCTGCAGAGTGTTCTGCATGCGTTCCATTTCCGGCTGCCAGGGCGTCTCAAGATCGTTATGTTCTGAGGTTTCTCTGATTGGCCTTTTGTAGCTGCCTCCGCCCCTAATGGTTCGAAGTTCTTCTGCAAGTGAAAGTGAAATTGGTCCCTTCATAATCCAGATTTGCCGCCGGCTGGACGCGGCATAGACGCCGCGGATCGCTCATGGCAGTTGGCATGACGTGGCACGCCAGCCATGCGGCCCCCTCCCTTTCTGCCCGTAGCCGCCTGGGCTTTTCTATTCTTGCCAGATCAAAATGAGGGACTCTGCCGGTTCCTCTTTCGAGGAAATTCGAAACTCATTCGTTGGTGGAGCTCTGGGAGAACCACGCCGGCCATACTACCCACGCCGTAGTGGAAGACGTGCATGAGGGTGTTGGCCAGCGTTCCGCACGCTTTGCATCACGGCCGCCGGGGCAAAATTCGACATCGAGCAAATGGGAAACCGGCGACGACGATGGAAGCTGCGAATCATCTTAAGTAAAACTTTCGGCCGTGTACGGCCGGCAAAACGTGGTGCCGGCCTAATCAATGGCCTTAGGATGCGCTAGCCTTATGCCGTGCGTCAATAGAACCATCGTCCAATGTACGTGACCTCTATTGGCAACCTAGTTAACATCGGGAATGCCCCTCAAAAATCATAATGTGTATCCTTCATCATTTCTTTGATTTGGGCGGCTCCGTAGCGTCGAGGGGCGGTAGCCAGGAGTTGTTCGTCGTTACGGGCGTTCTGCCGGGGACATAGAATCCGGAATATGGTTTTCTCGCATCCGCCGGCTTCCCCGAATTGTGTGTCAGGCTTTTGAGCTTGCCCTGCCGCTCTGGGCATGAGTACCAGGGCCGTGGAGGTCCCTTTCAGGCCGTCTGCGGGGTTAGTTCACGGAGATGCCAGCGGTCAATGCACCCAGATGGAACTGATCGCCACCACAATTCCCGCAATTGCCAGCACGGACCCCATTCCCCAGAACAACTTCTTGCGGGTAATCAACGTGATGGAGGTAATCACCAGGGCCGCCTCCAGAAACACCTCGCCAAGATCGAATCGGGTGGCCTTCGCCTCGTAGTGCAACGCCTCGGCATCCAAATCTTCCGCGTGCTTTCGGGTCTCTTCCAGACTCTTTTCGTAGCGCTGGACGTCAGTTGCATATTTCTGCTCCAGCATTGCGTCCCGGGCGTTGTCCTTCACAGCCAATATGGAGCCAAGGTCGATGAAGAGTTGGCTGTTGTGCCTCCGGATGTTCCGGGCCTGATATTCGGCCCACGTATCGGCCGCCCGGGTCTGGTCCAGCAGGGTGTGAGTGTGGGCCCGGTGGCCAAGCACAGAAATAGCGGCAACCAATACAGCCATCATCGACATAGTGAACGTGGCCAGAACCAGGCCTGATTCCTCGCGGGCTTTTTCAGCGTGTTCGTGTATTTCGTGGATCGACTCGGGCATAACCAGCGACCTCGTTTAAGGAATCATTCCTGATCCCCGATTGCGACAGCGAGTTGGTCTTAAGATACACTGGAGCAGATTGCGCGGCAACTTTTACTGAACCGGCATGACGGGCCGCGATTATACCCTTTCCCGTGAACTCACCCCCGGTTAAAATTCAACTGCAGTAAAGTCGCAGGGACAATCTCAAGAAAAACTTAAGTTTGTTGGGGCGAGGTGACTCATGGCATGCAATCCGGAAACATTAAAGCACGTTCCGCTGTTTGCGCTGCTGGACGAAGATGAAGCGGCGGTGCTGGCCGCCCAGGTGGAGGTGAAGAGATTCTCACCGCGACAGCGCATCTTTAAATTGGGAGATCCAAGCGGCCCTGCTTACGTAATGGTCTCCGGCCGCGTGCGCCTGACCGTCGTAGATGAAGACAACCAGGAAGTGGTGGTGGACGAGCCGACGCACGGCGAGTTTTTCGGGTTCGCTTCCATGCTCGAGCAGACTCCCCACCAGACCAGCGCCATGGCCGTGGAGGAGGTCGAGTGCCTGGAAGTGACACGAGAGGATATTTCCGTCCTCTTGCGGGACAAACCCATGGCCGGAATGGACATGCTGACTGTCCTGGGGCGGCAGTTTCACGCTTCGCAACGCCTGGTGCGCAAACGCACCACGCGCAACGCGAACGAGATCATAGAAAGGAGGGCTACCCTCGGGGAGCGTGTCGCCGACGGCGTGGCTAGGTTCGGCGGATCATGGACATTCATTCTTATCTTTGCCATCTTCCTGGCTGTCTACACCACCACCAACGTAAATCTGGGAAGAAGAGCCTGGGACCCTTACCCGTTCATCCTTCTTAACCTGTTCCTTTCCATGCTGGCGGCAGTGCAGGCGCCCGTCATCATGATGAGCCAGAACCGCCAGGACGCCAAAGACCGCTTGCGCGGCGAGCTGGATTTTGACGTTAACCGGCGCTCCGAGGCGCAGATCCATGGACTTGCCCGCAAGCTGAACCTGCTGGGCGAACAGATGGGCGACCTGGAAGATATGCTTCGGGACGTGGCCGAACGAAACGGAAAGTGAAATTTCGTTATTAGAACGCCCAATGCTGGAAATAAAGTCTGTTGCGGTTCGTGGTGCAATGGGAGGATAATGAAACGTAGCTTAATACTCATGTGGCTTCCTTCGTGCGGTCGTAGACTCTGGCTTTATTATGGAGACTAGGGACCCTGCCATGCTTTCGCCCGTCGTCTCCCTGAATTTGCACTCTTAACCGGAGGCAACGATGGGGACGCTTGAAACCACTCCAAACACTCTCTCTCCAGCGCGCGATCTGCTGGCCGCAGCAAAGGCCGGTGACCCGGAAGCTTTCCAGGAACTCACCCGCCGCGCTGCGCCCATCATCTTCCGCCGCGCGCTCGAAATCACCTCGAACCATCACGACGCCGAAGACGTGCTTCAGGAAACGCTGCTGAAAGGCTTTACGCATCTCTCCGAATTTCGCGGCGATTCCCAATTGTCGACGTGGCTGGTGCGCATTGGCCTTAACGAGGCCATCATGACACTGCGGAAGCGCCGCCGCGATGTTCCGCTGGAACCCGAAACAGGCCTTTCGGGCAAGGTTGAAGAATCGCCAGTGGTCTATCAGGCAGAAAAGGCGCAGGCTGACTCCCGCATCGTCCGCACAGAAGCTGGAGGCTTGCTCCATAAAGCATTGCGGCGTTTGCCGGCGCGGGCCCGGCAGGTGTTGCACT
>DASSJE010000540.1:0-12106 GCA_035691365.1 Terriglobia bacterium
GCATGGGCATGTCCGAATTCTACGGGACACGGGACGACGAAGAATCCATCAGCGTCATCCATCGCGCACTGGACCTGGAGATGAACTTTCTCGATACGGCCGACGCTTACGGGAACGGGAAAAACGAAGTTCTGGTGGGCAAAGCTCTTCGCGGCCGCCGGGAGCAGGTGGTGCTGGCTACTAAATTTGCCAATGTACGCGACACCGCCGGGAACTTTATCGGGATCAATGGCAGGCCCGAATACGTGAAGCGGGCATGCGAAGCCAGCCTGCGACGGCTGGGTACCGAAAGCATCGATCTTTACTATCAGCACCGGGTCGACAATACCGTGCCGATCGAAGACACGGTGGGGGCCATGTCGCGGCTAGTTGAAGAAGGCAAAGTGCGCTGCCTGGGGCTTTCAGAAGCGGCGCCGTCGACCATTCGGCGGGCGCATCAGACGCATCCCATCAGCGCGCTGCAAACCGAATACTCGCTGTGGAGCCGCGATCCGGAAGACGAAATCATATCCGTCTGCCGAGAACTGGGGGTTACTTTCGTGCCTTACAGCCCGTTGGGCCGTGGCTTCCTGACCGGCAGGTTCAAAACCCCGGACGATTTTGAGCCGGGGGACTGGCGACGTAATAATCCCCGATTCCAGGGAGAAAACTTCCAGCGCAACCTGGCCCTGGTGCGGCGCATTCAAGAAATGGCAAGAGAAAAGGGCTGCAAGCCTGCGCAACTGGCGCTGGCCTGGGTGCTGGCCCAGGGAGAAGACATGGTGCCCATCCCCGGAAGCAGCCACGTGCCGCATCTGGAGGAAAACCTGGCGGCGCTCGACGTCAGCCTCAGCGCGGAAGACCTGAAGCGGATCGACGAAGTCGCTCCCAAAGGCGTCGCCGCCGGCGAACGTTATCCCGCGGGCGGGATGAAGGTGGTCAACCGGTGAAGAGACCCAGTAGGCGTGACCAATGCGCGAGGGCGCCGGCCATGGCTTCCGGCGCCGCAGCCCGGATTTCTTTCCCTCTGCTGGCCCAGAAAATCTGCCGTTTCGGCAATGTCCGATTTTGGCAGGATAAAGTGGGGGAACTCGGCGGCTTTTGTACTTTGGCGTTGAAATCCCACTTCTCAGTGATACGCTGCGATGCCGGTGGCGTGCTCGCCGATGATGAGCGTGTGGATGTTGTGCGTTCCTTCATAGGTGAAAACCGATTCCAGATTGCACATGTGCCGGAAGATGGGATGCTCGTCGGCCACGCCGTTTGCGCCCAGGATGTCGCGTGCCGCGCGGGCAATGTCGAGAGCGATTTTGACGTTGTTACGCTTCAGCATCGATACATGGGCGAAGTCGGCGCGGCCCAGGTCTTTCAAACGGCCCACGTGCAGCGCCAGTAACTGGGCCTTGGTAATCTCCGTAATCATCTCCGCGAAATGCGCCTGCACTAGCTGGTGCCCGGCAATGGGTTTGTCCCCGAACTGTTTGCGCAGTTTGGCATATTCCAGAGCTTCGTTGTAGCAGGCCATCGCGGCCCCCACCGCTCCCCAGCCGATTCCATAGCGAGCCTGGGTGAGGCAGTCGAGCGCTGCTTTCAGCCCTGTGGCTCCGGGAAGCAAGCTCGCGGCGGGCACGCGGGCGTCCTGGAGCGAAAGCGATGAGGTGACGGAAGCCCGCATTGACATTTTGCCTTTGATGTCTTTGGCCAAATAGCCCGGCGTGCCCTTTTCCACCAGGAAGCCACGAACGCCTTCCTGCGTCTGCGCCCACACCAGCGCCACGTCTGCGATTGACCCGTTTGTGATCCAGGTCTTCTCGCCGTTCAGAACGTAATCCCCGCCTTCCTTCACAGCGCGAGCGCGCATCGCGGACGGGTTCGACCCAAAGTCCGGCTCTGTAAGGCCGAAGCATCCAATGGCATTGCCCTGCTGCAACGCGGGAAGCCAGCGTTGTTTCTGCTGCTCGGAGCCGTAAGCGTGGATGGGATACATGACCAGCGCGCTCTGCACCGAAACAAAGCTGCGGAGTCCACTGTCAGCCCGCTCGAGTTCCTGCATTACCAGGCCGTATTGCACGTTTGACATCTCCGCACACCCATAACCGCTGAGATTGGCCCCCAGATAGCCCATTTCGCCCAGCGCTTTGACCAGGTGCAGAGGGAATTTGCCCTCGCGGTACCAGCCCTCGATATGCGGAATAACTTCCTTGTCGGCAAACTCGCGCACTGTCTTCCTGACTAGTTTCTCCTCGTCGCTCAGGAAGGCATCAATCTCCAGAAAGTCAACGCCGTGAAACGGAAACATGCTCAGTCTCCTGTCAGGGATGATTGGTGTTGAAAGGGACGGCCGCTCGGTCGACGGGACTTACAAACCGGTTGAAATGCTCGAAGCCGCCCATGCTCAGAATTTAACACAGTTCCGCATATCCCTTTGGGATACTCGGAAGCGTCAAAATAAGGCGTCTGGTAATGTTTGACGCGTGTTGATAAGAAAAGACTTCAGCAAATTTTCGGTGCAGAGCATCCCGCAGCGCTTGCGCGCCCTATGGTGACGGAATGCACCTGCCTGGCTCTTTCCAGGAATTGACACCCCTGAAGATCGGTCAACCCGAGCTGCACAGCGGCGTAGGCCGAGCTCATCCGATGCGCGGCACTCAGTGGCCGGTTTATCAGGTGAACTGTTCGGCGTCCTTGATCTGCTTCCGAAGCTTCTTGAATTGCGCCTCTTTGGCTTTGTCGGGATTTTCTTTGAGCATTCCTTCAATGGACAAAACCAGGCGATCTGCCACACCACAAAGCGTTTTCGACTGCCCCGGGTTGGCAAGGTATTTCGGGCCGAATAGTTCCACTCCCTCCACCACCTGTTTTTCGAGGAAGAGGGCGAAGTCCAGGCCATTCAGCTTGACGGGGCCGGCCTCCATCGCCGTCCGGGCTGCGCTGCGGTCGCCGCCAACCATCTCTGCCAGAACTCCGGCGATTGCCTTATGCTGAGCATCGACGGCTGCGCTGTCCTGCGCATCTTCGGGCACCCAGGCTCCCCTGCGGATGCGCGCAAAAGCATCGATAACCTGCGGGCCATCCACGCTCGGCCACGGAGCAACCAGCGTTAATTCGTGGGGAAAATCGTGCTTTGAAGTGAATTGCATAACGACTTCACCGAGACTCAAGGCCGCCTCGCTGCCGTATTGCAGTGCATTACTGCGCCGGCGGTTATAGGAAGCGACCGACTGAGGTGTTGTGGCCACCTCTGCACCCTTCATGTAAGTGTCAGCCAGTTCCCTGTAGGCGTCGATGCGGCCGCTGTAAATCACGGCCCTCAAAACCCTGGCATTCTGGGTGCCAGCGCTGCTCGAATCTTCTGCCGCTATCGCGTCCGTCAGGCTGAGCGCGCGGTCCAGATTGCCCTGTTTGAACATCACCTGTGCCTGCTCGTAATCCACTCCAGGGCCCTTGGGAGGCGAGGAGGAGGAAGAACAAGCTGCAAGAAAGGAAGTCAGCAACAGAGTTAGAATCCAGAGACGGGGTGAATCGGAATCCGAAGGGTCATCCTTGATCATCGTGAAACCTCATCGTGGGAGTATTAATAGCGGCGAGGACCGCCAACTGGGTGGGTGCCACGGGCCGGCCCGTAACGCCACTATTCTGGCGCTGATTATAGGCTCGCACAAAGCACACTTCAACCCCTAAATTTTGCGGAGGGAGCCCTTTGATTGGAGGGGTGTGGGAAGATCGCACGGGACCGCTCTTGATGCGATCCTGCTGTTTACGCCACGGCTTTTGTTCGCGTTGGAGAAAACGGAGAAGCGGTGGGAAATAAGCTCCTTCCGCCCTTTAAGAGGCAGCCTTTTCAGTTCCCTGGCACCTTTGAGGACCCTGGGGACAAAGAGCTGGAAAAGACGCTACCCGCGGTCGTGGGACGGCTGGAATGATTCCGGCTGTAACGTCAGCGGGACAATCATCCTGCTGAAGGCCGGCGTCAAAGAATTGAGCGGCAAGACTGGCAATCAACACCACGGCATCATGATAGATGGGTGCCGTCAGGCGCGGGGCGACACCAATGGCAGGGCGAAATGAGTGGAACACAAGCCCTTCCGGCCGACCCCGGGGCTTCATTCAATTCCAACGGCCGGCAGGCATTTCGCAAAAAGCGCGCCTTCGGCAAGCCGCCTGCTTCCTTGAAAGAGGCATCGCTATGGTTCGCCAGCCGTTATCTGCAATAACCGTGAAGCCGCACCTGCTATTGGCCCGCTGGTTTGGGCGCCTGCTGGGAAGCGGTCGGGGACGCACCCGCCACGCCAGCCTGAAGGCTTGCGATCTGGCTCTGAAGATCCTTTGCAAGTTCTTCCAGAATCTGCACCTGCTGGGTCTTCCGGTCCAGGACCGATTGGAGCTTCGAGACTTGACGTTGAAGGCGTTGATTCTCCTTGCGAAGGACATCCAGTCCCTGCGGCGGGAACAGCTCCTCAAGGTCTTTATTCTTTGCGGCCTGGTTGCGCAAACCGGTTTTGATCGACGAATAGGGTGAAACCTGGGCCTGCGACTCCCGGATAAGGGAGTCCAGGTCCTTGCGTTCCTGGGAAGGGGGACAAAGCTGCCGCAAAGCCATCAGGCGCGCCAGATCGGGTCGGTTTCTGCCGCGCTCCCAATGCTGCACCGCTCCCTTCGTGGCATTCAGCAGGCGTGATAACCCTTCCTGGCTCACTTGTAGCTTCTGTCGTACTCTGCGAATCACTTTGGATACATCGAGCTCAGCCATCGGGGACCTTCTCCTGATTAGATTTCACTTGACATGACTATACTTATAGGCTAGTATACCATAGAAGTGCAAGTCCGGAAGCTTTTTATTTCTTCCGGATTTTTTTGTTGCGCCAAGGTCTCATTGGCACGCACCTGTTGCTGGGGGGGAAACAGTGCTGGCAGTGAGGTTTTGGGCTCGCCGTTACCGTCGAAGTTTCCCCCGATACAATTCAATAGGCTATACAGGCAGTACCAATTCACGAGAATTCTTAGTGGTATCACAGGCTTTTGTCAATGAGCAAGCCTTCTTTCGCGGCACGGTTGTTTACTTTTATTACACTTGACGCGCCGTATATTCATGCCCACCCGTCATTTGGGTGCATTCGTCAACTGCTGTCTTTTCAAATGTTTGAAGATTTTATTCTGTTGTTGCCTGCCATGGATGGGTTCTTTCGGGTTGTCCTTCGCAATTAAGTCGTTCGGTTCGTACGGGAGTCATCTTGAACAAACCAGAATGCCAGAGCTGGCTGGGGTTCTTTTCGCCTTGCGCCTCAGAGACTTTTCTGCAACCAGTTCCAGCTTACGGATGTCTCTTCGATCTGATTTTCGACCCAGACACAAGGAGGAGTACGATGAAAGATGCAAAACGGAGTCATGGTTTTATTTCTACTGCCACTTCGGGCGTCAGCTTTGAAGTGAAAAATGCATGCGAGGATATTAGACAGATCGCGCAAGCCCGCCGATTCAACTTCAGTACGTGTTCAGCAGGGATGCCTGAAAACCTCTCCTTTTCATCCCCACGCTGTTCAGAAAAGGGATGTGTCTTCCCCGCATCGTTACGCGGCAGCGGGAAGTGCTCCTACCATCTGCACCAGCAGGAGGAACCCGCCCTTTTTCGTTCCCACCAGCCTTCGGGGCTGCTCCTTGATCCTGCCAGATCCATGCCCACTGGGAGGGATGAGAGCGGCGGCCGCAAGCGCGACCGCCGGCGGATGACAGACATCTGGGAACAATTCCAAAGCGACGGCACGGCTTATACGGATGATCCCATACTGAAATAGGCAAAACACAGAATCAGGGCCTTTTCTGGCGCGCTACGTGACGCTGGACCGCATCTTTTTTGCGTGCCTGGCAGCCGGATAAGGCCGTATTGACTTCGAAATTCGGAATTCACCGGCTACCGGACCGCCTGGGTTGACGCAGGGCCGCTCCCAATCGAGGAGTTGAAGCATGGAATTCAGTTCGAAAGCATTTGATCCCCCTGTGATTCCCGGGGACGTTCCGCGAGAGGATGAAATCCACACACTTCCGCAGTTGCTGCCTCCCACAGCCGCCTGGCGGATCCTCCGCAGGAGGACCGGAGGGCATATTTCGCGGTCAACCTTCTACCGCTGGCTGGACAGCGGCAAGGTGTTTTCTCTTCGCATGGGTTCAAGAATGTATGTTCCATGGCAGGTGCTTCAGGAAGTGATCGGGCGATGCCTCAGCGGTGAGCCGTTCTGATAGTGGTGCCAATAGGTCATATGCATTGCCTCGAAGGCCGCATCCGGCGCGCACCGCGGTTTGCGAATGGACAGGCTCTCCGGGCTTCGCCTAGGCAGGCACCGAACATCATGAATAGACCCGCCATCATTCGCATCGAAAGGAGTGAGATGGTATAAGTTCTCGCAGTGGGTATTCCATCATATGTCCGTGGCCGGGGAGGGTGCCGATGGCAATGGATTTTGACATGGTGGTGATAGGTGGCGGGGCCGCGGGACTTACGGCTGCGGGGCTTTCCGCCTCGCTGGGCGCAAAGACTGCCCTGATTGAAGAGCGCAGGCTCGGAGGCGATTGCACCTGGACGGGATGCGTCCCCAGCAAGGCGCTGCTGAAGGCCGCCAAGGTTGCCCAAAGCGTTCGCACAGCCGATCGATATGGACTGGAAGCGTCGGAACCCCGGTTTGACTTTTCCAAAATCATGGAGCGCATTCACCAAATTCAGGCCGCCGTTTTCGATGAGGCAGATGCTCCGCCCGTCTATGAAAAAATGGGCATCGAAGTCATCGAAGGCAGGGGGCGGTTTATCAGTCCCAGGCAGGTTGAGGTGATCGGGCCGGTCGGCGGCAGACGCCAGATCAGCTCCCGCTATTTTGTGATCGCCACCGGCGGGCGGCCCGCCATACCGCCCATCGAGGGGCTCGCGGTCACACCCTGCCTCACCAGCGAAACGGTCTTTTCGATTTCAACGCTGCCAGCCAAAATGCTCGTTCTCGGAGCAGGGCCCGTGGGAATTGAAATGTCGCAGGCCTTCCGCCGCCTGGGGAGCAAAGTTACTGTTCTGGATTCAGAAAGATGCATCCTTCGCCGCGACGATAGCGAACTCTCCGCGCTCCTGCTTCAACACCTTGCGGGCGAAGGCGTCCACTTCCTGCTGGGGAGCACGGTGAAGATGATCGAGCACGCGGGCGGAACTGTCCGGGTGACGTTTCAGCAGGTTTCTTCGCCGGCGGAAGACTCGGTGGAGGGCGATGCATTGCTTCTGGCGGCGGGCCGGCATCCGAATATCGACGGCCTGGGCCTGGAAGCTGCGGGCGTCCAGGCCAGCGGGGGAGGCATCGGCGTCGACAGGCGATGCCGAACCTCAGCGAGGAACATCTATGCCTGTGGCGACGTGACGGGCTTCTACCAGTTCACCCACATGTCGGAACACATGGCCAAGGTGGCCGTCACCAACGCCCTGCTCCGTTTCCCGATGTCGATGGATACGGCCAACGTTCCCTGGTGTACTTACACTGACCCCGAACTTGCCCATGTTGGCGCTTCGGAAAACGATCTGAAAAACCGGAAGCGGCGCTTTGCAATTTATCGCTTTCCGTTCAGCAAAATCGATCGCGCAGTGACCGATAGCGAAACCACCGGAATGGTGAAAGTCTTCGCCAGAAAGTCTGATGGAAAAATCTACGGGGCCAGCATTCTGGGCGCCCATGCCGGCGAAATGATCGGTGAATTTGCCCTGGCCATGCGGAACAAGGTGACGCTGCGCAACATGGCAGATACGATCCATCCCTACCCCACTTATGCGCTGGGGAATCGCCGCGCCGCCGACCAGTGGTACGTCCGCAAGCAGTCGCGAATGTTTGTGCGCCTGCTCAAGCTGGTCTTTCGCTATCACGGCCAACTGCCCGATACCAGCGACCCCAACCGGATTGTGTGAAGTAAGAGGCCAGGGGCTTTTTTGGAGCGCACGTTCCGGACAGACGCGGGTGAGTGAATCTTGAAGGGTTTTCAAATTGGAAGGATTCTTGAGCCGGCGGTTGTCTGCTTATTTCCGGCGAGAGTTGGGCAGAAATTTCTTGAAGATGACCAGCGGCTCAATATTCGCCACGGTCTTGATTTCTCCCGTAGCAAAATTAAAACTATACGTTTCTTCAAAATTCCCGCAGCGCTTTGCGGGAGGGACATCTTGAAGAGTTTCATCCACGTCGAACCAGGTCGAAAACTTCGCCCGAACCAGGATGTTCACATTTCCGTCGGAACTGAATCCGGCGTTGGTCACACGAAATGAGCACTGTTGACCCTCGTGCCCCTGCAGCAATTCTGAAAGGTTGGGCTCATAGACCATTCCAGTTCCGGCATCGATGGCGAGCACTTGTTGGGTATCCGGCGCGTCGGACCCCACCTGCCATTGCTCTGCCAGAACCAGGAGCATGCGGGAATTTCTGGCCCAGCCCAGAATCTCCATCCCATTCCTTTGGGCCGTGCGCCTGGGGGGCATCATATAGACCAGGCGGTACGGGGAGCCACGCCTTGCAACCCACAACCGCGTGGTGCTCAGGCACCCGCGACTGTCCTGTAAATCGACCTCGACGTACGCACGCCACATCCCTTTTTCTGAGAGTGAGACAGGACTGTACACAGGGTTCGTCTCCTGCTTTTTCTCGCAGCCGAGGTTGAAGAAGAGGGTCTTTTTTGGAGAAACACTGGCGGAAGATCTTGCGGGTTTCTGCCGGGCAAGGCCGGACAGCGGTAACAACAAGGGGACCAGGATAAAGGGAAGGAGCAATTTTATCATTCCGGTTGTCCTCCTCTGTTAATCTGCGCGCCGCCCACACGTGGGATGGAGACAGAGTTCCCATTCAGGAACCCGGATTTTCATACCACTTGACGTTGGCGGTGGAGGAGCCGATGGCGACGATGTCCGGGCGGCCGTCGCCGTTGAGGTCTGCAATCGCCACGCAGGAAGCGGCCATGTCGGTATCCAGCGTCTGGCGTTCCCAGGCGGTCCCATCCTTGCCCGTTGCGTGATAGACAAAGAGCGAAGTTCCCGGGCCACGATATCCTGCCATGATTTCGTCGCTGCCGTCGCCGTCAAGGTCGGCGCAGACCAGCGCGTGCCCGCTCTTGAAACTGGAATCGATCACGTGCCGCTTGGGAAATCCGTTTTTCACTTGCGGGTAAACCACCACTTTGTCGCCGTGCCAGGGCTCGATGGTAGCCAGGAATCTGCGGCCCTGAACCTTGCCCACGTCGATTTCGCTGGCGCCGTGGTAGCTCTCGCTTCGGTCGCCCGCGGTCAGCAGAGTTCGCGTCCAACTGAGATCCGCGCTGCGGCCTTTCGATTCGAAAAGGGTCACACCCTGGGTGCTGGCCGTGAGGATTTCATCGCGACCGTCACCGTTCCAATCCATCACGTGGACGCCGTGCACAAGGTTCAACGTGTCGTCGATCAGGTGCGGCGTCCATTGTGTTGATTCGCGACCGGTGTTTTCGGCATGGCCAGTAAGCAGCGCCTCCGGCATCTGGAACCAGGTGATCTGTGCGGGGGCAGAATAATCTGGAGGCCTCGACCCCGGTCCGACGATGGGCACAACTACCAGTTCGAGCCGCCCGTCGCCGCCGAGATCTGCCCAGCGAAGCCGGTGCGCGCCGGGAACCCTGCCGACCAGCGTGATGGTCCATTCGGCGTCAAGCGAGGAGGCCGGGCGCGCCCACCAGATTTCGCCTCCGTCCTCGGCATGGTCGAGGTTGAAGCCGCTTGCGAGCGCCATGCCCTGTGCTGGATATCCCGACCGAAACAGCGGCGCCAGGCTGATGTTTTTCACAGTGGATGTTGTGACGGAGCGCGAGCGCCACGTCGGGTTCTGATACCAGTCAACAATGTTTTGTTCAGAGCTGAGCGCCAGGATGTCGGGCCCGCCGTCGCCGTTTACATCGGCCACGGCAACCTGATATCCCTCGGGAATATTTCCGACGTTGTGCGTCCGCCAGCGCGAATTACCGCCACTTGCCGCTGCGCCAGCCATCGGCAATCCGGCAAGGGCACCGCCCGCGCCGAGCGAAGTCTTGAGAAATTTCCGCCGGCTCACGCGGGCCTCCGAGTAATCAAACTCACGCTGATCTCGAAAACGAAGCCGTGGCATACGCTTCGATTCTAAGCCCAAACTGCCTGCCCGGCCAGAGTAAGGAATCGCGAGCTGCGGCTTGTCAAATTGTCACGCCGCCGTGGACAGTAGGCATGAGTGAGGAACACCGCGCACTTCCTTGGGAGAAGAAGGGACCTGAAATTGACAGCGACAGACCGGGGTGTTAGAATACCTACCGACTGGTCGGTATATGCTCTGCGGGCGCCAGAAGCGTGCTTTGCGCCTCAGGTTCAGGCTCTGCTGAACGCCGCCTCTCGATCACATTCAGAATGGGTTAAAGTAAACGGTATGCCATCTCAGACGATGTATGAAAAAATCTGGAACGCCCATGTCGTCCGGGAAGAACC
The DNA here is from genome assembly GCA_035691365.1 of Terriglobia bacterium. Classification (GTDB taxonomy): domain Bacteria; phylum Acidobacteriota; class Terriglobia; order UBA7540; family UBA7540; genus SCRD01. The sequence goes on from DASSJE010000540.1 coordinate 10,463, forward strand.
CGGAAAGCCGACGCTGATTTATATTGACCGCCATCTGGTGCATGAGGTCACCTCCGCGCAGGCATTTGCCGGGCTTCGTGCTCACGGGCGCAAGGTTCGCCGGCCGGACCTGACCTTCGCGACGATGGACCACTCCGTCCCGACTACTGACCGCAGCCTCCCCATGGTGGACAAGGCTGCCGTGGCGCAGTTTGCAGCGCTGGCTCAAAATTGCAAGGAAAACGGCATTCTGCTGTTTGACATGAATGACCGCAACCAGGGCATTGTCCACATTATCGGTCCGGAGTTGGGCATCACGAATCCCGGCCAGACCATCGTTTGCGGCGACAGCCACACATCGACGCACGGAGCGTTTGGAGCGCTGGCTTTCGGCATTGGCACCAGTGAAGTGGAACACGTGCTGGCCACCCAGTGCCTTTCGCAGTTCAAGTCGAAGCCCATGCTGGTGCGGGTGAACGGCAACCGGCCTCAGGGCGTGACGGCAAAAGACATTATTCTGGCGATCATTGGAAAGATCGGGACCGCCGGCGGCACGGGCCACGTGATCGAATACGCCGGCGAGGCCGTCCGGGAACTTTCCATGGAAGGCCGGATGACAGTGTGTAATATGTCGATTGAAGGTGGCGCGCGCGCCGGCATGGTGGCCCCCGATGACAAGACCTTCGCTTATCTCGAAGGGCGGCCTTATGTTCCGCGCGGCAAGGGTTTTCAGGAAGCGGTTGAGCGCTGGAAAAAATTCACCCCCGACCCGGGCGCCGGTTATGACAGGGTGGTGGAAATCGAGGCGGCGGAGATCGCTCCGCAGGTGACCTGGGGGACCAACCCGGGCATGGTGGCGGACGTTACAGGCAGCGTGCCGGACCCCGTTTCTTTCAGCGATTCGGTGTCGCGCCAGTCCGCTGAGCGCGCGCTCGAATACATGGCGCTGAAGCCCGGCACCCGCATTACGGATATCCCCATTGACCGTGTTTTCATCGGCTCGTGCACCAACGCGCGGATTGAGGACCTGCGACTGGCAGCGCGCGTGCTGGATGGGAAGAAAATCGCCTCAACCATCAAGGGGGCGCTGGCGGTTCCCGGCTCGCGACGGGTTAAGGCGCAGGCGGAAGCCGAGGGGCTTGACAAGATCTTTCGCGCCGCGGGATTCGAGTGGCGTGACTCTGGATGCAGCATGTGCCTGGCCATGAACCCTGACGTTCTGCCCAGCGGCGAGCGCTGCGCCAGCACATCAAACCGCAACTTTGAAGGCCGCCAGGGCAAGGGCGGACGCACACACCTGGTAAGCCCTCTGATGGCAGCCGCAGCCGCCGTCGAGGGCCACTTTGTGGACATCCGCAAGTGGGAAGTGGGACGGGTGGAATAATTTCCATGTTGCCACCTTGCGACCTGGCAGTCTGCAAATTACGATTACCAATTACGAATTGGAAGTTCTGAGTTTAAGGTTCTGAGTTATGGGTTTGATATACGGATAGTTGAGCAATCGTGCCCGTTGTCACACTCGAATATTCTCGCACTCGTGACACTAAACACAGAATTCAGAACTCATAACCCAGAACTTTGCCGGAGTTGAAATGACACCCTTTACAAAATTGACTGGAATCGTCGCACCGCTTGATCGCGTGAACGTGGACACGGACCAGATTA
>DASSJE010000541.1:0-2068 GCA_035691365.1 Terriglobia bacterium
CACAGCCAAATTCCACGTTTCCAATCTTCTTGCCAAGTTCGGAGTTCAGCGGCGGGCGGACCTGATCGTCATGTCCTTCGCGGGGTCTGCGCTGAACCTGGCTTCGCAGCAGCAGAGCTCGTTGCAGGTCTGACGCGACGCCCTCTTCTTACAAGCATCATTCAGTCAAAACCCGGCAGTTTCTGCTCATTGTTATTGCCACCTTCTGCGTTAATTAAGCTGTGTCCTGATGAACCATTAACGGCAGGAAAAGCCGGCAGGCAACCTTATAAAGCTTTGAATAATTTCCGCGCCCGGCTTCGTGTGCAGCAACGAAGCCGGGATTCTGGATGGAAGTGTGCTCGCAGGGATTACTTGCTGAGGATTTCAGAGGCCTTGATGTTTTTGGGACGGCCGGCCCACCAGAAATAGGGTCTGGCTGCTTTCTTCATCAGGCCCAGCTTGAGGTCGTAAAGCTTCGTGGCCAGGCTCGAGTCCGCCAGATAGCGCGTGTCGCCCGGCTGGACAATCAGGCTCACTTCGATGTTCGGCGTCACGTCCATGGGGATGCCGTGCTTTCTGCACGCCTGATAGAGGTGCCGGTAGACCACGATCATGTCTTCAAAGCGGGGCGACGGCCAGCGCTCCATATCGGCGCCGATGGTGGGGCGGAAAATGCACACAGTGGGGAACGCGCCCATGCCGGCGATCATGTCGATCCCGGCCAGCGTGTCTTCAATGGGCTCGATGCCGGCAATGATTTCTCCCGAGCAGGCGCCCTTTCCCAATTTCTTGGAGGTATATTCCAGCGCGCGGAAGAAGGTTTTCTGCCCGATCAGCTTCTCTTTGCCGGGGCAGAGCTTCGCAAAAAATTCCGGGTTCTGGAATTCGTAACAGAAGCTGAAGTGGTCGGCGCCCAGGTCAATCAGCCGGTCGTATTTCCACAGATCGCGGGTAGGCGTCAACTGCACGCCAATCAGGCTGCCCACGCGCGACTTCACGGCCTTCACGTAAGGCGCGGCGCGGTCCAGGTCGCGGTTGGTCTGGTAGCCGGAATTAAAATGCGTGAAGGTCACGCCGGACTCGTACTTTGCCGTCCGCGCCACCTCCACCACGTCCTCGACGTCTTTCAGCTCCACTTCATTTACGCCCACGTTCAGCCCCGTGGTGCAGAACTTGCAGTTCAGCGCCGGCGAGTGGTACCAGAAACCGCAGGAGTTGGAGATATAGATCCCGAGATAAGTGCCCTGCAGCACGCCGATCCGTTGCATCGGGACGCCGCGGGTGGTGGTGCGGGTGTACCAGGGAACTTCCGGCGAAAGCTTCACCGGATAGCTGAATCCCTGCCGGTCATCCACCACCTTGAGGGTCCCGCCTTCCCGCGCAATGCGGTAGCAGGACTTCTTGGCAAACTCTTCTTCAACGGGTATGTTGGCCCACACATCCTTCAGCGGCCCCGGAATAATCACTTCCAACCCGCTGCCCAGGCCCGCGCGCGTGCGCGTCAGAGGCCGCCCTTCCTCGCCCAGGGTGGATTCGTCCACGCGGATGCCTTTGCAGAAAAGGTCAATCTCAAGCTCGCAGGGATTCAGCGGCTCGATGGGCACAAAGGTGTCCCGCCCGCGCGCCGCGTCCTCAAAAAAAGGAACGGCCTCTCGCTTGAATTCCCGGTCCTTCACATGGGTTGCCATGTTGTCCCCTTGTTCGAACCTTTCGCCGCCCGATCGGGTTCCTACAATATCTCCGAACCTCGTCACTGGCCGCTGTGACAGAAGTCACAGGGGGATGTGATGTTCCCGTCATCAGAACGAAATGTACGAGAGCACAGAGGCGCCGCCCGACGCCTGCCCCGCCCTTGCCGCTTGCCCTGATTGACTTCGTTGCCGAATTCGGGGATGATTTCACGCTTGCATGGAATCTGTAGATTCCGTCCGCCGGCGGGTCTCGACGCAATTCGCCAGCTCGCGGCGCAACTCTTGGTCCTGGATTGATGCGCGTATGAAGCCTTCGGACAAAACAATCAGCCATCCGTCGCGCCGGACGTTTTTGCAGACCGCGCTGGGGGCGCTGGCGGCTGAACAGGCGCTGC
>DASSJE010000542.1:0-3441 GCA_035691365.1 Terriglobia bacterium
TGACAACTCTACGCTACTGTGCTAGTCTCTATGGTGTTGCGCCGGGCGGGGCGTATCCCAAAAGGAATAGACAGTCTGGATGGACTATTTAATACCTGCAAGTGACTGAAAACACAATAAGGCGTATTGGGCCGCTAAAACCCGTGGGACAAAAAAATTTTATTTGCAGAAACGAAGCCGAGAGGTTGTTGAAAACAAAGGAAAAGGCTACATATGTTAGCCGAAACGAACCCGAAAACGAACCCAAGAAGTCCTTTAGATTCGAATCTGTGGGAAAAACGAACCCAAAAACGAACCCGAGAAGTCCTTTAGAATCAGACCGTGAAAAAAACGAACCCGAGAATGCTACGGCAGGAATTTGGGTGAAAGATATCCCGCCTGGAAACCTCCCACCAAATGGCCCATTCTGTGGAAAAATTCCCTCCATCCTTGGATAGTTGACGCCCCGCCGGGCGAATGAGACACTAGCCCCTCGTATTTGCGGTTGTTCTGCTGAAGGAAATGTCAATGCTCGCAAGCGTGGTCCGGATTGCGTTTTCGGTGCTCCTGATCGTGGGCGTTCCGCTGCTCTCGTGGCGCAGCGCGCGCCCGGAGCAGGTGCAGGGAATCCCCAAGCCGGCGCTCTATTTTTCGGCGGTCGTTTCGCAGTGGATTCTGGCAGCGGTCGGGGCGCTGGTGGTTCTCTTAGCAGGGCCGGGATGGGTGAAGGTGGACCTCGCTCCGGTGTCGGGCGCCGCTTTCTTCAAATGGACACTTGTGCTGGTCCTGGTGTCGGTGGCCGGGCTGGGGTTGGTGCTGCTGCTCGAGCGGCGCGGCTGGTGGCCGGAAGAGCCTGAGATGGTCCGCGTTCTGATGCCGCAGACCAGGCAGGAAAGGTGGTGGGCGATTCTGGGCCTGGCGCCCACGGCCGGCTTGTGTGAAGAGTTCCTCTACCGCGGGTTTCTGCTGGCCGAGGCGACGGCCTGGTTTCATTCGGCGGGGTGGGGCGTGGCCTTATCGTCAGCAGCTTTCGGGCTGGCGCATTCCTACCAGGGCGTGAACGGCATGGTCCGGGCCGGTCTGCTGGGAGCCTTGCTGGCCTGGCCGGTGGTCCAGACGGGCTCGCTCTATCCATCCATGACGGCGCATTTTCTGATTGACGCCGTGGCGCTGCTCTGGCTGGGGCCGAAATTCCTGCGCCAGGAGGGGTAAGAAATTCTCTTGCCCGGCAACAAGGAAACGATTATTTTAGGTCGGTTGTTATTCCAGGTGGGGGGGATTCCGATGACAAGATGGACTGCATTATTCGGGGTATTTCTTTTCAGTGCGTCGATAGCCGCCGCCCAGGGCGGGCGGACAACGATCCAGGCAAAATTGATCGCCCACGGCAAGTATCTGGTGACGCGAGTGGCAGGCTGTACAGATTGTCATTCTCCACGCAACGAACATGGTGAGATGATTAGCGGGCGCGAACTGCAGGGCGCGCCGCTTGCTTTCCAGCCCATCCATCCCGTGCCCGGCTGGGTGAATGTGGCGCCTCCGATCGCAGGATTGGAAGGTTGGACCGAAAGCGAAGCTGTACATTTCCTGATGACGGGTATTGACCGCAGCAACAAACACGCCGGTCCGCCCATGCCGCCCTTTCAACTGTCGCGGCACGATGCGGAAGCCGTGGTCGCATATTTGAAGTCGTTGCCTGCTGTAAAGTAAGAGGGCTTGGCTCGAATCGGGAAAGCCGCTGGATCCGGCAATGCAATCGATGTTCCCGTAGATGTGCAAACTTTCTGCAACAATCCCGGATTCACGTTAGAATATCTGGCCTATGGAAGAGCGAGACTTTTTTGACGAAAAAGAAGTATCGAAACCGGCTAATCTTTCCTGCCATCACTGCCGCGAGACGGCCACCTACCAGGTCCGCTGGCTTGAGCGCACAAAGAAGAAGGCCCTGCGTGGGAATGCTGACGAGCGCGACCGGGCAAAGTTCCTGAAAGCCAGGTCGTATCTGCTGCGGCGGGATGACATTGTGCAGTGCCAGAACCCGCGCTGTCGCAAGCGGTTTGAGATCACCGGGCAGTCGCTGGTCTTCATGTAGAAGATCTGGCACGGACATGAGTGGCGGCCGGCGAAGGGGATAGTGCGCCCGGATTATTGCGCCGCGGGGCTTGAGCGCGGGCTTCGGCAGGACCGCCGCATTTTTACGGCCCAGGCGATTAGAATGGGCGCAGCAGCCGGGGCCCGAGCGGAAAGCGGCCGAGGCGCCGGCGTCTTCCTCTCCTGGATTGATCGGGTTGCTGGGGTTCGACGACCGGCGGTGGTGGAGGATCGCCGCTGAAATCGAGCTGGTTCGGTGCAAACTCCAGCGGGGCGCCCAGTTGCAGTTCCAGGCTGGTTCCGGGCGGGAGGTAAATGTGCTTGCCGCGGCCGGCCAGCACCCAGATGGCTCCTGCAGCGGCGCCGGCAGCGCTGCCAATGCCCAGGCCGCGAAGCGTATGGCCGCCCGAAATGCCCGCAATCGAACCCACTTCAGCTCCGGTAATGGTGGTCTGGGCCACTTTGCCTGCATCCTGCCCCTTGGTGGATTCGCCCTCGATTTTTCCTTCCTTACGGTTAAAGCCCTCCTTGCTGCTGGTGCCGAAGGAAGAGAGCGAAGCGCGCAACTGTTCCGTGACTCCGTTGGGCAGCGTCAGGGAATCGAACCGAAGTCCCAGGCTGGCTTTGCCGCGGATGCGGCCGGGCCTCACCACCTGGGTGATCTCTCCTCTGATGTAGCTGCCCACCGGAATCACGATTCGGTTGTCGACGGTGATGGGAAAGATGGTCCGGCAATAGATGGACTGGCCAGGATAAGCGGTCTTGGAGTTGACAGCGTTTTCGAGCGCTACGGGGATATGAGTTTCCGATGGCACGATGATGCGGGCAGGGGGCTGCGGCGGCTGGTCCGTGTGCGTCACATCCTGCGCAGCCAGCGGCTGCCCGAAAGCCAGAAAGAGGAAGCTGAACAGAAAAAGAAGGCTGGTTTTCATGCCTTGATAACCTCCTGCCCGGACGGTCAGGCGCCTGGTGGTTCGACGGCAAATCTCCGCAGGGAGTTGCTTACAACTTTTGTCGCTCCGATCAAGGCCTGCTGCTACCTGAGTATTATGCACAACAATGTGGTGCACGGCTTATTGCTCGGGCGGCAAAATTCCATGCGCTTAGCGCTCGCTTTCGGCGCCGATGGTGGATTCAATGGCTTTTGTAATGAGGCCGGCATGATGCTCCACGGTGGCCTCGTCTTCCGCCTCAACCATCACGCGCGCCAGCCGCTCCGTTCCGGAGTAGCGCACCACGATCCGTCCCGCGTCGCCGAGTTCCCGAGTGCAGGTTTCGATGGTCCGGGCAACTTCAGGGATGGATTCGAGCGGCAATTTTTCACGGACCGCAACGTTGCGAATGACCTGCGGATACTGCTTCAGCCCGCTG
>DASSJE010000543.1:0-3531 GCA_035691365.1 Terriglobia bacterium
CGCGGTCAAGCAGGCGCTGGCGCGTCGAGAGGCGAATCCCAGCCGCTTTGAGGTTTCACTTTCGCAGATTCCTCCCGAACTGGAAGCGCAGTTGGAGGCGCGTCTCAAGAAGGACATCGAGCCCAAGGCGCTGGAAGAGTCGCGCCAGCAGTACGCGCATCTGATGCAAACCGCCAAGGCTACCCTGGAGCAACGCACCGCGGAAGGCTATGAAGACTTCCGGCGCCGGGCCGCCGACGAACTCAAGAACGTAGAAGAGCGAGCCCAGGAAATTGCCGCGCAAACCTCCGCCAATGCTCATGAGCAGGTGCGCCGCAGCTTGGAAGACTTTCAGCAGAAGTTGCTGGAGGGCGGGAATTCGCTGAAGCGCCTGGGCGACGAACTGCTGGAATACCTGCAACAAAGCCTCGATGACCAGCACAATGAACGCCGTCATGAGTTGGAACAGCTGCGGGCGTCGGTCGCCGCGGAATCGTCGCGGCTGCGCCAGGACGTTCAATCCCTGGATATGCGCATGGCAAAACTGGACGAGTCGGCGCGCTCGCTTGAGAGCGGGCTCGACAAGCGCCTGGGGCAAATGGCCGGCAATACCGTGAAACAGACGCGCGACCAGCTCGAGAGCATCACGAACGCCGGGCTAGAGGAATTGAAGGCGCGCATGCTCAAGTTGATCGAAGATCAATTGGCAGAGGCGAGCGGCAAGATGGCGAAGGCGCAGGCAAGCACGATGGATTCCGTTTCCGAGTCGCTCCAGCAGCAGGCCACCGGCGCCCAGCAGATTTTTGACCATTCCATAGATGAGATGGCCAAGCTCTCGGTTGAACGCTGGCGCCAGCGCCTGGCAACCACCTTGACGGCGCTGGCCAAGAACCTGGGCGAGCAATTTGCGCGCGAAGCCTAGTGCGCAACGAGAAGGTCCTGATTCGAGCCCTCGCACAGCACATTCGTCGCTGGTTCGTACGTCCGCTTAAAAATTCTCAGCCATGGCCTTGAGCGATAGTAGATGCGCCCGTAGAATTGGGCTACTCAGAAGAGCTCAGAAGAAAAGTAGATGTTTTGCCCCCACATGCGTCCTGCATGTGTTCGGCGGACACGCCTGACTTCCAAATCAAAGCTGGAGAATTTCCGCGTGAAAATCTGTTTGGTAATTGTTGCAAGTGCTACTTTGGCGGCCTGCGGCGGCATGCCTTCCGCGACCTCACTTAAGTCCTCAGCGACGTCAACCTCGGCCTCCCCCAACGCCGTTCCTGCTTCGGCTCCAGGCAATGTCATTTCTGATCTGCAAGCCAGCACGGGATGGACGGGCTATGCCCTGTTGCCTCCCGGGTACGGTATTTGCTCCTCATGCTCTGCCGGCGGCCCTCAGGCTACGTGGTCAAGCAGTCAAGGCGTAAGTTCTCCCTCGCTCAGCGGCAAATCCATGCAATTCACCATCGGCGGCAAAACGAATTATTCCGACGTACTTTGGAATAACCACCTGATCGGGCCGTTCTCTTCGCAAGGAATACCGGATGCCGATAACAGCATCAACTCCGGGTCGCACAACTTTGTCTACGATGTATATTTCTTCGGCAACAACATCGGCGCTGCCCAGGCCCTTGAGTTCGATATCAATCAATTCATCGACGGCAAATCCTACATTTGGGGACACGAATGCCGCATTGCCGGCGGCAACGAATGGGACGTTTGGGATAATCCCGGGCAGAAGTGGCATGCGACGGGAGTGCCGTGCCAGCCGCTCAACAATCAATGGAACCATTTGATCATTCAGGTCCAGCGAACTTCTGACGGACACCTTTTATTCCAGTCGATCACTCTGAACGGAAACACAGCCACGCTGAACCACTACGACACTCCCACGCAAACCTCCTGGTCCGGCATTACCGTGAATTACCAGCAGGACGGGAATTACAAACAACAGCCGTATTCGATCTGGCTGGATAACATCAATTTCCGGTATTGGTGAGTCGGCTGGTAGTCGAACCGCAGAGTCCTTGAGGGCTCATTGGCGGAGCAGTAATTTCCTGCCGACAACTCAGACTTCGGACGTGCCAGGCGTTCACTTACGCACGGAGCCCTGGTCAAAATTGCGACAATTGGACTGCTCGCACATCGCTGCTGCTCTCATTGCACGATCAGGGTGAGAGTTGTTGTGTGCGATAAGCTGCCGGAAGTGGCGTTTACAGTTACCGTGTAGTTCTTTGACTGCGACGGTGGAGCGCTACGGCTTCCGCACCCCGACATTACGCCGATTGACATCAGCACAAGCAACAGCAATGGGCTGGCAAGAACGGCTCGTTTGGTAGAAGGTCGCTTGCGTTCGATTCCGAAGGGCAACACGAATATTCCCGCGAGGGAGAACCCCCAGGCGAGAGCCCAGGGCTTAAGGCTGTGAGCGATCGCCCTGGCGGCACCAACATTTATACTCACCGTCACGGCGGTCGCAGGCGCGCCCGCCGCGATGGTTTGCGGTGTGATCGTAATGGTTGATCCTGTGGGTCCTCCGGTGGCTGAGAGCGTCACCGCCGGCAATGCCGACCCGCTCGAAGGCGCTATCGTCAGGTGATAGGTTGCCGTTCCTCCCGCCGAAACAGTGGCCGTGGAACTCCCACCGGCTGCAACATCAAAGTTAAGATCGGTGATGACTAGCGACACGGCTGAGCTGGTTGCGGTCAAGAAGTTTGCATCACCGGCATATTGCGCGGTGATGGAGTGCGTTCCGGCAACCAGGCTTGAGGTGGCATACGTGGCTGCCCCGGAAGCAAGAGCGCCAGACCCTAACAGCGTGGCGCCATCGTAGAAGTTCACGGAACCGGTGGGTGTCGCCAGTGATGAGCTGACACTGGCCGTGAGAGTGACGCTCTCCGATAAGTGTGCAGGATTGGCGTCTGAGGTTAACGTGATGGTGGGCGTCGCTTTTGCTCCCGTCCCGCTCACCGCCACGGTCTGCGTAACCTCGCTTCCATTCAGGTGGTTATTCGTCACTACGATGTTCGCACTGCGGCCTCCCGGCGATTGTGGAGTGAACAAAACCGAGATGTCACAAACTTCCCCGGGATCTAAGGATGTGCTGGCCGTGCAGGGATTGGCTTCTGACGTGTTCTCGGGAAACTCCGCCGTGTAGCTGGGATTCGTACTGAAAGCGAGCGCTTCGTTTCCGACGTTGGTGACGGTCGCCGACCTGGGACTATCCGAACTGGTTGCGCCCACGGGAGTGGTGGCGAAATTCAGCGTTGCGCCGGAAACGTCCACCTTGATGACCCGGTTGTTCAACCAGTCGGCAATCAACAGATTACCGTTGCTGTCGGGTGTTATGCCGAACAGCAGGGTCCCGATGGTCTGGCCGGGCGTCGCAACCACGGACGCAACGCCTGCCGTCGTCAACTGAATCACGCGCCGGTGCCCGGCATCGGCAATATACAGGTTTCCGTTTCCGTCCACGGCTACACCCTGCGGACTGCTGAGCGTCGTCCCAGTGATGGTAACCAGGGAAGCGGCGCCCGACGGTGCCACTTTGACGATGCGGTTCCC
>DASSJE010000544.1:0-5674 GCA_035691365.1 Terriglobia bacterium
GACGACACTGGCCATTCTTGAGACCACTGAGGAAGGTCTTCAGTGTCTGGCCGGGGGGAATCCATTGATGGGACAAGTTTGCGGAGTTGTATGTTGGCCAGTGCTGATACTCGCCGGGCCCGGGGAACACCTTGAAATTGATTCCATCATTGGGAAGCTGCAACTCGAATTCATCCTTTACCGCAAATAGCGGGTGAGCTGACCAGAGGTACCTGAATGATGAATCCATGAAACTCTGGACTTCGTACCGGATTTCAAGAGTCTCCGAATCCGCAAAGCGGTAAGTTTTGCGGGCGAGATAGTCGAACCGTATGCCTCTCCGTTCCAGGACGACGGTTTCGTTCCCGGCCTCGCCCACGTTCCACGCGCCGTAAACCCATTCGCCCATCTGGAAAAGCCGCCTGCCGCCCAGGCCCGGGAAAGGATATGAGCCCGGCTCGATGTTTGGAAAACAGTCATCCATGCCGCTGGTGTCAAAATCCGTCCATTGACTGCCGGTAGGAATCTGTTGATAAGCCCTGGCGGGAGACACCAGCAAAGGGTCGCCCGTTTTTCTGTCAACAATCTGGCGCACCTTGCCGCCGATTTCGGGCAGCAGGGTGACCTCGAGGCGCGAAGATCGAAGAACGAAATTCTGGAATTCCATGAATTCACAACTCTCTATAGTGCGAGGCTTTAAACGGACACCGGCTCGTCATAGGGATTCAGGAATGTAAGATTGGCGGCAGAGTTCACTGCGCGGGCTTGCCGCCGCAGGTCACAGGTTCGCTGCCACACTTTTCGATCAATCCGTTCATTCGATCTTTGCTGCCCCAGATGGCCTCAGTGTGGGCCAGAATGTCCTGCGGCGTAAACCAGAACCTCTTCATCTCCGTCCGGCTGTGAAGTTTGGCCATGTCATTGAAGTGCGGCGAATGCGGGTCCTCTGACTCGCCATAAGGTAAAAGGCTCCAGATTTTTTTAGGGTTTCCCTCTTCCACAACCATCATGTGCCCCCAGCCGTCATTGTCAAAGATTTGCCCGTTTTTTTGCTCTTCGCCATCATCCGGATGGAGCACGTCAAACAAGCCTGTGCCGTCCAGCGGGAATTTTCCGCCCCGCGCCACAACGTTCACCTCGTCCCATGGCACATCTGTCTTTCCGAAAGCTTTTTGAATGTCGTCAATTGCGCGGGTCAGCGCCCCAAGCGCATCGGCCTGTTCCTTCGCCGAGTGGATGTCAATCTGATAGCGGGAATGGCTGATGAAACGTTCGAACTTTGCGTTGGAGTAAAGCTGCTGGTAGGCGCGGCCCCAGAAGTAGGCGTATGTCTGGGCGGCGGACTGCTCGCTGGAGCGGCGATCCCAGGCGCTAAGAATTTTGACGGCATGTTCGACGCGCGGATCGTGAATCTCCTGCTTTCTGGCGTTGTAGGCGGCAACCAGCAGGGGCACAAAGACGTCAGCCGGAACGACATACGTATCGAAAGTCATTGCCTTGATCTCGTCCAAAGAAAACTTCCTGTCGCCGCCAAGGACCTTGAGCAGGCGCTCACCGCGAGGGTTCAGCCGCTCATCGCCACCCTGCGGGCTCACTTTGTACATCTGGAAATAGGGCGCGGGTGACATTGGATCGATCCCTGAATTCTTCGTCGCCAGCCAGGGAGGATTGTTGCAGTTCTGAATAAAACGTGACAGGGGATTCAAAAGCTGCGGAAGGGACGACAGAGGGAAATAGGGCCCCCACTGGGTTTTGCTGGTCCATCCCGGAACCGGCTTGCGCCAGTCGTAGCCCGGCGCGCGGCGCGCCACAGTGGCATTATCCACCCAGTAGATGTTGTGAGCATCCGTGTAGAGCAGGTTCCATCTTGGCATCAGATGGAGCGTGAGCACTGCTTTAAATTGCCGGAGATCCCTTGCCTTCATCAGACGATAAAGATTGGTGGAGTAGTTGACGCCGTCAAAGTTCGGGAGTTTGACCGAATAAGCCCGATGGCCCGCTTTATCCACCTTGACGATGGGGCCGTGCAAAGTGTAATAGCAGGCGAGGGTCACGCTCCGCATGCCGTCGGTGCCTTTGATCTTGAAGATCTGCTGGACCACTTTGATCTTCTTCCATTGGCCGTCGTAGAGATATTCCAGCGGGTTTTTCGGGTTGAGCTTTTCCTCGTACACATCGGAGATGTTGGGGAAATTCCAGGTTGCTGACCAGGTGATGCGGTCGTTAAATCCGTCGAGGAAGAAGGGGCTGCCAAACCAACTGATCCCACCCGCATCCAGCTTGCCCGGAGTTATCAGCTGCGCCTCGTAATTCTGAAAGCGGTTGGCCCATGGCATGTGGGTCTCCTCAAAGTGGATCACATGGCCGTCAGTTGTTTTTTTCTGCGAAACCGCGAACTGATCAGAGCCGAAGCTGGGGAAATGCTCAGGCAAATTCGTCAGCTTTACCAGGGCCTCATTGATGCTGTAAAAACGGAAATAATTGCTGCGCTCTTCGGCCTCGATAACCTCGGGAGTGATGGGCTGGATCCAACTCGGGACGCTCGCCCGATGTTCGGTAATGTACTCGTTTACCCCTCTGGCGAATCCGTTCAGCACCTTGTAGGTTTGGGGATCGATCTTCTTCCGATTATCGACCACCCCCTGATAAGTGCGAAGAAGACGCTGCAAATAATCGCCGTCCCAGCGGTATTCATAAGGAATAAAGTGCAGGTATCCCTGACCAAGCGAGCCGGCGCCTAGCACCTCAGCGAGACGCCCTTCGGCATCCACATATTGCAGCATCATCTTTTCGAGATGGTCCTGTGCCTGGGCATAACCGTATCCGAAGAAGGTGGCCTCTTCGGTATCGCCCACAATGTGCGGGACGCCAAAATGGTCACGATAAATGGTGACCTGATCAGCGAGCGGGTCCCGGGCGAAAGCAAGGCTGGAGGCGGCGAAAAAAATCGCGAAAGAGAAAACCACCAACCACTTCGAATTGCAGTTTGCGCGCATCGGCTCCCTCCATCGCGTGTCAAAAAGGATGTGACGAAACGGAAGCAAGAACATACCTGAGAGCCTGCCGCCTGTCCACACAATATGCTTCTGGAAATCCGGCGCGCTCCACAAGAGCAAGCTGCTGAGAAAGGGTCAGAGCACTCTGTACTTCTCAATGGTTTTTTCGTCCACTTCAACGCCGAGCCCCGGGCCCTGGGGGACAGCGACGAAACCGTCCTTCATGCGGATGGGGTTCCTGCAGATCTCGCGGCTGAGCGGGCCTTGCGTAACGTTGAATTCCAGGAAGACGGAGCGGCGCATGAATGCGTTGAGATGGAGCGAAGCGGCGGTGAGCAGGTCGGAGATCCAGGCATGGGGAACACAAAGGCGGTTGTGAAGCTCGGCCATGTGGACAATTTTGCGCGCGACCGTCAGGCCCCCGCAGCGCGAAATATCCGGCTGCACAATGTCGACCTTCCCGCGTTCGATCAGCGTCTGGAAGCCCCATTCGGTCGATTCCTGCTCGCCGCAGGCTATCAGGACGTCAACCGCATCCGCCAACTGCGCGTAGCCGTCGTAATCTTCCGGGTGCAGCATTTCTTCCAGAAAGAAAGGGCGGAAGGGTTCAAGGCGGCGGGCGATTTCAATGGCTTCTTTGGGCGTCCGATGTACGCGCCAGCCGGTATCGACTAGAAGATAGGTCTTATCACCCAGCGTCCGGCGCGCCGCCTCTACGAGGCGAACGTCACGGTCAGCATCCTCGCCGAAAACGCCCCAACCGAATTTAACGGCCGTAAAACCCTGGTCGAGATAATGCTTCGAGGCTTCTTCCATGGCGGCGGGCGTTGCCCGAAAGAGCGTGCTTGCGTAAGCCCGGACTTTATCTCGATAACCTCCGCCCAGCAGTTTGTAGACAGGCTGGTCCGTTGCCTTGCCGATGATGTCCCACAGCGCAATGTCAATGCCTGACATCACCTGGATTGCCGCGCCACGCCGGCCGTAATACACCGTGCCCAGGTACATTTTGTACCAGAGCCGCTCGACCTCGAATGGGTCTTCGCCGATGAGAGCGGACCGAAGCCCTTCAAAGCCAGGCGTTGCACCCTCGCTCGGCGCGTCAACAATTGCCTTCGCGACGTGCGGCTGTGTTTCCATGTCGGAGTAGCCGGTGATGCCCGCGTCGGTGCTGACCCGGACCAAGCCGAGATACTTGATTCCATAAGCTTCTTCGGCGCCTTTCGGGGCTTCATAAGCTCCGGGCGATTCAAGAACCAATACTTCGACATTTGTGATTTTCATAGAAACCGTTTCAGGCGGATTTGTGCTCTCCCAATTTGATCACTCAAGCCCCAGATAGGATAACGTAGGGTTCGACGTAATCTTTCCGATTTCCTCCGGAGACAGGCGCGGCAACCTTGTCCCTTCGGTGACCTGGTTGAAATGCTCCAAAGCATCCAGGGTGGCTTCAGGCGTAGTGAACGGAAAGTCGGAACCGAACAGAATCTTGTCGAGCACGCCGTATTCTTTGGCGGAAATCAGCGCGTTGTAAAACTGCCACGGCCGGTAGTGGAGCGCGGAGATGTCCGCATAAAAGTTGGGCTGCTTGCGGATCAGTACGATGGTCTCGTCAATCCAGGGATGCCCCATGTGCGCAATCACCATGCGCAGCTCGGGAAACTGTAAGGCAACATCTTCGAGCAGTATCGGGAGTGAATACTTTAATGGGGCCCTGCGAGGAAATGTGGTTCCCTGGTGGATCAGGATGGGAAGGTGATGGGCCTGGCAGAATTCATACACTCCCATCATCTTGGGGTCGGTAGGATGAATGTTCTGGTAGATGGGTCCCAGCTTGACGCCCCGAAGCTTCAACCGGACTGCTTTTTCCAGCGTGGTGCGGACGTCGTCAACATTGGGGTCCACACCTGCAAAGCCGATCACTTTCTCCGGGTAACGGTTCTGATAATCAGCAATGTATTCGTTGGGGGAATCAATCCCGGAATGCAGGGCACGCATTCCGAACACAATGACTTTGTCCACCGACTTCATGGCCGCCCAGTGCTTTTCAGGGGTGATATTCAAGTCGAGCGGATGGTCGCGCGAACGCAGGTTAGCCTCATTCACAAACTCATCGGAAAGATGTCCGGGATAGGCAAAGACGTGAGAATGGCAGTCAACCAGCACAGTGCATTCCTCCAGTTCAGCCAGGATTACAGCCGCACAGCTTTTTTATCAAGAATGGATTCAGCGGGCTCCAAAGCCTGAACGCAATCCGCCGAAGTCTCAACAGACAACATCCTGCGTTGGCCCGTCGGGAGCGGCGCCGGGAGATTTGCGCAAACATCCAGGCGATCTGCAGCCGGCTGCTTGTTGTGACTCGAACGATTCCCCGCCCAGGAACACAAACAAGCAGAATCTCATCGGTCATGGAGTCAAAAATATCACGGTTCTGCAAGCGCCCTCAATAAGGCGGGGAAAATGCGTCCAGATGAATGAATGGTTCCAGAGACCGGGCATTGCTTTCTATGGCTTGCCCCCTTGAGTTTGGTATATCTTTCTAATCCGGTACGAACACGGCAGCGGTATGGCAATGTCTGGGGCTTGTCTTGTGATAGTCAGGCGTGATTCCAGGGCCCGGCGCCTTTGCTGGATGCCGAATTATTGAGAAGTTGATACCGCCAGATCCGCTCGTCGATAAGGAGTCTTGATCAAAATGCCGA
>DASSJE010000545.1:0-37913 GCA_035691365.1 Terriglobia bacterium
GGCTCCTTGCGTTGGATTGCGGCTTTGACCGCTTTCGCCGCGACCTGGACCATTCCTCCGCCGCTGGCCCATCCCTCCACGGACCCCGCCTTGTGATATCCAACAGGCCCGGAACGAGTAAGACGGACGTGCCCGATCTCACCTGCAAAGTCGTTGGCGCCGTGGTAGAGCTTGCCGTCGGTGATGATGCCCGCGCCCAGGCCCGTTCCCATGGTCAGGAAAACCATGTTCTGGCAGCCTTGTCCCGCTCCGAAGCGCTGTTCTGCCACGGCCCCCGCATTGGCATCGTTCTCCACGCGGCAAATGACGCCGAACTCTTCTTCAAGAATGGATTTAATCGGCACATCCACCCAGGTGGAAAGGTTGGGTGGAGCCTGAATAATGCCCGCAATGTGGTCGAGCGGACCACCGCAACTCACGCCGATGGCCGTCGGCTTCAGCCGGTGCTTCGAAACCAATTCGCGGATTCCCGCCTTGATCAGGGCCAGTGCCGGGTCCGGTCCCTTTTCGGGCCTGGTGGGAAACTCGATCCGGTCCAGGATGGAAGGCGCTTCTAATGAGATGAGAACGGCGGTTTTTGTTCCGCCAACGTCAACACCCACCAGCGCTTTTTGGGGCATAGATTCGAGTTCCTCAATGCATCTTAATGAAATCTTTCTAGTCTCATAATCCACGGGGAGCAAAACGCTTGCGATTCCATTCTCGAGTACGCGTTTTGCCGGGCCGCGTTCCTCTCCGGCTGCTTGTTCAGAACGGCAGCGGTTGCTAGAATTATATCTTTGTTTGACGGAGGAGTTACGCCCCGCGATGTTTGTCTTCCTATGAAACCAATCATTGAAGTACAGGACCTGACCAAGGAGTTCCGCTCCTTTCGCCGGCGTGAGGGCGTGTGGGGAGCTGTCCAGAACCTTTTCGTGCGGGAGCGTATCACGGTCTCCGCCGTCGACCACGTCAATTTCGTTATCCAGCCCGGTGAAGTGGTGGGTTACATCGGCGCCAACGGCGCGGGGAAGTCAACTACGGTCAAGATGCTGACGGGAATCCTGGTTCCCACCGGTGGCAGCATCGTTGCCAACGGTTTTGTCCCGTGGCGCGATCGCCGCCATTACACCAAGCACATCGGAGTGGTGTTCGGCCAGCGGACCCAGTTGTGGTGGGACATTGCGGTGGTGGAATCGTTCAAGCTGCTGAAGGAGATCTACGAAGTTTCTGACGCCAACTACCAAAGCCGGCTGGGTATTTTTTCCGAAATTCTCAACCTGAAGGACTACCTCAATACGCCTGTCCGCAAGCTGAGCCTGGGGCAGCGCATGCGATGCGACATTGCCGCTTCGCTGCTGCACGATCCTCCCGTGCTTTTTCTGGATGAGCCCACCATCGGGCTGGATGTAGTGGCCAAGGACCGCATCCGCGAGTTTCTGAAGGAAGTCAACCGCATGGAGCGGACCACCGTGCTGCTGACCACGCACGACCTTTCTGACATCGAGGAGCTTTGCAGCCGGATCATTGTCATCGACAAAGGGAAGATTCTCTTTGACGGCGCGCTGCGGGAGATGAAGGGGCGCCTCGCAAAATACAACCAGGTGAAATTCCTGCTGAAAGACCGCGCCCAGACAGCGGGGGTTGAGCGAATCGTGACCGACGGAATTCTCTGCGACCGCATCGACGAGCTGACCTACCTGATGCGCTTTGACCGCGAACGCTATTCGAACGCGGAAATTATCCGCAGCATTGTGAACACGCTGGAAGTGAGTGACATCCTGGTGGAAGAAGAACCCATCGAGGATATTGTGAAGCGCATCTACCTGCGGGGAGAGGCGGGATGATGGCCACCCGAGGCATAGCCCTCCCTGCGCAGCCACGGCGTGAGTTTTCGCTGTCAGCGGTTGCCCGCATCTACGGTGGATTCCTCCGCGTAGGTTTTGTGAACACCATGGCCTACCGCCTGCGCTATTACACCGGCATTGTTACCTATCTTATCTATGTTTCCATCTATTATTTTATCTGGAAAGCCATCTACTCCCACAGCGCGAATATTGAGGGCTTCAACTTCAGCCAATTGCTGACTTATGTTGCCGTCGGCTGGATCATCCGCTCTTTCTACTACAACAATATCGACCAGGAAATGGCCACGCAGGTGCTGGAAGGCAAGCTGGCCATGGACCTGATCAAGCCCGTCAACACGCAGTGGATGTATATCGCCCAGGCGCTGGGCGAGTCGGCCTTCCGCCTGACCATGCTGACGGTGCCGACGGCCATTGTCCTGCTGCTCGTTTTCCCGGTACGAAGACCGGCGGGCATTGGGAATTTCATTGCGTTTCTGGTCAGCGTTTTCTTGAGCTTCTTCCTGGTGGCGGGCATCAACTTCGCCGTGGGAACTTTCGCCGTGCGCCTGAAATCAATCCTGGGTTTGCTGCGGGCCAAGTATTTTCTGCTCGAGCTTTTCTCCGGGCTGCTGATTCCCATTTCCTTCTTCCCGCACATTTTCCAGCAGATTTTTGCCTTCATGCCCTTCGAGTACATCAGCTACATTCCAGTGCTGCTCTATCTGGGCAAAATCAGCGGGGTTGAAATTCTGAAAGCGCTCGCCATACAGATTTTCTGGGTTGCGGCCCTGGTTGCCATCGGGCACGCGCTGTGGAGTTTGTCAAGCAGAGAGATCACGATTCAAGGAGGCTAAGACAATTATGAATTATGAATTGTCGAAACCCATCAAAGCAGACCGGGCTTTACGCCCCGTCGTAACTCGTAATCGGTAATTCGTAATTTCTTTTTGTGCTCCTGGCAAGCTGTTATGAAACGCCATTTTCGATTATTCGCGTTGTATTTTGCCCAGTACGCCAAGGTGCGACTGGAGTATAAGGCCGACTTTTTCATCGCCTTCTTCTCCTCGATGGCGGCGACCGTATTGGGTTTCGGGTTCGTGCTGGTGCTGTTCACCAAGATCCCCAAATTGCAGGACTGGTCGTTCTACGAAATTCTTTTCCTCTACGGTTTTTCGCTCATCCCGCTCGGTTTCTTCAACGTTGTGAGCTGGAACCTCTACCAGTTTGGGGACATTTATATCATCCAGGGAAAATTTGACCGCCTTCTGCTGCGGCCGGTGGATACGCTTTTCCAGGTCCTGTTTGAGAAATTCCGGCTCGAATCGCTGCAGGAAGTTGTCACGGGCAGCGTCGTGGTGGCCATCGCCGTCAAGCACCTGAACGTCCCCTGGCCGGCCGGCGACTATCTTTTGTTCGTCCTGATGGTGGCCTCGGGCGCGCTGATTTATCTGGCGGTATTCCTGATGCTCACTGCCGTCTCCTTCTGGTTTGAAGACCGCGTGGGCATCGTGCCTCCAGTCTTCAACATGCTCACCTTCGCCCGCTATCCGCTCACCATTTATAACGTCTTCATCCAGTTCATGCTCAGCTGGATCATCCCTTTCGGATTTGCCTCGTTTTACCCTACAACGCACTTCCTGGGGCGCAGCAGTTTCAATACCTACTTCTACCTGGTCCCGGTGGTGGCCGCGTCTTTCTTTATGCTGGCGCTTTTTGTCTGGAACCGCGGCGTGGAGAATTACAGCAGCACGGGCTCGTGAGTCGTCGAAATCTCTCTTATTTATGATAATGGCAGGGCTGAATCTTCACGCGCCGCTAACAGCGGGCCAACTTGTGACCTTCAGACTTTGCAGGGTAGCAGCACTGCATGCCAAACACCTGGCTGCCCGGCGGTTCTGCGAGGCAGCTCGGCTACGATGGGATTCCCGGAGGGCCAAGTATTTCGAGTCCGCACTCTGCCGCGGCTGCCATGATTCGGTCCCGGCCCGGCAGCGGAAAGCCTGCCGGCGGAACTGTGAGCGCCTTAGCTGGCTCGCCCAGCACCCGCATGAACTTTTCAAAGCCGGCCGGCTCGGTGACCACAATGCTGCGCGCTTGTGGCGAAGTAACTGTAAAGGTGTGGGGAACGTCCCGCGGTCCATATACGAACGAACCGGTTCTTGCCTCGATAATTCTGCCCCCGACCCAGAAGGTTAATTCTCCCTCAAGGATAAAAAACCATTCATCTTCCCGGTGATGGACGTGCACGGGCGGTCCGGAGCCTTTCGGCGCCAGATGCTCTATCACCGTCACACGCCCAGCGGTCGATTCACCAGAGGCTTTTAGGACAGCCAGAGCACCGAAGAACCAGAGAGCCTCTCCCTCTCCCTTTTTCAGGGCGATCGGGCTCACAGGTCGTATTGCAGGCGTGGTCATGGTGTCTCCCCCCATCGCAGTGCTATCGCTAGGTTGTATAGAACCGGAATTAGCTCCTGGACTCCCTGGGGAATAAGTATACCAGCTTTTGCCTCAATCCAGCCTTCGGGAGCAACATCCTTCTTCGTCGCCAAAGCCTTCTGGGCCGGGATATTCTCCACGTTGGAGGCTCACCCGCGGCAATAATGCTACGACCTTATTTTTGACCATCTTGCGCCCTTCAAGTAGAATTGTTAGTTTCTATTTTCCGCCACGGAAAGTTCCTGAACAATTACTATGCTTCGATTTTACACGGCGGGTGAGTCGCACGGTCAGGCGCTGGTGGCGACCCTGATGGGGTTGCCGGCGCACGTGCCGGTGGACTTTGCCTACGTTAATCGCGAATTGAAACGCCGCATGGGTGGGTATGGGCGCGGCGGGCGGATGAAGATTGAGTCGGACACTGCGCAGTTCCTTTCCGGAGTCCGCCATGGGGAAACGATTGGTTCACCCATTGCCATCCTGATCGAGAACCGCGACTGGAAGAACTGGCAGGAGTCGATGTCGGTGGAAGACCTGCCGGAGACCCGCGAAAAGTACAGAGCCGTGAAGTCGCCGCGGCCGGGGCACGCAGACCTGGCCGGCTCCATTAAGTACGATTTCCCCGACGCGCGTTACGTGCTCGAGCGCGCCAGCGCGCGGGAAACGGCCGCCCGCGTTGCCGTGGGTTCGCTGGCCAAGCTGTTTCTGCTGCAGTTCGGCATCCGGATCGCCAGCCACACCGTGGCGCTGGGCGGCGTTGTGCTGCCGGATGAAGACGTTCCGTTCGAGGAGATCCTGGCCCTGCGCGACGTTCAGGACATCATGCTGAGCTGCGTGAATGCGGAAGTTGAAGCTCGCATGAAGGCCGAGGTGGATAAGGCGACCGAGGAACGCGACACTGTGGGCGGCACGTTTGAGGTGGTGGCCATGGGCGTTCCGGTTGGGCTGGGATCCCACGCGCAGTGGGATGAAAAGCTCGACGGCCAATTGGCGCATGCCGTGATGTCCATTCAGGCCGTGAAGGCGGTGGAGATCGGTACAGGCATCGGCAACGCTGCAACGCCCGGTTCCGGCGTCCATGATGAGATTGGATACAACCGCAAGGGAAAACACTTCACCAGGAAGACGAACCGCGCGGGTGGCCTCGAAGGCGGCATGACCAACGGCGAGCCGGTAGTCGTCCGCGGCTACCTGAAGCCGATTTCCACGCTGCGCCGGCCGCTCGAATCGGTTGACTTTGCAACGCGCGAGCCGGTGAAGGCGGCTTATGAGCGCTCGGATGTTTGCGTGGTTCCGGCCGCGGGTGTGGTGGGCGAGGCGATGGTGGCGCTGGTGCTGGCACGGGCGTTCCTGGAGAAATTCGGAGGCGATTCGCTCCATGAAACGCGCCGCAATTTTGACGCCTACCAGGAGCAGGTGCGCCGGTTTTAGCGCCAGTCGTCCCGATCCCGCAGAGCGGGAGAGGGATCTGCTTTTTCGGCGCCCGGATCAGAAACAGATTCCTCACTTCGTTCGGAATGATGTGCAGAGCATCCTGTCTGGAGCCTGGCGGGCGGACCTAAAACGTCAGTTTGGGAATGGTTTTCATTTTCAGGAGGACTTATGAAATCGGTGATTCGAAGTTGCTCCGCCCTTGCATTTTTTGTTGCCTTTGGGCTCGCGGTTCCGCTCGTTGCCGGCGCGGCCCAGCCCCGCCAAGGCTCATCGCCGATTCACTATCACATCGTTAAGAAAGTGGTTTTGGGGGGCGAAGGTTTCTGGGATTACATGGGGTTTGATCCGTTGAATCGCCACCTTTTTGTTTCGCATGGCACGCACGTGCTGGTAATCAATCCCGACACTTATAAAGTTGTTGGGAACATTCCCAACACGCCGGGCGTGCACGGCATAGCCGTTGCGCCGGAACTCAATCGCGGATTCATCAGCGACGGAAGGGCCGACGAGGTGACGGTCTTCAACCTGAAAACGCTCAAGACGATTGGTACCGTCAAAGTGACCGGCCATAATCCCGACGGCATCATCTACGATCCATCTTCGCAACGGGTTTTCACGTTCAACGGCCGCAGCGACGATTCCACGGCCATCGACGCGAAAACGCTGAAAGTTGCCGGCACCATCGCTCTTGGCGGCAAGCCGGAATTTGCCGCCCCCAACGGCCGCGGGATGGTATACAACAACCTCGAAGACAAGAGCGAGGAACTGGCGATCGATTCCCACACACTCAAGGTCAAGTCACGCTGGCCGATGGCGCCGTGCGAGTCGCCTTCAGGATTGGCGATTGACGCCCGGCATAACATTCTGTTTGCCGGATGCGACAACAAAATGATGGCTGTGATCAACGCCAACACGGGCAAAGTGATCGCGACGCCCCCCATCGGCGGCGGAGTGGATGCCAACCGGTTTGACGCGGGAACGGACCTGGCCTTCAGCTCCAACGGGGAGGGCACCCTGACGGTAGTGAAGGAAGTGTCGCCCACAGATTTCGAAGTGATTCAGAACGTGCCGACCGAGCGCGGCGCGCGCACCATGGAGATTGATCCTAAATCACACAAAGTGTTTCTGGTGACGGCAAAGTTCGGCCCCATGCCGTCCGAACCGGCCGGCCAGCATCATTTTCGACGGCCGCCGATGGTGCCCGGCAGCTTTACGCTGCTTGTGCTGGCGCCGTAAGTGTGCGATTTTGGGATATAAGAAGCGAAACGCATTCAGCCGCAGCCTTGGTTGATGCACGTCAACATGATTTAGCGTCCCGGTAAGTACGCAGCAGCGGCATTGTGCCGCCATGTGGCGGGATCAACCCGGCGCTGTGATCCGGGCCGGAGCAAAATCTGGCACCGAAGGAATGCCAGCGTAGAGAAATTTCAAAAAAGGCCGATAAGAAACCAGAAAATGATCTATCCCATCGTGAAGTACGGACAGAAAGTTCTGGAAGACGGCACCAGGCCGGTGACGGAGTTCAACTCCGAGCTCGAGAAGCTGGTGGCCGATATGTTTGAGACCATGTACGCCGCCAACGGCGTGGGCCTGGCGGCCCCGCAGATCGGCCTCACGCATCGACTCTGCGTGATTGACATCACCTGCGGCCAGGACCCCGAGGCAAAGCTGGTGCTGGCCAATCCGGAGATCATTTCCACTGAAGGAAAGCAGACGGAGGAAGAGGGCTGCCTGAGCCTTCCGGACTTCCGGGCCAAAACCCCGCGGCCCTTGAAGGCTACCGTCCGCGCACAGAACGTGAAGGGCGAGGAATTCACCATGGCCGGCGAAGGCTTGCTGGCCCGCGCCTTTTGCCATGAGACCGACCACCTGAACGGCAAGCTCTTTATCCACCATCTGACGCGCCTGAAGCGCGAGTCCATCAAACGCAAGGTCAGGAAACTGGCCAAGGCGGGCGAGTGGTAGGATGGACCGCGGCGCACATTGCCAAGCTTGTGAATGGCCCTCCCGATCGGACCTGACAGATGAACTTGATTTTTTGCGGCACTCCCCAATTCGCTGTTCCCACCCTTGAGAAACTGGTTGCAGAAAAGTTTTCCATTCAACTGGTCATCACCAACCCCGATGAACCGCGCGGCCGCGGCCACAAAGTGCAGCCTTCGCCGGTGAAGGAAGCGGCGGTGAAGCACGGCCTTCCGGTCTACCAACCGGCCAGACTCAAAACTGACGACGCCCGCGATCATATCTCCCAATTCCGTCCCGACGCCATTGTGATTGTTGCCTATGGCCACATCGTGCCGCAGTGGATGATTGATATTCCTCCGCTCGGCTGCATTAACCTGCACGCTTCCCTCCTGCCGAAATACCGCGGCGCGGCGCCCATCAACTGGGCGATTATAAACGGCGAAAAGGAGACCGGCGTCACCACCATGAAGATTGACGCAGGGATGGACACCGGCGACATGCTGCTGGAACGCCGTGAGCCGATCCGCAACGATGACACAACGGAAACACTGGGCGAGCGACTGAGCGTGATGGGCGCAGACCTGATGATCGAAACACTGCGCAAACTCGAACGGTGCGAAATTACTTCGCGACGGCAGGACCCGAGCCCGGCGACAATGGCGGCGAAGCTCAGGAAAGAAGACGGCCTGATTGACTGGAATCGGCCTGCGCCGGAAATTGCGCGCCGCGTTCGAGGGCTGATTCCCTGGCCGGGCGCTTTTACTTCTTTCCGTGGCAAACAGTTGCACGTCTGGCGGGCGGAAGCCATCCCGGCGGCCGGGCACTCGCAGCTTGCTCCCGGAACTATCATCACAGAAGATGCCCAATTTGCCGTGACGTGTGGTGAAGGGACTCTTCTCGCGATCCATGAAGTTCAACTTGAAGGACGCAAGCGTCTTCGCGCCCGTGAGTTCATGAACGGCGCCCGCGTCGAGAGCGGCGAAACTCTCGGTTCCTGAGGTCAGCCCTGGTGCAAATCTCACCCGCCCGCAAGATCGCTTTTGAAATTCTTCGCCAGGTTGATGCCGGGCAGGCGTTTGCTTCCGACCTGTTGCAGGAGCGGCGGATATCAGCGCTTAGCGAACGTGATCGCGCGCTCGCCACGGAAATCGTGATGGGCGTCCTCCGCTGGCGGGGCGAAATTGATTATCGGCTGCAGCAACTCTCCGGTAAAAGCGTGCAATCGCTCGATTGCGAAGTCACGACGGCGCTGCGGATTGGCATTTATCAAATCGCCTTCCTCGAAAAAATTCCCAAGTCCGCCGCCGTGAACGAATCGGTGGAACTCACCAAGCTTTCGCGCAAAAGGTCCGCCGGCGGGTTCGTGAACGCCGTGCTGCGCAAGTGCGAGCCGGAAAAATTGGCGCAACATTTAAGCGGCGCATTAGCGGGCATTCCTTCGTTGCTGGCGGGCGTGCGGCGGTCGGTGCCGGCATGGATGCTGGAGCGGTGGGAAAAGAATTTCGGGGTTGAGACAGCGGACCGGCTGGCCTGTGCCGCGGCTCAGGTTCCTTCCACCACGCTGCGGGTCTGCTCCACGACGCCCGAGCCGGATGAAGTTGTCAGGAAGCTCGAAGAGAAGGGAAGTGTAGTCCGGCGCGGCAAATATGCTTCGAGAGCCTTGATAGCAGAAGGGGGCGAAGAAGCTATCTCGCGGCTTGCCGAAGATCTGGGACTTGCAATTCAAGACGAAGCTTCGCAACTGGTTGCGGAGTTGCTTCAGGTTCGTTCGGGCGACCGCGTGCTCGACGTTTGCGCGGCGCCGGGCATGAAGACCAGCCTGCTGGCGGATGCTGTGAGTGGAGGCTTGCTGGTTGCCTGTGATGCCAGCGCACGGCGGCTTGAAACGCTTCGGAAGCTCCTGCCGCGGCTCACTGCCAATGCCTCTGCGGTCCGGGTGGTGCGACTCGATGCAACTGAGCCGCTACCATTCCTGCAGCAGTTTGACCGCATTCTGGTGGACGCGCCGTGTTCCGGGACAGGAACGCTGGCGCGTAATCCGGAAATCAAATGGCGGCTGACGAAGGGCGATCTCGATCGTCTGCCGGAGATTCAGAGAAGAATTCTTTCGAGCACACTGTCGGTGCTTGCGCCGGGAGGCCGGCTGGTTTACGCCACATGCTCGCTGGAGCCGGAGGAGAACGAGCGGGTCGTGGAGAGCGTGCTGGCTGCGGCCGCCGGTAGCCGGCTGCTCGGCCGCGAGGAAATTGCGAAGGAACTGCCAAAGATCGCTCCGCTGATTGATGCGCGCGGTTTCTTCCACACGCGCCCTGACCTTGACAGCATGGACGGTTTTTTCGCGGCGGTTGTCACCCGATGAGGCAGCTTACGCAAAGGCGCGAAGACGCAAAGGCACACCGCGTCGCCGGCAAAAGCGGCATGGCCGTCCTTGCCGTGATCTTGGGCGAAACGCCCACGCCACGCCGAATAAGCAGTGTGCTACAAACACTTCACCACGTTTGATAACATAGCCCCAAAGATTTGAGTGTAGGAAAGGAGGGCGCGATGGACCTGAAAGGCAAAAAGATTGCAGTCCTGGTGGCGGACCAGTATCAGGAACTGGAGGTCTGGTATCCGCTGTTGCGATTTCGCGAGGACGGCGCGGAGACAATTGCCGTGGGCGCCGAGGCGGGGCAGACTTACGGCAGCAAGAAAGGCTATCCGGTGGTCGCGGATAAATCCGTTGGCGATGTCAGCGCGTCCGATTTTGACGCCGTGGTCATTCCGGGCGGCTGGGCGCCCGATTTCCTGCGGCAGGATGAGCGCATGGTGGCACTGGTGCGCGACATGCACAAAGCAGGTAAAGTGGTGGCCTCCATTTGCCACGGCGGCTGGCTGCTCTGTTCGGCGGGAATCGTGGAGGGGCGAAAAGCCACTTGCTTCACGGCCATCAAGGATGACATGATTCACGCGGGCGCGCGGTACGTGGATGAGGAAGTGGCGGTTGACGGCAACCTGATCACCTCGCGCAAGCCCGGCGACCTTCCGGCCTTTTGCCGGCAGATTGCGACGGCGCTCAGCGGCCAGGCAGCGGCGACCGCACGTCACCCATGACGGCATAAGGCGAGCGGATACGGGCATCGGCATCAAGGTCTGATCTGAATTCGAATTCATTTTGCATAGGAGAGGAGTCGAGATGCGCAGGTCTCTAATTCTGGTCTTGTCTTTTGTTGTTCTGGGTGGCGTGGCATTCTTTGGGGCGAGCGGGCAGGTCCTGGCCAAACAGCGCAAGGGCCACCTGCTCTATATGACTTTGTCGGCCGGATTCAAGCACGAAAGCATTCCTACTTCCGAAAAGGTGGTGAAAGAGATCGGCGAACGTTCCGGGCTGTTTGACACCACGGTGACGCAGGACGTGGGAGCTTTTACGGCCGAGAACCTGAAGAAATACGACGTGGTGATGTTCTACACCACGGGCGAGCTGCCCATGACTCAGGCGGAAAAGGACGCCTTCGTCCACTTCATCCAATCCGGGCACGGGCTCGTGGGTGTCCACAGCGCCACGGATACTTTCTACGAGTGGCAGCCCTATCTGGAAATGATCGGCGGGTATTTCAATGACCATGCCTGGCACCAGAAGGTGACGGTCGAGGTGACCGATCCCTCGAGCCCGATTGTCGGCTTCCTGGGGAAATCATTCCAGGTGAATGACGAGATCTACCAGACGGCCGACTTCCAATACAAGACTTCGCACGTGCTGCTGAAGCTCGATCCCAGTTCCGTCAACATGAAGAAGACGCTGCCAGGGGAAAACGTGCACTACCGCTTTTACGGCTGGCCGCTGGCCTGGACGCGCCACGACGGCAAGGGCCGGATTTTCTACACCGCGCTGGGGCACGAAGACGCCGTCTGGAACAGCAAGTGGTACCAGGAAATGCTGCTGAACGGCATCAAGTACGCCATGGGAAGACTGAAGTAAGCAAGCTCTCAGCAAGAGGCGGACTGCCTGCATAGCCGGTAACGCGGTATTTCCGTGCCGCAACCCCCTTTTTTCTTGACAAACTCCGGGGCTGTTTGTATCAAGGTTAATGCGGACTTTTTTTGAGACGCTGGAGGCGCGAGCGACCTAGAAAAGAAAGTGTAAGCCTCGTTAGGCGAGGCTACCACGCAAACACAAGCCACTGCCCGGAAACGCGGAGACGCGCCAACGGGTAGAGCAGGCATGGCCGGATTAAGGCTCTGCCTAAGGTGGCTGTCCTCAAATGGGATGGGGAACGTACGTTGTGTGGAGCTGAAGCTCAGACCAGGAGGTTGTCCGGCCGGTGAAGAACCGGTCCGGAGAAATTTTCCAGCCCCGTGGGAGCGATGGCTCACACGGGGTTTTTGATTTTTCGGGTGTTTTCAGGCCCGGTGATTAACCCGGCATCCGGAGGGCCGGCATTGCCACGCCCCAGGCGGGAGGTATCCATGATTTACTTTACTGAAATTCAGAATCTGCCGGCCTATGACGTGATGGGCGCATACCTGGGGCGAGTGGTCGATCTGGGGATCGATCCCAACCAGAACGCCCTGCGCGTGGCGGCTTACCTGGTGGAGTCGCCGGACAGAAAGCTTCTGTACGTCTCCCGCGAGCAGATGCAATCGATCACAGTGCGCTCAGCACAGACCTCGGTCACACGGGATAGGATCTCGAGCAACCTACCGCCCGGCGACCTCTTGAGGGTGAGGAAGGATGTTCTGGATCAGCAGGTGATTGACGTCGACCACCGCAAAGTGGTTCGCGTGAATGATGTTGACCTGGAAATCCAGCCCACCAACGGCCACACGGAGTTGCGGGTCCTGGCCGTAAACGTGGGGCTGGCATCCGCTGTGCGACGCCTGCTGCAGGGGGTGACCGCCAAACACACCAGCCGGAAGATCTGCAACTTTATTCCTTCCAGGACCATCCCCTGGGAATTCGTCAACTTGATTGAGCCGGACGCTTCCCGGCGGCTGAAGCTACGGATTTCCTACGAGCGTCTGGCGCGTCTTCACCCGGCTGACATCGCCGACATCCTGGAAGAACTGAGCCGGGACGAACAGCGGTCGGTGATTGAGGCGCTGGACCACGAAACAGCGGCGCAGGCCATCTCTGAAATTCCGACAGAAATGCAGGCGCAACTGCTGCAAAGCATCCCGGTGGAGAAGGCGGCGGACATTGTGGAAGAAATGGCGCCCGACGAGGCCGCCGACGTCCTGCAGGAACTGCCCTCGGAAACCTCGGCCAAGCTGCTGGCCGGCATGGAAGAGGAGGGCGCGCAGGAGGTTAAGGAACTGCTGGGATTTGAGGAGGACACGGCAGGCGCCTTGATGACCACCCACTACATCGCGCTGGACGTAACGGCTTTGGTGGAGGATGTGATCGAAGCGATGAAGGAATTTGAGGGATCGCTGGAATCCATCCATTCCATTTACCTGATCGACAAGGAAGAACTCCTCCTGGGTTCCGTCCCGCTGGCACGCATTCTGCTGGCGCCGGCCCTGGCGCCCTTGCGGGAGCTTTCCCGCGAAGAGGTCCATAGCGTGCCAACCGAGGCGGATGCCAAGGAAGTGATCGACCTTTTCAGAAAGTACAACCTTCTGTCGCTTCCGGTGGTTGACGACAAGCAGCACCTGGTGGGGGTGGTGACGGCAGACGACGTTCTTGACCTTGTCGTGGGCCGCAGATAGAGGCAACTTCCAGCACCCAGAAGGATCCCGGCTTGATTTGAGAATGTCAGGTTGCCCGCGTTCGGCGGCGGGCTAAGGTTACAGATGGATCGCAAACGTTTAGCAGGTTTCCGGACCAAATTTCTGATTTTTCTGGCCGTGGTAGGTCCAGGCATCATCACCGCCAACGTCGACAACGATCCCGGCGGAATCTATACCTACTCAATTGCCGGAGCGAAATTCGGATATAGCCTGCTCTGGACGTTGATCCCGGTCACCATCGCGCTGATCGTGGTGCAGGAAATGGTAGCGCGCATGGGCGTAGTGACCGGCAAAGGCCTGGCAGATCTGATCCGCGAAGAATACGGCTTTCGCGCCACTTTCATCCTGATGGTTTGTCTGCTCGTGGCTGACTTGGGCAACACCGTTTCCGAGTTCGCCGGGTTGGCCTCTGGGATGTCGATTTTTGGCGTCAGCCGTTACATTATCGTGCCGTTAGGGGCCGTCCTGGTCTGGGCGCTGGTGGTCAAAGGGACATATCGGCTTGTCGAAAAGGTTTTTCTGGTGTCGTGTGTGTTTTACATTGCCTATCCCATCTCCTGCTTTCTTGCCCATCCGGTCTGGAAAGATTCGGTGGTGAGCGTCTTCCGTCCTTCGGTGGAATCCGGCCGCGGCTACCTCTACATGATCATTGGTCTCGTCGGAACAACGATCGCCCCGTGGATGCAGTTTTATCTTCAGTCAGCGGTGGTCGAAAAGGGCATTAAGCTCAAAGAATATGTCTACTCACGATGGGACGTCATTGTGGGGTGTGTCTTTACGGACGTGGTTGCTTTTTTCATCATCGTGGCCTGCGCCGCAACCCTGTATGCCAGCGGCCATCGGGAGATCCAGAGCGCGGCCGACGCTGCGCTGGCCCTGCGGCCGCTTGCGGGACATGCGGCCACCGCACTCTTCGCTTTTGGGCTGGTCAACGCTGCGTTGCTCTCTGCCTGCATCCTGCCGCTGGCTACTGCCTATTACGTATGCGAGGGCCTGGGGCTCGAATCCGGAATCGACAAGCGCGTGGAAGAGGCTCCCACTTTTTACTGGCTCTATACCGGGCTGATTTTGCTGGGCGCGCTGGCGGTGGTGGTTCTGCGCGAGCAGATGCAGGTGCCCATCATCCTGTTCTCGCAGGTGGTCAACGGCATCATGCTGCCCTTTGTGCTGATCTTCATGCTGCGCCTCTCTAACCGCGAAGATCTGATGGGCTCCTATAAGAATACCCGCGCGTTCAACGTCATCGCCTGGGTCACCTGCGTGGTGATGATTGGTCTCACCTTGCTATTGCTTGTGTCACAGTTTTTCCACGGCATGCCCGCTTGAGACGACCTGCCGTGTCCCGCAAGCAGGGCCGTGGTTCTGCACCTACGAAAAAACCCCTCATCCGCGGAGAATCCGCCCATCCTTTCATCTTGGGGAGGGCGAAGATTTCTCCGTCGCCTGCCGCCCGGGAGGGCCAGGCTGATGTCCTGCCCTCCTGAAAAACCACAGACCCCAAGCCCCGCAGGTTAGCGCTAAGCGCTCTATCATCCCATCGGGCAAGGCTTTACCAGTCCCGCCCCAATCGTGCTTGTGGAAATGTGCTTTTTGTAGTACATGTATCTTATAAAGTGCATGATGACAAATGCCCCGCAGCCTCAAAAAATCCCGCTCATTTTCTTCCGCTCCGGGGGCGGGGGCTGAGCCCGTGCGGGAGTGGCTGAAAGGATTGCCGGAAGCAGAGCGCCGGGCGATTGGGAAAGACCTTTTGCGAGCGCAATGGCGGTGGCCAGTGGGTATGCCTCTGTGCCGTCCGCTCGGAAGCGGCCTGTGGGAAGTTCGGACGGATCTGCCCACCAGGAGGACAGCGCGTGTTCTGCTTTGTCTTCACCAGGAACACCTCGTGGCCTTGCACGGCTTTATCAAAAAGACCCGAACAACGCCGGAAGATGATTTGTCAATAGCCCGCAGGCGCTGGAAGGAGTTGCAGAAATGAGCAAGAAACAAATGGGTTCGAGCATTGATGATTTCCTCAAGGAGGAGGGCATTTTTGAGGAATCACAGGCACAGGCGATCAAAGAAGTCATTGCCTGGCAGCTTGCGCAGGCCATGAAGAAAAAGAAAATATCCAAGGCGCGGATGGCGAAGTTGCTCAAGACGAGCCGCAGCCAGGTTGATCGCATTCTCGATGCGAAAGACGATATAACTCTGTCAAGCCTGCAGCGCGCGGCAGCCATGGTCGGGCGACGTGTGGTGATCGAGCTGGTTTAGTTCTTACTAAAAAAGCAAGCGTTCTGGGAAGTTGGTGAAGCGGTTTTTGTCGCGACTCGCGTAAAGGACCGCGGACTTCAAGCCCCGGAGGTCCGCGCCAGCTGACGCTCGCCGCGATGGGACGGCATGTTGAGAAACAAAAAGAGAAGCTGCTAGGTGGAAAGCAACACCACCGAAGCGAGGGCAAACAAAATTCCGAGACCTTGCAGCACGCTGATGGATTCATGCAAGACAACCGGAGCGCTCACTACCACAACCAAAGGGTAGAGCGCTGTAAGCGGTACCACAATTGAGGCCTTGCCGCCGTTTTTCATCGCTGCCAGCAGAGCCCAGGCTCCCAGCGTATTGAGAACCGCACTTATAAGCGCGAAAGCCAGGCTTCGAGTCGGATATGTAAAGACCGACCGGCTTGAATGGAGCCAGGGCAAAAGAAGAACGTATCCGGCCACCAGCCAGATCAGAGCAGAATCCGCAGAGAGGTAATTGGTCGACAGCTTCTGCAGCAGCCCAACCGCGCCCCAGGTCAGAAGGACCAGGGCGGCCGGCAAGCACCATAAAGGAATCGATAGATGAGCCATGTCGTTACAGCGAAAAAATGATGAACGCAGCGGCTGCAAAAACAAGACCTAACTTGTGTAGATTGGTGAGTCGTTCCCTCAATAACGTCACTGCCAGCAACACTGTGATCATGGGATACATCGCCGTCGCAGCAGTTATGACCGAGGTGCTCCCCCCACTCCGATAGGCGCCGGCCAGTGCAGCATTACCCACCCCGGCAAGAACGCCATTTCCAAGCCCAAAAAGGATTCCCTTCGGGCTCTTCTCAAGTTTGAAATGGCGGGCGGCCAAAAGGACCAGAGCCACCGGCAAGGCCCCGAACGTAAAAAGGAATTGGACCGTACTCTCCGGGATCTCGGTTGAAGCCATTTTCTCCAGGATGGCCCATCCTCCCCAACAGAGGACGCACACAAGCGAGTACCAGAACCACTTCGCTCTTAATGTTGTCGGCAAGGCCACTGCACGCTCCGGCTTACTCATGCTTGGATATTAAGGTGATAATGCTCGTTTGTAACGCTGCCATCCCGGCGGCCGTCTTCCGGGCCGGCAAGATTCAAGCGCCCTAGTTAAAAGAACGCTCTTCAGGCTTGCTTGACCTTCAGCATCACGACACCGTGCGCGGGCACCTTGGTGGAATAGTGATGGCCGGAAACTTCGACGGCCTCATGTTTCCACAGGTCGCGCGCGTGGAGTTCGTTGGCATCGATGCCGACGGCCGACCACTCGACGCCGATCTCATCCTCTTTCTCGGTGCGGTTGAAGAAGGCCACGGCGGTTGAGCCATCGTGGAGCTTGCGGTAGGCCACCATCAGCTTGCCGACGTAAGATACCAGTTGCGCCGGATGGGCGGCGGGGTCCTGATCGATGGCGATCGCCTCGTGGTTCATCAGGATGCTTCGGGTGTCTTCGGTCATATTGCTGAGGTCGTTCCCGGCCAGCAGCGGAGCGGCCAGCAGGCACCAAAGGCTCATGTGAGCGCGGTACTCGTCACTGCTCATGCCGCCATTGCCGATTTCGAGCATGTCGGGATCGTTCCAGTGGCCGGGCTGAATGTAGTGCTGGATGGCGAACTGGCTGAAGCCGATTTCGTCCATGCGTTTCCAGTTGTCCTTGATGTCGCCGGTGGTCCGCCAGAGGTTGCCGCTCACTTTGGCTCCCCATCCCCACACGTCGTCCTCTCCGTATTGGCAAAGGCTGTAGACGATGGGGCGGCCGCTTTTCAGCAGCGCCTCGCCCATTTTCTGGTAGACGGGGCGCATGTCTGAGTTTTTGTAAATGCGCGACGCGCTACACCAATCGTATTTCAGGTAATCGAAGCCCCACTCGGCGTAGGTTTTGGCGTCCTGCTCTTCGTGCCCGAAGCTGCCTTCGTAACCGCCGCAGGTTTCCGGTCCCGGCCCGGAATAAAGGCCGATCTTGAGGCCTTTCGAGTGGACGTAATCGCAAAGGGCCTTCATATCTGGAAATTTTTTGTTGCTGAGTATGCGGCCGTTTTTGTCGCGTCCACCCTCCCAGGTGTCGTCGATATTGATGTACTCGTAACCCGCTTTGCTCATGCCGGACGCCACCATGGCATCGGCGACGGAGCGGACAATCCGGTCATCCACCTGCTCGGCAAACTTGTTCCAACTGTTCCAGCCCATGGGCGGCGTTCGAACCAGACCGTTGTCCGGCAGGTCGCGCAGCTCGGGCAGGGGAAGCGGCTTGGGCGGCAACGTCGCCTCGCGGGTGGTACGGTGGGCAGTGCCGGTCCTGGTGCTTTCGCCAGTCATTTTGACCTGCATATCAATCCTGCCGCCCTGCAACCTGCCGGTGTAAACGGTGCGGTAGGTCTGATAAGCGTAATGGGTCACCACTTCAAAACGCAGCCTGCCATCGTTGAAACTGCCGCTGCTGATGGGATGCTCGCTGCTGCCGTAGATGAGCTTGCCCGTGACGGTCGCACCTGCCTGCTGCAAGTCAAGAAATGACTTGCGGAAGGTGCCGTCGTTGTTCGAGACCAGCAGGAGCCAATAACCGCTCAGGTTGGTCTGGGCCGACAGATCAGAGGCTCCCAGCAGGAGAACAGGAGTTGACGCCAGAGCGCGAAGCGCCGACCTTCGACTGACCTGTGGACCCAGGATGAAATTTTCAGGCTTCATAATGGCACGTCCTTTCTGGTGGAGCGGGGCGGACCTGGCTACGTGGGACCGCCGCACGGCTTGAAATTGATACCGAAAGCTGCAGAAGAATATCACAAGGCTTGGCGCAAGCCAACGGAAGGAATGGGCGACCCCACAGGGCAAAAGCAACTCCCCGCGACGGTCCTTCGGCCACCCTGTGGGTGCAAAACTTTTGCCAGTGTCGTGCATCCAAGTAAGTAGACGGCAGTACGCAGAATTGGGGGTCGCGGGGCAGTGAAATTCCCTAACGGCAGTTTGATTGACAGCCGGGAACCTTATGTTATACTGAGCTTTGGGACCCGGGGAAGCGCACTTCTTCTCGGGGCTGGGCCTTTCCCTCAGGTAGAAGTTTTGAAGGACCACCTTCCGATCTCTTTCAATCTAAACAGCCGCTATTGAGGAACTGTGGAATCTGAAACCTGCAAGAAAGAACTCGTAATCGAAATACCGCCCGATATTGTCAAACAGGAATCCGAAACGGTCACGTCGCATTATCGTCGTCTGGCCCGAATTCCGGGTTTCAGGCCGGGACGCGCGCCTGCCTCGCTGATCCGGCGGCACTTTCATGATGACATTCGCAATGAAGTGGTGCAGTCGCTTCTTCCCAGGTATTTTGAAACTGCCATCAAAGAACAGAATATGTCCGTTATCGGGCGCCCCCATTTTGCCGATTTAAAGTTTGAAGAGGACACGCCGCTCACTGCCACGGCCAAATTTGAGGTGCTCCCGAAATTCGAGCTGAAAGAATACAAAGGGCTCGATGTTGAGCGGGGGACTTTCGACGTGACCGAGGATGAAGTGGCCCGTTCGCTCGAAGACCTGCGGCAGCAGGCGGCCACTTTTGAGCCGGTGGAAGGCCGCGCGGCGCAGGATGGCGATTACGTAAGCGTCAATTACCGCGGCGTGGACAAGGCCGACGCGGAGGCCAAGCCGCTGGAGGCGAGTGACGCCATGGTGCACCTGTCCGGAGAAGGTTCGGTGCCGGAATTCACCACGAACCTGCAGGGCGCAAAGCCCGGCGACGTTCGGGAATTTGACGTGAATTATCCCGAAGATTACGCTTCAAAGCCGCTGGCCGGCAAGTCGCTCAGCTACCGCGTGGAAGTCCAGGCGATCAAGAAGAAGGTCGTTCCGGAACTCGACGATGAGTTTGCCAAATCGGTAAGTGAGCTGAAAACGATGGACGAGTTGAAAAGCAGGGTTTCTGAAAATCTGGCCGGGCGCAAGAAGTATGAAGTCGAAGCCAGGGCCAAGCAGGACCTGTTGAACCAATTGGTAGCCGCCCACAGCTTCCCGGTTCCTGATACACTGGTAGAAGGACAGGTGGACGGCAAGCTGGAGAGGTTTCTCAGCCGGCTGGTTTCCCAGGGCATCGATCCCCGGAACATAGGGCTGGACTGGCAGAAATTAAGGGACGATGCGAGGCCCGAGGCGGAAAAGGATGTCCGTGGGTCGCTGATTCTGGAGAAGGTGGCGGACGCCGAGGCCATCGAAGTGAAGGAAGAAGAAGTTGATGAGTTAATCCGGGACTTGGCGCAGGAGCGGCACGAAGCACCTGCCACGCTGAAAACCCGCTTGACACGCGACGGCGAGCTCCCTACAATCGAACGTAGGCTCCGCAATCAGAAGGCACTTGACCTCGTCTATCAACACGCAAAGATCAAACCAAAAACCGAGATTGTACCAGACCAGGCCGGAGGGTAGCGGCAGGGAGCGCCGATGAGCATGAATGGACCAGCGATGACGTTGATTCCAATGGTGGTTGAGCAGACGAACCGTGGCGAGCGGGCTTACGACATTTATTCCCGGTTGCTCCGCGATAATATCATTTTCATCGGGACCCCGATTGATGATAATGTGGCCAATCTGGTGACGGCGCAGCTGCTTTTCCTGGAAGCCGAGGACCCGGAAAAGGATGTCTCACTCTACATCAATTCGCCCGGCGGCGTGGTGACGGCGGGAATGGCCATTTACGATACGATGCAGTTTATCCGGCCCGACGTGGCCACCATCTGCATCGGGCAGGCGGCCAGCGTGGCGGCCCTGCTGCTTTCAGCCGGCACCCACGGCAAACGTTTTGCGCTGCCCAACTCGCGGGTGCTGATCCATCAGCCGACCATGGGAGGGTTGTCCGGGCAGGCTACCGATATTGATATTCATGCGCGCGAAATCCTGCGGGTGCGGGCAGGATTGAATGAAATTATGGCCAAACACACCGGCCAGCCGCTCGAGAAGGTCGAACGCGACGTGGAGCGTGATTTCTGGATGAATGCACAGCAGGCCAGGGAGTATGGCATCGTTGATGAGATTATCGAGAAGCACAAATAACGGAGGCGACCTTACTTGAAACGATTAGTTTCAGAAGAAATACTTCGTTGCTCATTCTGCCAGAAAACCCAGGACGCAGTAGGCAAGTTAATATCTTCCCCAGGCGATCATCCCCGAGCTTATATCTGTGACGAGTGCGTAGCGATCTGCAACACGATCCTTGAAGAGGACCAGGCTGAACGCGTGCCCACGGTGGAAGCCAAGCTGCCGCGTCCGGCGGAAGTGAAACGGTTTCTGGATGAGTACGTTATTGGCCAGGACAAGGCCAAGAAGAAGCTGGCCGTTGCGGTTTACAACCACTACAAGCGCATTATGCTGGCCAAAGTGCGCAACGATGTTGAACTTACCAAGTCCAACATCCTGCTGATCGGGCCTACCGGGACGGGCAAAACGCTGCTGGCACAGACGCTGGCGCGCCTGCTGGAAGTTCCTTTTGCGATTGTCGACGCCACCACCCTGACGGAAGCGGGCTATGTGGGCGAAGACGTGGAAAACATTATCCTGAAGCTGCTGCAGAACGCCCAGGGCGACGTTCAACGGGCGCAGCAGGGAATTATCTATATCGATGAAATCGACAAGGTGTCGCGCAAGGATGAAAATCCTTCCATTACGCGCGACGTTTCAGGCGAGGGCGTGCAGCAGGCATTGTTGAAAATCCTGGAAGGGACGGTGGCCAACGTGCCTCCGCAAGGCGGCCGCAAGCACCCGCACCAGGAGTTCACTCCCGTGGACACGACCAACGTTCTGTTCATCTGTGGCGGAGCGTTTGTGGGGCTGGAGAAAATAGTGGAGCGGCGCACCGGGAAGAAATCCCTGGGGTTCCATAGTCCGGAGGAGGCGCAGAATGCGCTGCCGGGACGCCGGAATATCGAGATGCTGGAGCAGGCGCAGCCGGTTGACCTGATTCAGTACGGCCTGATTCCGGAGTTCGTGGGACGGCTCCCTGTGATCAGCGTTCTGGGAGATCTGGACGAGAAAGCGCTGGTGGAAATCCTGACCGAACCCAAGAATGCGC
This sequence comes from Terriglobia bacterium, assembly GCA_035691365.1. GTDB lineage: Bacteria > Acidobacteriota > Terriglobia > UBA7540 > UBA7540 > SCRD01. The sequence continues at coordinate 21,687 of DASSJE010000545.1, forward strand.
TTGTGCGGCAGTACCAGCGTCTGTTTGAATATGAGAATGTAAAGCTGAAGTTCACCGAGGGCGCTCTGATGGCGATTGCCAGCCATGCCCTGCAGCGCAAGCTGGGAGCGAGGGGTCTTCGCATGATCCTGGAAGACCTGATGCTCGACTTGATGTATCATTTACCCAGTCAGCGCACCGTCCGGGAGTTTGTGGTGACGGAAGAAATGGTTCTGAAGCACGAGATTCTTTTTGACCCATCTCTATTCGAAAAGGCAAGTTAATGGATTCTGCTATGTTTTCAGGCCGGGAAAAAGGCGATACACGCATTCTACCCATGATGCCCATTCGCGACGTGGTCATCTTCCCTTATATGATGACGCCGTTCGTAGTGGGGCGTGAGAGTTCTATCCGGGCGCTGGAAGAGGCGCTGGCCGGTGACAAGAAGATCTTTCTTGCCACCCAGCATGACGCCTCCGTGGACGACCCCAAACCGAATGACATTTACCAGGTGGGGACCATCGCCAACATCATCCAGAGCCTGAAGCTGCCCGACGGCAACATCAAGGTGCTGGTGGAAGGCACCGAGCGCGGGAAGATCCAGAAGGTTTCCAGTGAGGAAGGCTACTTCCGCGCCAGCGTAAAGACCGTTACCTACAGAATCGTGAGCACGCCCAGCCTGGAACAGCTGGTTCAGCGGGTGATTTCGCTTTTCGAGCAGTACGTGAAGCTGTCGCAAAGCCTGAATTATGAGACCATGATCGCCGCCGCCAAGGTGGACGAGATCAGTAAATTCACCGACACGGTGGCCGCCAACCTCAGCATCAGCATCGAGGAAAAGCAGGAACTCCTGGAACTGTTCGATCCGGTCGACCGCCTGACGCGCCTCGCGGACATTCTGGATATTGAGATTGAGAAGCTGAACGTCGACCGCTCCATCCAGGGCCGCGTGAAGCGCCAGATGGAACGCGCGCAGCGCGAGTACTACCTGAACGAAAAGATCAAAGCCATCCAGAAAGAACTTGGGCGCAATGAAAAGAGCGAGATCGACGAACTGAAAAAGAAGATCGAAAACGCGGGCATGACGAAAGACGCCTACGAGAAAGCCATGAGCGAAATCAAGCGGCTGGAGTTGATGCCGCCCATGTCCGCTGAGTCCACCGTCTCACGCAACTACCTCGACTGGCTGCTGGCTGTGCCCTGGAAAAAGAAGTCGAAGGAAATTCGCGACATCCGGCGCGCTGAAAAGATCCTGAACGAAGACCACTATGGCCTCGAGAAGATCAAGGAGCGCATCCTGGAGTTTTTGGCAGTGCGTCAGTTGGTGAAGACCCCGCGCGGTTCCATCCTCTGCTTTGTGGGGCCTCCGGGAGTTGGAAAAACCTCTCTGGGACGTTCCATCGCCCGCGCAACGGGCAGAAAGTTTGTGCGGCTGTCACTGGGCGGCGTCCGGGACGAAGCCGAGATCCGCGGCCACCGCCGGACGTATATCGGCGCGCTGCCCGGCCAGATCCTGCAGATGATGAAGAAGGCGGGGACGGTGAATCCGGTGTTCCTGCTGGATGAAGTGGATAAGATGAGCATGGACTTTCGCGGCGATCCCTCCGCGGCGCTGCTGGAAGTTCTCGACCCTGAGCAGAACGACACCTTTTCGGACCATTACCTGGACGTTGAATACGACCTCTCCAAAGTTTTCTTTATCACCACCGCGAATGTTATCCATACCATTCCGCAGCCGCTGCAGGACAGGATGGAGATCCTGCGCCTTTCCGGTTACACGGAACAGGAAAAGCTGGAAATTGCCAAGCGCTTCCTGGTGCCCAAGCAGCGCGAAGCCACCGGCCTGCAGGAGCAGAACCTGAAGTTTGAAGACGACGCGATTGTGGGCATCATCCGCAATTACACGCGGGAGGCCGGCGTCCGCAACCTGGAACGCGAAATCGCCAACATCAGCCGCAAGGTTGCGCGGAAAGTCGTGCAGGAAGGCCACGCGCTTGAGATTGTGGTGAAGCAGGACGATCTTCGCGAATTCCTGGGCGTTATCAAGTTCCGCGATACCAAGGCGGAAGAGAAGAATGAAGTGGGCTTGGCCACCGGCTTGGCGTGGACAGAGGTGGGCGGCCAGATCCTGAGCATCGAGGCCACCGTGATGACGGGCAAGGGCAAACAGACCCTGACCGGCAAACTGGGCGACGTGATGCAGGAATCCGCGCAGGCGGCGCTGAGTTACGTGCGCTCCAGGACTTCGCGGCTGGGGCTGCCGGCGGACTTTTATCGCCGTGTGGATATCCATATCCATATTCCTGAAGGGGCCATTCCGAAAGACGGGCCCTCTGCGGGGATCACCCTGGCGACGGCCATGGTGAGCGCCCTGACCAAGATTCCCGTGGACCGCGATATTGCCATGACCGGCGAAATCACCCTGCGCGGCAAGGTGCTGCCGATTGGTGGAGTGAAGGAGAAGATTCTGGCGGCCCATCGCGCCGGCATCCGCACCGTGCTGCTGCCCCGCGACAACGAAAAGGACCTTTCCGAGATTCCCGAGAATGTTCAGGAGGACCTGGCAGTCCGTTTTGTCGAGACGATGGATGAAGTGCTGGACCTGGCCCTGGAACGGAAGATTGAAGGAATCGCCGCTCTGGCGGCGGAGCCGGAAGATGCCAGGAGGCTTGACTCGACAATTGAATCAGACCGCGAATCGCTGACCAACTGAGAGTTTTGCCGCCCACGGTTCCCGCGGTAGCTGGACCCCGCCGCAGCCTGCCGGTGCTGAGGCTGCGGGAAAGATAAAGGGAACGGCGTCGCAGATTGAACAGTAGTCCGGCACGGGACGTGCCGACATTCACCTTGGAATTGCAGGCTCACCCAGGATGAGAATGGAGTATTTCTCGCTGCATCAGTAAGTAGCATCAATTCAAGCCAACTCGGATTGATTAATCTCAAAGCCACTGCCGGGAGCACTACCGTTCTGGATTCTGCTGACTTGCCTTAATGTGCCGCGCAATTCACTTTCTGGTGTCATCAAGGAAAAATCCAATCAGCGGAGTTGATCCCGGTCCTGAAGCTGAAATTCTGACGCAGGGTCCTAAATTAAATTGAATTGAGAGAGTAATATGCCGTCCAAAAAACAGGAAGAAAAGCCGATTGATGTGCAGGAAGAAAAGATCGAGGAATTGAAAGACAGTGAAATCCTCGATATTGCCAAGCTGAAGGAAATGAATATTGCCACGCTCACCCAGGTGGCCAAAGACCTGGGAGTGGCCGGGGCCACCGGCATGCGCAAGCAGGAGCTGATCTTCAAGATCCTCCAGGCGCAGACCGAGAAGGCGGGGCTCATCTTTTCAGAAGGAGTGCTGGAATGTCTGCCGGACGGCTTTGGATTCCTGCGCGCGCCCGACTACAACTATCTGCCGGGCCCGGATGACATCTATGTTTCACCGTCGCAGATTCGCAAGTTCGATCTGCGCACCGGCGACACCGTCTCCGGCCAGATCCGCCCGCCCAAGGAGGGCGAGCGCTACTTCGCCCTGATCAAGGTGGAGGCCATTAACTTTGAACCTCCCGACGAGGCGCGCAACAAGATCTTTTTTGACAACCTCACCCCGCTCTATCCGCAGGAACGGCTGCGCCTGGAAACCAACAAAGACAATATCTCAGGACGCGTGCTCGACCTGCTGACGCCCATCGGCAAGGGACAGCGCGGCCTCATCGTATCTCCGCCGCGCACCGGCAAGACGATGCTGCTGCAGACCATCGCTAATTCCGTCACTGCCAACCATCCGGAAGTCACCCTGATCGTTCTGCTGATTGACGAGCGGCCGGAAGAAGTGACCGACATGCAGCGGACCGTGGAAGGCGAGGTGATCAGCTCCACGTTCGACGAGCCCGCCGCCCGCCATGTGCAGGTGGCCGAAATGGTGATTGAAAAGGCCAAGCGGCTGGTGGAGCACAAGCGCGACGTCGTCATTCTGCTGGATTCCATCACCCGCCTGGCGCGCGCCTACAATACGGTGGTTCCACCCTCCGGCAAAGTGCTTTCCGGCGGCGTTGATTCCAACGCTCTCCAGCGCCCCAAGCGGTTTTTTGGTTCGGCCCGCAACATCGAGGAAGGCGGTAGCCTAACCATCATCGCCACGGCGCTGATCGATACCGGCAGCCGCATGGACGATGTGATCTTTGAAGAGTTCAAAGGCACCGGCAACATGGAAGTTCACCTTGACCGCAAACTGGTGGACAAGCGCGTCTTCCCGGCCATCGAAATCAACAAGTCGGGCACGCGGAAAGAAGAACTTCTGGTGCCGAAGGACGAACTCAACCGCATCTGGGTGTTGCGCAAGGTTCTGAACCCGCTGTCGCCCGTCGAGTCGATGGAACTTATCATCGACAAGCTGTCCAAAACCAAGACCAACGGCGAGTTCCTGGCTTCCATGTCCAACGGCGGAAGGTAGCTGCGGGTTTACCCCACCGCCTGGACGGTAGCGGTCGTCTGAGCTATTCTTTCATAGCGGCCTAAAGCAGCCGCTACAGTAACCCTTTATCGCGTGCGAGTTCCAGGATCTTCTCAACAACTTCTTCAGCCGATAGTTGAGTGGAATCAATGACGGCGGCATCTTCGGCGGCCACCAGCGGCGAAGCCTGTCTTTCCGCATCCCTCTGATCGCGGCTGGAAATTTCCGCCAGAATCTTTTTCAAGCTTGACGGCCGGCCGTTTTCTTCATCCTGCTGGAACCTTCGGCGGGCGCGCTCGTCAGGGTCAGCTCTGAGGAAGATCTTGAGCGGAGCGCCGGGAAACACCACTGTTCCGATGTCGCGGCCGTCCATCACCACGCCCGGATGCTGCACCATCGACCGTTGCAGCGCAACCATCTTTTTGCGAACGGCTGGCAGGCGCGAAACGCGTGACGCAGCCTGTGTCACCTCTGCGCTGCGGATTTTTGTGGTCACGTCCTTCCCGTCCAGCACCACCTGGGGCCGTGGCCCGTGTGGCTCAAACCGGATATCCGCCGCAGCCACAACACGGACGATGGCTTCATCATTTTCAAGCGCCACTCCGGACTCCAATACCTTGAGCGCTGCGGCCCGGTAAGTGGCTCCACTATCCACATACGCCAGGCCCAGCCGCCGCGCCACCATCTGCGCCACAGTACTTTTCCCGGCACCCGCCGGGCCGTCAATGGCAATGATGAGAGGTTCAGTCATCATTTTCCCGTCTGCTTTCGTGGTGTCTGGTCGCGTTGCGTTTCGTTCCGGTTTGAATTTGTAAAGGCTCTTTCTGTTTCAAGGATTGAACACGGAGATCACAGAGACTCCGTGTCCTCTGTGTTCAGTCTTTTGTATGGCACAGAGAGCACGGAGAAGCCTGCCGTTCGATGCCGCACCGCTCCGATGATCTTCAGATTCGCTTAAAAGCTTTCTGAATTTCCTTCATGTCGTAGCGCAGGACGATGGGCCGCCCATGCGGGCAGGACATTGGGCATTCCGTTTTGCTCAACTCCAGCAGCAGCCAACTCATCTTTTCCTGATCGAGCGCCATGTTGACCTTGATGGCCGCGTGGCAGGCCACAGTGGCGGCAATGCTGCGCCGCAGCTCGTTGAGTGAAAGCGCCCGCGCTTCGCGTCCCACGCCGTCCAGGATTTCACGCACCAAACTTTCCACGTCGTCCGCGGCGATATCGGCCGGCGCGGCTTTCACGGCCACGCTTCCCTGGCCGAAGGGTTCCACCTCAAAACCGTTGGCGGTGAACTCCGCAGCGATGCTTTCATAGACCACGCGCTGTTCGGGTTGCAGGTCTGCCACAATGGGAATCAGCAGGCGCTGCCCTTCAATTGTGCTCGCCTGCCGGTTGCGCAGGTGCTGCTCAAACAGGACGCGTTCGTGCGCCACATGCTGGTCGATGATCCACAGCCCTTCCGGGTTTGTGGCGATGATGAAGCTCGACCGCACCTGGCCCAGGGGCAACAGGTCTGATGGGAGCTCGCCGGAGCGGTTTGCGGGGCCGGTGGTTTCCACCTCGGCGTATCCGGCCGGGCAGGACTCCGGCTCCGCGGGCGTGTAAAGGTCCAGCGCTGCTTCCACCAGCGGCAGGTATCCAGTTGTTGGCGCCGGCCGCGGAGCGGAAAGCTGAAAACTCCTGGCCGATGCCGCACCGAACGATTCCCGCGACCCTTCTGGCTGCGCCCAGTCACTGGAACCTCGCGGGGGTGTCCAGTTGCGTTGCTCCTGCTGCCCAGCGTGAGTTTCACGGCCTCGAACGGGCGAACCCGTTTGTTCATCCACGTCCGGGCGTCTCGGCACCGGAAAAGCGGGCACGGGCCGGGAAGACATCAGTGCCTGGAGAACTGTGTCGCGAATCAGGTCGTGCACAAAAGACGAGCGGCGGAAGCGTACCTCGGCTTTGGAGGGATGGACGTTCACGTCCACTTCGCCCGGCGGCATGTCCAGAAAAATCATCGCTACCGGAAAGATTCCCGCCGGCAGAATATTGCGATAGGCCTCGTTGAGCGCGTGCAGCACCAGCCGGTCGCGGATCAGGCGCCGGCTGACAAAAAAGTAAATCTGGTTGCGGTTCAGTTTGTGGACTTCCGGCCGCGAGACGAAGCCTGAAATCCTGAATATCGGCGGCGCCTCCGCCTCGGCATTTGGCTCCGTTTCCTCATCCATGTTCAGACCAGCGGACGCCGGCAGAAACTGGCGCTCCACCGGCCCGAACTCCACCAGTTGCTCGAGCTGTTTTGCGCCCATCACTTGGTAGATGCGTTCGCGATGGCTGGCGACCGGCGAGACTTTCAGGATTTCATTCGACATCGATTCCAGCCGGAACGCTTTGTCGGGATGGCCCAGGGCGTAGTGCGTTACCATGCCGGCGATGTGGCCGAGCTCGGTGGATTCCGAGCGCAGAAACTTGCGGCGCGCCGGAACATTGTAAAAAAGGTTTGCAACGTCGATGGTGGTGCCGCAGGGCCGCGCAATCTCTCTGACGTCGTGCAGCTTGCCGCCGGCAAATTCCATGCGCGTGCCGGCGTCCTCCGAAGCGTGGCGGGTCTCGATCGTCAGGCGAGAAACGGCCGCGATGGAGGGCAGGGCTTCGCCGCGAAAACCCAAAGTCGCAATCGCGTCCAGGTCGTCCGCGGAGGTGATCTTGCTGGTGGCGTGGCGTTCGAAGGCGAGCAGCGCGTCGTCGCGCGTCATGCCGCAACCATCGTCGGCCACGCGGATCAGGCGCTTGCCGCCGCTCTCCACGCGGACCTCGACAGAATTTGCCCCGGCGTCAATCGAGTTCTCCACCAGCTCCTTGGCAACGGAAGCCGGCCGCTCGACCACTTCGCCCGCCGCTATCTTGTTGGCGACGGCTTCGGGAAGGATGCGAATCACAGACATGGGGATTAGCGGTAGTTTGTTTTTAGCTTCAGGGGCTGAAGCCCCTTTTCTCTCTGGCTCTTGCTTTGCCGGACCTAAAGGTCCGACCTCCTGAAAACCTCAACCACGGCCGGGGTTCATTGTCCAAAGCACGAGGTTAAAGGTCCGACCTCCTGAAAGCCTCAACCACGGCCAAGGTTCATTGTCCAAAGCATGAGGTTAAAGGTCCGACCTCCTGAAAGCCTCAACCACGGCCGGGGTTCATTGTCTAAAGCATGAGGTTAAAGGTCCGGACTCCTAACCTGCTCCTGCAATGACCGTTCTTCCTTAGGGGGTCGGAGCTTTAGCTCCGACGTTACCGGGCACCGCCGGCTCAGGGGCTTCAGCCCCCGAAGCCTGAAATCAATGCTTCACAATTTTCAGCCCCAGTTCATTGAGCTGGTCGGAGTCGACGGTTGCGGGGGCGTCGCACATCAGGTCCGTGGCGCTGGCGGTCTTGGGGAAGGCGATCACCTCGCGGATGCTCGATTCGCCCGCCAGCAGCGCCACGATGCGGTCAACTCCCAGTGCGATGCCGCCGTGAGGCGGCGCTCCGTATTCCAGCGCGTCCATAAAGAACCCGAACCGTTCGCGGGCTTTTTCATCGCTCAGGCCCAGCACGCGGAACACGCGCTTCTGGATGTCGGGCCGGTGCATACGAATCGAGCCCCCGCCAATCTCGCTGCCGTTCAGCACCAGGTCATAGGCCAGCGCCTTGATACTGCCCGGGTCCGATTCCAGCTTATCCAGGTCTTCTTCCCGCGGCGAAGTAAACGGGTGGTGCACGGCCGCATAGCGCTTCTCGTTCCTGTCGTAATCGAACATGGGGAAGTCGACAACCCAGGCAAACTTCCACAGGCCGGGTTTGATCAGTTCAAACTTGCTGGCGAGTTCCAGCCGCAGCCAGCCCGATGCCTGCCCGAGCCCGCGCAGGTTTTCCACCGAGTCCGACTCGGCGCCCAGCAGGACCACCAGATCGCCCGCCTGCGCTTCCGTTGCCGCGGCAATGGCATGAAGGCCGTCATCGCCCAGGGCTTTGCTCATTCGCGACTGGATGCCCGCTTCCGTCACGGTGAGATACGCGCTGTTCGCTGCTCCCATCTGTTTCAGAGTTTCCTGGTAGCGGTCAAACTGGCTGCGGGAGATTTTTGCTGCCGTCCCAGGAACGCGCAATGCCTTGGCCAGTTGAAAACCTTTCACGGCGTTCAATTTGCCGTCGGGGAGTTCGAGGCGTTTCCATTCCAGGCCGAAGCGCAGGTCCGGCTTGTCGGAGCCGTACTTCTCCATCGCCGTGTCGTACGCCAGCCGGGCGAAGGGAATCTCGATTTTGACGTCCACCAGCGCCAGCAGCTTTTGCATCAGGCCTTCGATAATGCTGAAGAGTTCCTCGCGCGTCGGGAAGGCCATCTCCACGTCGATCTGAGTAAATTCGGGCTGGCGGTCGGCGCGCAAGTCTTCGTCGCGGAAGCAGCGGACAATCTGGAAATAGCGGTCGAAGCCGCCGATCATCAGCAACTGCTTGAACAATTGTGGCGACTGCGGCAGGGCGTAAAAATGTCCCTGGCGGACGCGGCTGGGCACCAGATAATCGCGCGCGCCTTCGGGTGTCGAGCGCGTCATGAAAGGCGTTTCGATCTCGATGAAGCCGTGCCCGCCCATGTGCTCGCGCGTTTCCAGGCAGACCTGGTGGCGCAGTCGGATGTTGCGCTGCATGCGGGTGCGGCGCAGGTCGAGATAGCGGTAGCGAAGGCGAGTGTCTTCGGCCGTGCGCGTTTCATCCTCAATGGGGAAGGGCGGCGTTCTGGCTTCGTTCAGCAGCAGAAGCGCGCTGGTTTTCACTTCCACTTCGCCCGTCGCGATCTGCGGGTTCACGGTATCCTGCGACCGCAACACCACCTCGCCTTCCACGCCCACCACGTATTCCGTGCGAATCTGCTCCGCCTTCGCGTGGGCTTCCGGACTGAGTTCCGCGTTCACCACCACCTGCACTACGCCCGTGTGGTCGCGCAGGTCGAGAAAGATCAGATTGCCCAGGTCGCGTCGCCGCGCCACCCAGCCCGCCAAAAAAACCTTCTGGCCGGAGTGGCTTTTTCGCAATTCGCCGCAATGGTGTGTTCTTCGCCGTTCGCCAAGTAAATCGAGTGCCAAAGTGGGTCCTTACCTTTCCTTTCCGTCATTTGTGTTCCAGCAGTTGACTTTCCGCCTGTGGAGCTTCGCGCAGCTTCTCTTTCAGGAAGCCGATGATTTCCGCCGCGAGCACGCTTTGCTGCTCGCCGGTGCGCATGTCTTTCACCTGATAGGTTCCGCTTGCAGCCTCTGCTTCGCCGATGATGATGGTGTACTGCGACTGGAGCCTGCTGGCCGTTCCCATCGCCTTTTTCAGCTTGATGGGCTGATAGCTGATTTCTGTTCCCATGCCCGCCCGTCGCAACTCGCGGGCAAGCAGAGTGGCCGCTTCGCGCGTGGATTCGCCCATCCAGGCCACATAAACGGCCAGCGGCCGGTCAAGCCTCAACGCCGCAGTCGCTTGCACGGTCAGCACCAGACGGTCCTGGCCAATGGCAAACCCGAAGCCCGGAGCCGGCGGCCCACCCAGCATTTCACTCAGTCCGTCGTAGCGACCGCCGCCCAGCAGCGCATTCTGGGCCCCCAGCAATCCGCTGGTGATTTCAAACGTTGTCCGCGTGTAGTAATCAAGCCCGCGCACCAGCCGCGGCATAATTTCAAATGCAACACCACGCTGCTTCAGCTCCATGGTGACGGAATCGAAGTGCTGGCGGCATTCCGGACACAGGTGGTCGATGATTTTGGGCAGCCCTTCGATGATGGGCTGGTCGGCTTCTACCTTGCAGTCGAGCACGCGCAGAGGATTGGTTGTGGCGCGCCGCTGGCAATCCTCGCACAAGCGGGCCTTCACCTCATCGAGCGCCTTCCGCAGAATTTTCAGATACTCGGGCCGGCATTTGGTGCAGCCGACGGAGTTGATCAACAGCTTGAATTCCGTCAACCCCAGCCGCTCGAGCAGCAGCACCAGCATTTCCAGCACTTCCGCGTCAATGGCCGGATGATCGGATCCCAGCACTTCAGCGCCGATCTGGTAGAACTGCCGGTAGCGGCCCTTTTGCGGCCGCTCGCGACGAAACATGGGGCCGAAGTAATAAAGCTTCTGGATGCCCGGCTCGTTGTAAAGGCTGTGCTCGATGTAAGCACGCACGACCGAAGCCGTGGCCTCCGGGCGGAGAGTCAGCGACCCGCTGTCGCGGTCATCGAAGGTGAACATTTCTTTCGAGACAATGTCGGTGTCCGCTCCCACGCTTCGGGCAAACAGCGGAGTCTGCTCCAGGATGGGCGTGCGGATTCCGCGAAAGTTGTACGCCGCAAAAACCTTGCGAGCTTCCTCCTCCACGCGCTGCCACAACGGCGTTTCGCCGGGTAGCAGGTCACGCGTACCTTTCACGGATTGGATTAATTCGTTCTTTCTGGGCACGATGACTGAGTTCCGATGTTCTTCGGGTTGCTTTCCTCCGGGCTTGCTCGGCCAATTCAGGGCGCCGTCTTTTTTCCGGTTTCAGCCAGATAGATTTGCTTGTATTCCAGGTAATGTCCGGCGTGCGCGTCAATGAAAGCACGGTCCTCATCATTCAGTTTTCGTTTCATCTTCGCGGGCACGCCCGCGTAAAGGCTACCCGGCGGGATCACCGTGTCCTCCAGCACCAGCGCTCCCGCCGCCACAATCGACCCCTCGCCCACCCGGACGCCGTTCAGCACTATGGCACCCATGCCGATCAGGCAATGATCCTCAACGGTGCATCCATGCAGGATGGCGCGATGGCCCACCGTTACCCATTCGCCCACGTTGACGGGCACGCCGGTCACGCTGTGAAGCACGGACCCATCCTGGATGTTGGTGTGCCTTCCCACGCGAATCGGCGCGATATCGCCGCGCAGCACCACCTGGTACCAGATACTGACATTCTGGTGAATTTCAACGTCGCCGATCAGGTCAGCGCTTGCGGCAATAAACACCGCTTCGGCCACGCGAGGGAAAACGCCTTTGTAGCTTGCAATCATGGAGCCGCCTGCTCAGTCCGAAATCCCGCCATGTCTTGAACTTATTGAAGTTAACATATCCGCTCAAAAAGCCGCAAGGAGAGCGCGGGCGGGAACTCTGCGTGCTCTGTGCTGCCTCTAAGTCCTCTGTGTTGAAAGCTTTTTCGGTATTCAGGAGAGCTGGAAGAGCTTTAACACAGAGGGCGCAGAGAAAAGCTCACAGAGGCCACAGGGAAAAGAGGCCAGGTATGACGAGCGTCTTTCAAACGCAAGAGAGGCCCGACGCGGTCGCCATGCACCGGGCCCTGGTATCCGTTTCGCCTGGTTTCCCCAGTCGCACTTAGCCGGGTTTACTTCACCCCCACCACAACTGTGTGCGGCGATTGCGGAATCGGGTGCGAAGTCACCGTGCCGAAACCGGCGCCATGATACATCGACTCCAGTTCCCGGAAGGTATAGGCGTCGCCTGAAGGTGTGCCGGCCAGCATGATCATACTGAAGCCGGCAGACATGGGCGGTGAAACGCGGTCTTCGTTCGGCACGAATTCAAGTGTCGCCGCGCGGCCGCCGGGCTTTAGCGCCGCGTGGACCTTCTTCAGCAATCCGACGTTGGTGGGCGGATCGAAATGGTGCAGGAAGTTGGTGAGCAGCGCCGCGTCATAGGGCCCGCCGTATTCCACGTCAAAGGCGCTGCCGGGCAGCTTGTTCCACCGGTCGGCCACGCGCGCCTTCTGCGCATTGGCATGCGCCACTTCCAGCACGGGTGCCCAGTCGACGGCGACGATGTGGGCGTGGGGATTCTGCTTGGCCACTTCTATTCCGAACAGGCCATGGCCCGCCGCAATGTCAAGCACTTTGGCCGGGCCGTTGTTGCCGTTCAGGGCGAGGGAACCGAGGGGCGCGGCCAGGGGAGCCATCATGGGCGCCATACTGTGCGCGAATTCCACCCAGATGGGATTTTCCGGCTCAACAGAACCTTGGCCTGGTAGCACAGTCGTGCCATTACGGACAATCTCGGTGAGATGATCGTAAGGTTCACGCATGGCGGGATTTCCAATAAAGCGTGAGATTGAGGCCAGGCATGCCGGTGAGCGCGGGTCGAGAAATGCCGCGCTGGTGGGCGTATGCTTGTAATGGCTGTCTTCCTTGTTCAGGAAGCCTAAAATGGTCAAATAATCACACAAAATGCGAATGCCCCGTTTGGACGCGGAGCACTGCTTCGCCAGAGACGCGACGTCGCCAGGCCCCTCGCCGATGGCACGGAACAGGTCCAGGTCAATGGCTGTGCGGAGCGCCGCCGTGCGCACGTAAGCGTTGAGAGTTTCAAAAACCAGTCCCGGGTTCGGCTGTGCCGCCGCTTGCGGCGTCCCCACTTGCGGTGTTGATGCCATACGTTCTCCTCCTCAGCCGGGACTTTTTGCCCTGCTGAACACACGGACGCATTGGTCTGCATCCGCAATGATTAATTTGGATACCCCTGCGGGTAAGATACACTGCGGCCATATCGAAATCAATTCATTTCAAATATGGACCGGAAGGGGCTCCCAGCATCAGCGACAGGAACCGGCTAACCGTGCGGCCGCTATGGCGCCCCCTTGATTGCACTGGGCACTTGTGAGAGCTTGCTGATCGATTTGGCCGGGCCCGCCGGCGGAACAATCACCGCATATGCAAACTGGACGGAACCGGCGCGGACTCCGGTCTTGAGTGTGCCCACGCTGAAGGAGACATACAGTGTTCGTTTTCCCCGCAGTGCGACCTGCGCCTCAGCACACACAGGGAAGTCGCGGCCTTTATCCGCTTCGGGGTTCCCCGTCTGCTCGCCGCAGTCGTTCACTTCCCAGGCAATCGGAGCCTTGGGCCCGGCCACATCCCGCAGCCATTGGGCGAGCGACTTCTCCGGCAGTGATGGATCAAGCCTGTGTGCGCTGGCGTGCTTTGCCGCCGCGATGGCTTCGGCGTCACGCGCCTGGCCACCTGCCTGCGATCCGCTGATGGATAATGCCAAAGCAAGCAGAAAAGTGAGCATAAGGACCTCGGACTCTAATTCAACAGCGATGCCATGATGTCCGGCCCGATTACTCTGCTGCGCGAACGTTGATGCCAAGAAGTATACCAAAACGTGTCCCCGTCGCGGTTCGAAAACAGGGTTTGGATCGACTGGGCTGAGGGGGATGGGACCTGAGTTGATGGGCGCATGAGCCGCCCGGCAGCCACGCCATCGAAAGGTCCGATTGAAGGACGATGGCTTCATGACCCTGGGACCAGGAGGTTATAATCAGCAATGGAGGTTGGGTTGCGGTACCTCGTTCTGAGTGACATCCATTCGAACCTCGAGGCGCTTGAGAAATCTCTTGCAGTGGCAGAGGGCAAGTACGACGAGGTCCTGTGTTTGGGCGACCTGGTAGGTTACGGGCCCGACCCCAACGCGGTGATCAGCCGCATCCAACCGCTTGCTAAAGTGATTGTGCGCGGCAATCACGACAAGGCCTGCTGCGGGCTGATGGACACCGAGGACTTCAACTTCCTGGCGCGTGCAGCCTCGGAGTGGACCCGCACCCAACTGACACCCGGGCATTTGGAGTTCCTGCGCAACCTTCCCCAAGGGCCGGTCCAGGTGGATGGCATCGAGCTGGTCCACGGTTCGCCCTTCGACGAGGACGAATATATCTTTGATTCGACGGGCGCCGTCCAAGCGTTCCAATCGACGGACTCTCCGCTGGTTTTTTTCGGCCACAGCCATCACCAGGGCGGGTTTAAGCTCACCCCGAACAAGCCGATTCGGCCCGTCGCTCTGTCCGCCATCCAGGATGCCCGACCTGCCGTCGTTACTTTGCAGGAGGACGCGCGATTTCTTCTCAACCCCGGTTCCATCGGCCAGCCCCGTGACGGCGACTCTCGCGCGTCGTTTGCCATCCTCGATTTCGACCGGGAGTGCGTGGACTTCTATCGCACCTCCTACAACCAGGCGGAAACCCAGAAAAAGATGCGCGCGGCAGGCCTGCCGGAACCGCTTGTCGCGCGCCTGGGAGTCGGGCGCTGAACGGCGCTGGACGATTTGGGGTTTGTAGCGCCGGGCTTCAGCCCAGCACCTTTCGCCGGTAAGGGCACAGTCTTTATTCCCCCGCAAGGATAACCCGCTTCGGCACCATCTGCGGCGGCGCCTGGTTCCACACTGCGGGCACTTGATCGAATGACACCTGGAAAGCCCGTGCCTCTCCTGGCTTCAAAGGAGGGGTGCCGCCGCTGATAGGAGCGTCCGTTCTCTGTTCGATAGGCTTGCCTTCGATGTCGGAAAACGTCAGGCTAATTTCAAGATAGAGGACAGCCTTGTTGCCGTGGTTGGCTACCGTGCCATGGACAGTGGTCACGGTGTGCTGCAAAAAGTTCTGCGCGGATTCAGCCTGGCCGGGCGTTACCTGAATGTTCTGGAGATACGCCGTCTCCTCCGGCGTAGGAGCGGATTTTGCCGCTTGCCTGGGGCTGCCGCCGCATCCTGCCAGCGCCGCAAGCGCAAAAGCAATAGATGTCGCTGCCGCCAGGGCAGGGAGCGGACGGTTTGCTGATGAACTTGAGCGTTGATTCCTGTGCATACGCGTTGTATTATGCCACGCCTCGCGGCTGAGGTTGAGAACCGTGCCTAGGCGCCCGCCACGGTCAGGCCGCCCACCCGCAGCGTGGGGGAAGTGACGCTGCGCCGGAATTCCAGGTCGTTGCCGATCATTTCAATGTGATTCAGCATGTCCTGCAGGGTGCCTCCGATGGTGACTTCATGGACGGGATAAGTGAGTTCGCCGTTTTCAATCCACAGCCCGGCGGCGCCGCGCGAGTAGTCGCCCGTCACGACGTTCACGCCGAAGCCGATCAGTTCCGTCACGTAGAAGCCGTCTTTGACCGAGCGGATGATCTCTTCAGGTGAATGCATGCCGGGCACGAGGTAAAGATTTTTGGGGCCGACGCTCGGCGCGCCCGCCAACCCTCGCGAGGCGTTGCCGGTGGTTTTCAAGTCCAGCTTGTTGGCGGCGTAAGAGTTCAGCAGATAGCTCTTCAGCACGCCGCGCTCGATCACCGTGGTGGTGGAAGCGGGGATGCCTTCGTCATCAAACGGGCGCGAGCCAAAGCCACCCGGCCGCAGTCCGTCGTCCAGCACCGTGACGTTTTCACCGGCCACCTGCTGGCCCAGCTTGTCTGTCAGAAAGCTTGCTTTGCGATAGACGGCGTCGCCGCGCACGGCGCCAAAAATGTGGCCCACCAGCGACGAGGCCGTTTCAGCATCAAACACCACCGGCACCTGCCGGGTTGAAACCTTGCGCGCTCCCATGCGCCGCAGGGCACGTTCCGCCGCCTTACGTCCCACGGCTTCTGGTTTCTCCAGCGCCGCCACGCTTCGAGCCACAGCGTACCAGTAGTCGCGTTCCATGGGGCCGCCGGGTTCGGCCTGCGCGATGGGAGAAACGGCCACCGAGCCGTAGGAGCCGCGAAAGCTGCCCACAAATCCCGCCGAACTGGCGTAAACCTTGGTCCCCACGTTCGACTCATACCATGAGCCTTCGGAGTTGCGGATGCGCGGGTCAGTGGCCATCGCCGCTTCTTCCGCGCGGCGAGCCATGGCGATGCGGTCTTCGGTGGAGAGCGCTGCAACGTCGGGGCAGTAGAGTTGCAGGTCGCCATCGTATCGGCCCAGCAAGGCGGGGTCGGGCAGGCTGCTGGCCGGGTCCTCGGAAGTTTCACGCGCCATTTCGAGGGTCCGCCCCACCAGCGTCTTCAGCGACGAGGGCGAGAAGTCGCTGGAATAAGCGGAA
>DASSJE010000546.1:0-2244 GCA_035691365.1 Terriglobia bacterium
AAGTGATTGATATATGCCATCTCGCGGCCCCAATCCATGTGCGGATGGCGGGCCTTCTCCTGTCCTTTCCGCGGCCACGATCTCCAGACCGCTATGCCACTGAGCACGACCCGATCTTTACGTTCCCGCGCCGCGGCCTCCAGATAAGGACGGGCTGTTTCCTCTTTCTTCTCTCCCTTTTTAAAGTGGACGACGGGGATGTGGTTTGCCTCCGCAAAGCCGTAGACCTCCTTTACGTACGCGCCGCCGATTTTGCCAAAGGCAGCCGAAGAGGGAATCGGGTACTTCCGTTGCCACCGAAGAAACGTGCATACCTCTCCCACAGCCTGAAGTCTGGGCACGTACGCCTGGAGAAAGATGCGATCAATGGAGCGACAGCGGAGCGTCAGGTGATCCCGGAGTGGGGTGGACCCCTCGGCTGAGACAACCAGTTAACCCACTGTTCGCCGTTCGTTGAAAATCTCTCGACCGGCAGATTCTTTCATAGCAGAATGGACTCATCCGGTGAAACGGAGGCAGGCTCTGCTGGAGAGCAACCCGCCAAGGGATAGCCGGTGCGTACTCATCGCGGACGATGAGGGAAGGCGCGGTGTAGAAGCCGCGCCTTACCGAACACCCCCTGGCCGACCAACGGGAGGCCCCACACACCTGCCCCGGTAGAAGGGTTGTGACGCCCATCGGACCGATAGATCGCGCATGCCTCAGAAAACTCACGCCGCCTCCTGGGAGGAAGCCGACCGGCGCTCAAACTCGTTCGGGGCCAGATACTGCAAGGACGAGTGCAGGCGCTTTTCGTTGTACACCTGTTCCAGGAACTCGCCGATGCGGGCACGAGCGTCCGACTGATTGCGGTATTCGGAGCGATGGACCTCTTCGTACTTCAGCGTCTTCATGAAGGACTCGCAGGCCGCGTTATCCCAAGGGTTACCCTTGCGGCTCATGCTGATGGTGATGCCGTGGTCTTTCAGCGCCTGCGTATAGTCGCCGCTGGCATACTGCACGCCGCGGTCGGAATGATGCACGAGCCCCGGCGGCACAGGGCGCTGGGCCAACGCCATCCGCAACGCCGCGATCGAAAGCGAATCGGCGAGCGTGTCCTCCAGGTGCCAACCGATCACCCGCCGCGAGTACGCATCCAGGATCACCGCCAGGTACACGAATTCCTCTTCCAGCCGGATGTAGGTGATGTCGGCGACCCATAACTGATTCACGCCGCTGAGCACCATCTCCCTGGCCAGATTCGGATAGACCGGACAGCCGTGCGCCGAGTTGGTGGTGAAGATGAACTTGCGCTTGGCCACGCACAGTAGATTGTCTTCCCGCATCAGCCGCTGCACCCGTTTGCGGCCGACCTTCCAGCCTCGATCTCGTAGCTCCTTGGCCATGCGCCGGCTGCCGTAGCACGGCCATTCCAAGGCCAACTGGTGCATGGCGTCGCGTAGCTTCAGATCCTCCGGACAGGGCTTCTCCGGTTCCAGGAACCGGTAGTAGCCCGCCCGGCTGATCCCCGTGATTCCGCACATCTGGCTCACGGCGAGTTGAATTTCGGTTTTCACTTCTTCCTCGATGTGCTGGTAGAGGGCGCGCCGTTGGTGAGTGCCCGCAGCAGGCGCTGTTCCTCGACATGCTGCAAGGCTCTTTTTAAAAAATCGATCTCCAGGGTTTGCTGACCGACCTTCCGTTCCAGTTCAGCCACCCGGCTCTCCTCGGCGCGCTTCTTCCCCACGCCAGAAAAGGCCTTCTCCCCGTGATCCTCCAGCTCGTGTCGCCAGCGGTGCAGCTCGCTGGGGTGCACTTCCAGGGCCCGAGCCACTTCCGCCACGCTCTGTCCGCCTTGCAGACGGCGGATCGCCGTCAGCTTAAACTCCTTGGTGAACTTCCTTCGAGACTTCATCTTTCCAATTTTCCCCTTTCAATGATTTTCGAGGGTTAACTGGTTGTCGCAAAATTGGGGTCCACTCCAACTTGGGTTTGTGTTCTTGCCTGTGACGACGCTGACCTATGCATGGATGGTGAACACGAGCCAACCCATTTAAGGAGTCGATCTATTGATTGAAGAGCTGGTGCCGACCTGTTGGGCCGCTGAAAATTCGGGGGCATGGCGATGCATGAAGTCCGGGGCATGCGATCCCGGATTTGTCAGGTCAGGTGGGTCTTGTTCAGTAGGGTAGTGGGCTTGCGGTGGCTCAGGAGGGCTGATATCCTTCCGCCA
Organism: Terriglobia bacterium; assembly: GCA_035691365.1. Classification (GTDB taxonomy): domain Bacteria; phylum Acidobacteriota; class Terriglobia; order UBA7540; family UBA7540; genus SCRD01. The sequence continues at coordinate 2,213 of DASSJE010000546.1, forward strand.
GAGAGACAACCCTGGAGGTGTCTATGCGAACG
>DASSJE010000547.1:0-7193 GCA_035691365.1 Terriglobia bacterium
ATGCGTTGGTTGGCCTGGTGTGGGATAAACAGGTCAATCTCGTCGGGCTGGACGTTCGCCTGCTCCAGCACTCTCCGTGAAACTTCTTCCAGGCTGCGCACGGCCACTTTGAACAGTTCGTTGCCGCGCATTTTGATGAAGTGCTCCCGGCCCCGGACCGTTTCACAAGTTGCCGGCCGGGCCGTCCCTCCCGCGGGAATGTAAAGATGGTCAGCGAAGGCGCCGTTCGTGTGGACTTCAGAAGCCAAAATGCCCGAAGAGGAGTTGACGGCTCCCAGCACGCCGGCGGCGACACCGTCCCCGAAGATCACGCAGGTGGCGCGGTCCTGGTAGTCCAGATATCTGGAAAGCAGCTCGGCTCCGATTACCAGGGCGTATTTCGACTTTCCTGTTTTGACAAACTGGTCCACCACCGTCAGCCCGAACAGAAATCCTGAGCAGGCAGCCGCCAGGTCGAAAGCGCAGCAGGTGCTGGCCCCCAGGTCACGCTGGATGAGGGAAGCTGTGGCGGGCAACGGCATGTCGGGCGAAATCGTCGAGCAAATTATCAGGTCCAATTGCTGGGGGTTGATGCCGGCCATTTCGAGCGCCTTGCGCGCCGCCTGCACTGACAACGTGGAAGTGGTTTCATTGGGAGCGGCCTGGCGCCTTTCTTTGATCCCGGTGCGCTCCGTGATCCATTTGTCGGAAGTTTCGACCATTTTTTCGAGGTCGAAATTGGTGATGACCTTCTCAGGCAGGGCCGAGCCCGTGCCCAGGATACCCGTAGCAACCATTATGGCTCCTGAAAAGCCCTCTTAATTCTTGCTGAGCGAAGCGAGGGCCAGCTCACGTTCAATTTTTTCGTTGACCCGGCCTTCGGAAAATTCCGCGGCCACACGAATGGCATTCTTGATAGCGTTTGCATTCGACCCTCCGTGGCAGATGATGCAAACTCCCTTGACGCCCAGCAGCGGGGCCCCTCCGTATTCAGAGTAATCCAGCCGCTTCTTCATCCGGCTGAAGGCCTTTCGCGAAAGCAGGTAGCCGAGCTTTGATGAAAAAGTGCTCGACAGTGACTCCTTCAGCAGGCTCGTTACAGTATCGACAATCCCTTCGCTGATTTTCAGTGCGACGTTCCCGATGAACCCATCCGCAACAATCACATCAACCCGGCCGTTGAACAGGTCGCGGCCCTCGACGTTGCCGACAAAGTTCAGATTCAACTCGTTTAGACGCGCCAGAACCTCGCGCGTTACTTCGTTGCCCTTGTGAGTTTCCGAACCGTTGGAGAGCAAACCCACCCGCGCCCTCTCAGCGCCAAAGATCACGCGATAATAGATTTCGCCCATCACCGCGAACTGTTCGAGGTGAAGGGGCTTGCAATCCACGTTGGCGCCGACGTCCAGCAGGACTGAAGCCTTGCCATCCTGTGACGAGGGGAAAACCTGGGCCAGGGCCGGACGGTCGACGCCTTCCAGGGTGCCCAACAGGATCTTGGCCGTTGTCATTACTGCGCCCGTATTGCCGGCGCTGATCAATCCGTCCGCTCGTCCGTCTCGAACCAGCCGGGCGGCCACGCGGATGGAGGAGTCGCGCTTGCGGCGGAAAGCCTTGGCCGCCTCATCCTCCATGGTGACGGCCTCGGAGGCATGGACCACTTCAATCTTCAAACCTTCCGCACTTCGCCGCGCCAGTTCCCGCTGAAGCACATCCCGGGGGCCCACCAGAAGCACTTCCGCATACCCAGCCTTTGCAGCCTGAATCGCGCCTTCGATTTCAGGCGCAGGAGCCGTGTCCGATCCCATTGCATCAACTGCGATCGCGCGCATGGTCTAAGAGCGCCCCCAGCGTGATGATCTTCCTGAGCGGGGCCAGGTGATGCCTGGACCCGGGCTCAGACCTTTCAGGCCGCCTCATCCACCAAAATCGCTTCCCGCCCGTTGTATTGGCCGCAGCGGGGGCACACCTGGTGGGGCAACTTCGATTCATGACAGTTGGGGCACTCAGAAAGCGATCGCCGCTTCAGGTGGTCATGAGCGCGTCGTCGATTGCGGCGCGCTTTTGAATGTCGTCTTTTCGGATTTGGCATCTTTCCGTTTCCTTCACATCAAGTTCCCTTGCTGTCCGGGTTCGGCTGCAAGGTTGGATTTTTCGTGGGAGCCGCGCGAAACGGGCCCTTGGCCCACTCGCCAACACCTCATATTCAATGCGGCCAGTTGCCTGACCTAATTTTTCTTCAAGAAAGCAAAGGGTGAATCTTTGTGCTGCACGGAACAACCGCATTCTCTGACGTTGCGGTTCACTCCACACACTGGACAGAGGCCCCGGCAGTCAGGCCGGCAGACGATCTTCATGGGGACGGACAGGAGAACCTGTTCCTTCACCACGTCGGCCAGATTCACACCGTCGCCCGAGAAGAAGCCAACTGTCAGTTCATCTTCTCCGACTTCGACTTCTTCTTCCCGGGTAATTTCTTCCATCGGCCGAAAAGGCAGATCGAAATCAAGCTCAACCGGTATCCTGATTTGTTCCAGGCACCGGTCACAGGCGGCCTCAAGCGCCCCGGAAATGTGCCCGCGAAGATGAATTTCTTTTCCGGCCAGGTCGGCTTCCACATTCGCTACTAAAGGCCCTGCCTGCCGGAACTTAGCCCCTTGAAAATCCAGAGCGCCGGGCTCGTAGGTTTCTGATGCTGCTACCCGGTGAAGCTCCAACTCCTGAAGGGTGATATACACTTCAGCCTCACTCGTCCAAAACTACAATTATAGCTTGCGGGCTACGCGTGTCAAGAAACGCTGGCGCAGCAAGCACTTACTTTCCGCCTTCTGACCAGTCGGTAGAACGACTTGCGCGCCGCATTTTCCAGCGATTTGCTTTCCGCCCACGACTGGCGCTCGCGAGGCCCACCAGTTTCTCTCTTGAAATTATCGCGCGAGTTGAATACAGTCTCAACTCTTGGGTGATTAATATCAACAATATTGTCAGTGTTGTGCGCGCGGAACTTCCGCGAACAAGTTCCGCCCGCTGGGCTTCGCTTTTCTTTAGCCTTTCTGTCCTCACGTATCTTTTTTCGATCGCCATCACGCAGTCGTTCCTGGGCCTTGCGGGGATTCTTCTCGCTGTGCACCTTCTTCGTCATCCTTCCCGCATCAACTTCCCGCCCATCAAGCTGCCTCTGCTCCTTTTCTGCCTGTTTACAGTGTTCTCGGTCCTGTGGGCCACAAACCCCGGCGCGGGCCTATTTGCCGTGCGGAAGCTGGTCCTTTTCCTGATCATCCTGATGGCGGTGAATCTTATAGTAAGCCGCCGGCACCTGGCCTGGTTATGGAAGGGCTTGTTTGTTGAAGCAGCTTTTGTCGGGCTGATTGCAGGGGGGCAGTTTGTCAGGCAGTATCGTATGGTCCGTGCCGGGCACCCGCACCACGTTTATGCCTACATGATCACTACGCGCATCACCGGGTTGATGGGCGGCTGGATGAATTTCGGCGGCCAGCAGATGCTGGTCTTCATCCTTCTGGCAGCGTTCCTGCTGCTGGCCTTGAGGACCGGGCGAGCCTGGTGGGTGGTGGCGGCGATAGTGGCCCTTTCGATTGTTCTCAACCTGACGCGCGGAGTCTGGTTGGGGTGCTTTTTTGCCCTGATCTACCTGTTGTGGCGCTCGAAACCCCAATGGGTCGCGGCGCTTCCAATACTTGCGGTTTTGATCTATCTTTTTGCACCCAGGATGGTCCATGAGCGCCTGTGGCTGGCGCTCCACCCCAGGCGCGATCCGGCGCTGGCCATCCGATTCGAAATGTGGGAAGTTGGATTGAACATGGTGAAAGCGCATCCATGGGTGGGCGTGGGCGCCAATAATATCCCGCAGGTGTATGACCTTTATCTTCCCAAAGGACAGGCGCCCATTGCGGGCTATCACTACCACCTGCACGACAACTTCATCCAGTTCGCCGCGGAGCGGGGCCTTCCTTGCCTTGCGGCCTGGATGTGGCTGATGGCGGCGCTGCTTTGGGGAATGTGGAAGATTCGCCGCCGATGCGGAGCCGGCCTATGGATGGTGGACGGAGCGCTCGCCGCATGGCTGGCCTTCGTGGTGGAAGGCTTCTTTGAATTCAATTTTGGGACGTCACCCGTTCTGATGGTTTTTCTGTTTGTGGTCTCAACTCCCTTCGTGGTGGGAAAGATTGAAGGCGCCGCCGGCGGCAATTTGCGTGCCCGCTGAGTACAATCAGCAGAGTTCCTGCGCCGCCCAGTTTCGCGCCCTGGCGCCTTTGCGAGTGCAAGCTTTTCATTCTGGATGATTGATGACGGCGAAGCGCCAAATGGTCCGCAGCTCGATGGTGGTGGGGATCTTTTCCTCACTCGGCAGCCTGACCGGCATTCTGGTGGAAATCAGCATTGCTGCCAACCTGGGGCTCTCAAAAGCGTCGGACACTTTTTATGTGGCCTTCACGGTCCCTTACATTATTACCAACCTGATTTCCGCCACCGGGCAATTTTCTCTGGTGCCCTTTTTCGCTTCGCTCGAAGCGCAGCATCCGGAGGAGGAAGTCTGGCGCGGTTTCAGTTACGTGGCCAACGTGGTCTTTCTCGGCCTCGGCGCCCTGGCACTGTTGGGCGCGCTGGCCGCACCCTGGCTCATTCGCGGCATCGCACCTGGATTCACAATCGGACAGGCAGAACTTGCCGCGCACCTCACCCGCTGGCTTTTCATCATCATCATCCCGGCCGGAGTGGCTGAAATCATGCGGTCATTCCTGTTCAGCCGCCACTACTTTGCATTGCCGGCATCGGCCAATTTCTTTCGCAACACAACCGTGGTTATTGGCGTCCTCGCGGGGTTCCATCGCTTTCACTATTACAGCATTATCTTTGGGTATCTGGCCGGTTACCTGGTGCAGTTTGCAGTGCTGGGCGGCCAGCTTTTGATTTCGTTTCCCGTCCGTTACTCCGTCAGCTTCAAAGGTTCCGGCGAAGCTTTCAGGAATTTGCGCGGCGCGGGGCTGACCCAGATGGCTACTGCGCTCTCCTGGCAGGGAGTGGTGATCGTGGAGAGGATCATCGCCTCGTTCCTTTCACCCGGCACTCTAACCGCGCTCGGCTACGGCCTTAAGATCATGAGTACCATTGCCGAGGTGCTGGCCGGCAGTATCGGAACGGCCGCCCTGCCGCGCCTCTCCACGGCAGTGGCCCGGAAGGCAATTGCGGAGGTCCGCCGCGTGCTGCGCGATACGCTGGAAATCAGCCTGGCGCTTGTGGCTCCTTCCATGGTTTTCTGCCTGATGCTCAGCCCCAACATCATTCACCTGATTTTTGAGCACGGCCGCTTTACGCATGAAGCCGCATCGCTGATGGCGCTGGTCTTTTTCTACTATTGCCTGGGCCTGCTGCCTTATGCGGCGGTGCGCCTGATGAACTTTTATCTGTTCGCGCGCAACGAAGCCAGGGCTTTCTTCCAACTGGCCATTTTCCAGTATGCGCTGAACATTGCCTTTGACTTTTTTTACGTGGGGGTCCTCCACTGGGGCGCCAAAGGGATTCCGCTGGGCATGCTGACCTCCGTTCTCCTGGCCTGTGGGCTGGTTTGGCGCCAGGACCTCGGGAAAATACGTGAAGCCCTCGACCGGACGCTGGGCCTGTTCGCGCTGAAAGTCGCAGCGGGATGCGGCCTGGCCGCGCTGGCTATATGGGGATTGCGAGCGTGGTTGGCGGCGCCTCAGACGGGGCTCGGCAACTTTATCTACCTGTGCATCACCTGCGGAGCGGGCAGCCTGATCTACCTGCTGGTCCTGGTGGCTTCAGGCATTCTGTCGCCGTCGCAGTTGAGAATGCTGTGGCAACCCCCGACCGAGTCATGACGGGCGGATATTTTCAGTGCATGTTTTATGGCCGCGATATTCAGCATCAAAATCAAGACCCGGAATGTTACTCGATGAAGTCTTGCCGTGTTCTTGTTGTCACTAATCTCTGGCCCATGGAATCCGATCCGGGCTATGGCAGCTTTGTGCAGGCGCAGATGGAATCCCTGCGTCCGCTGGGCGTGGAATTTGACACCCTCTTCATCGACGGCCGCGCCTCGCGCTGGAACTACGTACGCGCGGTCGGCCGGATGCGGGCCCTACTGCGGAAGAAGCGGTACCACCTGATCCACGCGCACTTCGGGCTTTCCGGCTGGGTGGCGCGATGCCAACTTCGCGCGCCGGTCGTGGTTTCATTTATGGGCGATGACGTCCTGGGGCGGCCGCGCCGCGACGGCAGCATCACCGCTTACGGCAGGTTCCTGCAGGCATCGAGCTTTCTTCTGGCGCGCCTGGTTGCGGCCAGCATCGTGAAGAGCGCGGAGATGAAGAGGAAGCTCAGGCTGGCAACGGCTCAAGTGATTCCGAACGGCGTGGACCTCAACGCTTTCCGGCCCATCGAGAGCCCCGAAGCGCGCCGGGCGCTGGGGCTTGACCCCAAAAAGAAGTACGTCCTCTTTCCTTACGATCCCGCCGAGCCGCGCAAGCGGTATGACCTGATCCAGGCGGCGGTGGCTGAGGCGCGGGCCGGCGATCCCGCAATCGAAATCCTCCACGCGCGCGGCGTCCCGCGCGAGCGAATGCCGCTCTACATGAACGCAGCCGACGTGCTGGTGCTCGCGTCGATCTTTGAAGGCTCGCCCAACGCGGTGAAGGAAGCGATGGCCGTCAATCTGCCCGTGGTGGCTGTGGATGTGGGCGACGTGCGGGAAGTGATCGGGCAGACCGAAGGCTGCTACATCGTGCCGCGCGAAGTGATTCCCATGGCCGCGAAGATACTTGATGTCTGCCGGCATCCGATGCGCACGCGGGGCAGGGAAGTGATGGCGCGGCTCTCCATCGAGGAGGTGGCGGAGCGGGTGCTGGAGGTCTACGCGAAAGTGACGAAAGGGCAAAATTTTTGAACGGTGTAAGTTTTACCCGCTGTGCCATAATCAGACACATTTTTTGCAGAAGCGAAATTACCGATTATTTTTATCATATAAATTTTTTATTTTCAATAAGTTACAATTCCTGGAATTTTTGTGGCGAAAATCCCATACGTCCCAATTGGGTCTCCTTTTATGGAATGTAGCCTACTTACAGAGCCTAATGAGGCGCCCGCCAAAATCCGCTCCGCGTTCCGGACCCAGTATCCGGCAAGCCGCCGGCGATGGGCCGTCAATCCCCCGGAAGCCGCCAAGCAGCACGCAGAAC
>DASSJE010000548.1:0-2823 GCA_035691365.1 Terriglobia bacterium
GTTTCATTCAGGATTTCGCGTGTGCGCTCGAGTCCGGTGATGGCCTCGGTAATTTGCGTACCTATGGCGACAATTTGGAAAACGGGCGCAATCAGCAGCACCAGGAAAGCGTTGAAGGCAAACCACTGCCCGGGGGTCATACTCCCGGAAAAGATCGCGTGGCCGCCGAATTCATACATCAGCGCGCCGACGACGCCCATGAGCATGGCGCCTGAGAGGCCCATCAGTGATGTAGCCGTAAGAGTTTTCAGGACATTGTCGAGCAAGCGCTGCACGCCGGAAGCGAATATTTTCTCTTCGCGCTCTTCGGCGTGATAGCCCTTCACGACGCGGACGCCCCCGAGCGACTCCGTCAGCCGCCCGGTCACCTCGGCGCTGATTTTTGGCCGGGCCCGGAAAATGGGGCGAATGGTCTTGAATGCCCGGCTGATCCACAGGCCGAAGATCACAATGATCGAAAAGGCCACGCCGGTCATGAGCGCGCTTGTGCGAAGCAGGTAAATCAGCGCAAAAACAGCGGTCATCAGTCCGCCCACAAACTCGACCAGTCCCGTGCCAATCAGGTTACGGATGCCCTCCACATCGCTCATGATGCGAGAAACCAGCGCGCCCGTCTTGTTCGCGTCATAGAACGACAGCGGCAGTCGGCCAATATGCGCCTGCACTTTTTTGCGCAGATCCGTAATCATCCGTTGCGCGGATTTGGACAAAAGCTGAGTCAGCGTGAACGAAGTGAGGCCCTGAAGCACCGTTGCGAGAAGAATGCTTAGGACAATCGGGGTCAACAGGTTCAGCTGCTTCTTGATGACCACGTTGTCGAGAAAGTATTTCGTGGAAGCGGGAAGAACCAGCCCGGACAGGCGATTGATGGCCATCAAGACGAAACCGAGCGCGAGAAGTCCGCGGCGTGGCTTGATCAGCGCCCAGACGTCCGGCAAGGATTTCCAGGCGTTTTTGCGTTTCTCGCCCTTTGTATTCTTCGAGGAATCTTGTTCGGGAGCCATGCGTGTGAGCGATTATCTCAGACTCTTGGATGCAGCGGCGGAAACTCTATCCACATGCGGGGGCTCTGCCGATTGGCTAGGCGGTTAGGAAAGCTAAGCGCGGGAGGCGTGGGCAGGAACGGCTAATCGGCTGCCGCGCCGCCGGGCGGGACGTGGGCTGTGGCCGGGCGGTCCAGATTGAGGACGCTGGCAATGAAATCGCTGACCGTCATGCCCAACTGGCCCCAGAGTCGGCGCTTGAGGCTGCTGTAATCCTGAGTGCCGCTGAAGAGGTCGCTCATCAACTGGCGAAACACCGAGCTGCGGTTCATGAACTGGACCATGCGGGTCGTCACCGCGGTGCCCAGGAAAGAGCCTCGGTAGAACCTGCGCACGATGCGGGCGGCAAATTCAAGTTCGCAGGAAAAGGCTGCTTTGACCCAGGCCGTGTATTTTTCCGGGCAGCCTTCCGCAATAGAGCGGCCCAGCAATTCTCCGGAGCGCATGGCGTAAAAAAGCCCTTCGCCCGTGAGCGGATCCACCCAGGCGGCGGCGTCGCCGACGAGCGCCCAATTTTTGCCGAGTACCGCTCGGTCGGAAAGAGTGCGCTCGCGCGGCGACGGAAGGACGTGGCTGTAAAACTTCGCGCCTTCCGTCGAAATTCCATGCTTCTCGACGAAAGCGCCCAAATGAGTCCTGAGCTCGGCGCTGGTGTGAGCGGCCATGCTTCCGCAAATCCCGACGGAAAGATGGTCACAACGCGGGAAAGACCAGATGTAGCCCTCGAAGTGCGGCAGAAACTTGACGGTGATGGAGTCGGCGGTCTTGGGCACGAAATAGCCCTGCGTCATTTCAAGTTCATCGCGCTGAAGCGCGCGGGTTTCCGGGACGATCTGATTGCGGGCCCCCGCCGCCAGGACGAGAAAATCGGCGGTGCGCCACTCTCCATCGACGGAGTAGCGCGGCTTCGAGGTGCTGGTGTCGACGCCGAGCACATGAGCCTGGCGCACTTTGCAGCCGGCGTCTCGGGCGCGGTCCAGGAGCATTCCGTTCAGGACCCTGCGCGAATAAATGACAATAGGGTGGGTCATTTCCAAATTTGCGCGCTGGTCGTTGCTGCTGATCAATTCGACGGAATGCACGAGCTTCTTGGGATAGGGGTTGTCCAGGAGAAAAGGGAAGCACTGCACGGCTTTATGTGTGAGGCCGCCGCCGCAGGGCTTTTCCCAGGCGAGGCGTTCGTCAAAGATGTGTACGTCGTGTCCCGCGCGTGCGAGTTGTTCACCGCACATTGCTCCGGATGGCCCGCCGCCGACGATTGCTATCTCCGCCATAATTTGTCTCGCAGCAGGTGCTGAGCTCCGTCGCAATAAGAGGAAACTATAGGCCAAGGCTGGGTTTGGCAATGAAAAAGTTGGCCGAAGGTGCCTGTCAAGTGGTGGGGAAGACCACCAAGCAAAACCCGGCGAGAAGTATAGCACCGAAAACGGCAGTGGCTGCGGGAGAGGCGGTAACTTCCCGGACAACGCACTGGGCGAGAGCCTGGAGTAGACAAAAGAGTGCGAAATAGGGGGCGAGGAGCACCAGCAGGATGGCCCCGCTGTGGAGGAAGAAAATGCCCGCCACGATTGCGCCCCATGCAACCAGCCGGAATGCGAGTGAGGTCAGCATTCGTCGAAGCGCGTGGCCCGGGCCAGCTGGTCCAAGCAGAATTTCTTCCGCGGCGTGATACGGGAGCACGGCCAGAGCAAAAGGGATCAAGCGGGCCCAGCGAGCCGGGGTCAGCCAGGCTTCACTGAAAGTCAAGTCGATCGCGGCGGTGATGAGGAGGAACAGGAGA
>DASSJE010000549.1:0-5183 GCA_035691365.1 Terriglobia bacterium
AAATCCCGGTCCAAACCCGGTCCCAGCACCGCTCCAGGCTCATCACTGCCGAATTCTAGCCCGGGCTGGATGCCGTACAACATCTCCCCAGGAAGGTGCGCCAGTGTTTCTACTTGACATCCCCTTTTATAGAACCCGCCCAGATGCCCGCTCAACCATGGGCTGTGTTTAAACCCGCAGTCACAACCAACTCAGAATTCTCCGGCTCGATCACGTTACGCATGAAGGCGATGCGAAGAGAATTTAAAAGCGGCCGTCGGATTCGCGGGTGGCGCAGACATCGATTATTGATGTCTGCGTTTCAGCGAAGCTGAACGGGGTTACAATGGCGCGGTGCCATATCCGCCCCGATACTACGGCGAAAACGATCTTGATTTTTTGACTGCCAGCGCGCGCGTGGCGGGGCAGCGCGTCGAGGACGATCAGTCCGACGGACAGGGCAGACCCATGCAGCTTTACTACCCGCGCGACATTTTCGGCGACCGCACGGGCATCTGGGACGACCATTCCATCGCCGGCTGGGTGGGCTGGGACATTTACTGGTCGAAAGTGGCGGGGCAGCGGCTGAACATGGGCGGATCGAGCGCGTACATCGACCACGCGGACGCAGTGGGTTCCACGACCATGGAAACGGACCCGGCCGGAGGCGTGCAGTGGGACCTTGCTTATTATCCCTGGGGACAGATCTGGCAGCAGACGGGCACGCGCCAATCAGGGGTCTTTGCGGATTTGGATTGGCAGGTCAACGACCCGCAGACGTGGAATATGTACAGCTATGCGCACAACAATCCGACGACCTATGTCGACAGGAACGGGGCGTGGCCGCCGGGCATTCATCACGAGATTATTGACGCCGCTCTTCCGAACCTTTCGGCGGCACAGCAGGTAGCGAGGACCTCCGGTTTTGAGGTCCGCGGGTGTTCCACGGAACGAGGATAAAAGCCGCAGACCGCAGACGCGGCGGTCTGCGCTACTCAACTCAGAATGACGTGCGCGGAGCCGCCCTGCCGTTCAAGCCCGACTCTTTTTCAGCGGCCGTAGCCTTCACCATGCTCCACCACGTTCCCTCCGTCGAGCTCCAGGACAGGCTCTTCCAGGAGGTCTGCCGCGTCCTCCGCCCCGGCGGCGTCTTTGCCGGCGTCGACAGCACGGATAGCTGGCTGATGCGCCTGCACCACATCTCCGACACCCTGGTCCCCATTGACCCTCAGGCGCTCCCCGCGCGTCTCCAGTCCGCCGGCTTCGCAAACGTCTCCATCACCACCGACCAGCGAGGATTTCGATTTTCTGCCGTCTGCCCATGAAGGGGCAGTGCCATCAGCGGTGAACTGAATCGCAACCTGGAAACGAAGCAGGACTGATGTCCATGCACCCGATCCTGTGGTCGCATACATCGCAACGGCGGCGACCTATCCGCTAGCCGCGGAGTACTTAGCTGATAATTCGTAAGAGATATGAAAGAAAGACCTTCATATTTCATATTTGTTGCGAATGTTTTCCTTGACTTCAACATTTCTCGGTGTTAGAAATTCGTTAGCAGCATTATAGTAACGTCCGGCGATCGGGTCTTAATAGACTGGGAGTGGAGGCGTAGCTATGTGTTTCCGAAAAAGACCTGCAGTTCACTCGTTGACTGACACTTTTAACATTCGAGCCAAGTTGGTGAACATTTCCGTCCTCGCGGTGTTCACCCTGGCTTTGTTTGGCGCCATGCCGCTATTTGCCCAGTACACAACCGGAAGCCTGGGCGGAACAATCGAGGACCCTGCTGGCGCGGTTGTTCCCGCCGCCACGGTTACGGCCCAAAACGAGGGTACCGGGCTGTCAAGAACGGTGACCAGCCAGGCCAGCGGTGAGTTTCTGTTTCCCGCTTTGCCTATCGGCAATTACAAGCTGACTGTTACTAAATCAGGCTTCTCAACCTACGTGCAAACCGGGATTGTGTTGGCAGTAAACCAGGCGGCCACGCAGATAGTCAGGTTAAAGGTTGGCGCCCTGTCACAGGAAGTCACGGTTTCCGCCAATGCCGCCGTACTGACAACCCGCACAGGCACAGTGGGACAGTTGATCAACCAGAGACACATTGTTGACCTGCCACTGAACGGCAGGGAGGCGCAATCGCTTCTGTTCCTGGCAGCCGGTACCGTGAATGAAACGGGCAATTACTGCCTGGTGAACTGCCAGGGCGGAGTCTATCCGGGGGAAGAAGACGGCAGCGTGAACGGTTCAGGTCCCAGGGCGGTCAACTACCAGATGGATGGAGCCGGTCATAATGACACCTACCTGAACACAAACCTGCCCTTTCCTAATCCTGATGCCGTTCAGGAGTTCAACGTTCAGTCTGAGAATATCTCCGCCCAGTATGGACTTGGCGGGGCTGTGGTCAATATTGTAACCAAATCTGGAACCAACGAGTTTCATGGTGATGCGTTTGAGTTCCTGCGCAACGGGGCGCTGAACGCCCGGAATTTCTTTGCCCCCATACAGGACACGCTGAAGCGGAACCAGTTTGGAGGCAGCATCGGCGGACCGATCATCAAGGACAAGTTGTTCTTCTTCGGTACGTACCAGGGAACAAGGATCCGGAGCGCCGCGCAGGGTCAGATTGCCTTTGTTCCCACGCAGGCTGAGCGGAACGGCGATTTCTCGGATATTTCGACGCCACTGGTGAATCCTTCGACGGGGACGGCTTTCGCCAACAATCAGATTGACCCTGCCCTTTTCAGCGCACCGGCAAACTTCTTCATGCAGCATATCCCCCTTCCGAACGGCCCAGGCCGGCAGTTGACGTTCGCGGGACCGTCCGTTATACAGAATGACAACCAGTGGATGCCAAAGGTCGACTGGATTCACGGGAAGAACCAATTAAGCGGAAGCTTTTTCTGGACGAAGTTCACTGAGCCTCCCGATATAACAAGCGCCAAGACGGACATCCTGGCGGCTGACGGCAGTGGAAACCAGGTCAAGATCCAGAATCTCTCCATCAATGATACCTACTCGTTTTCGCCGACTTTGCTTTTCAACACATGGTTTGGGTGGGACCAGCAATCAGGCGGGTCGCTTTCGGGAGCGCCGTTTGGTTTTCCCGACGCAGGGGTTAGCATCGCTGCCCCTACTCCGCCGGAATTGTCGCTCTCCGTTGACGGGTTCTTCGGTTTCAACACGAACCACCTGGGTGATTTTGGCCGGGGCGATTGGACTGTTCATGAAGACGTTACTATGCAGCGCGGCCCTCATGAGCTGCACTTCGGCGGCGACGTGGTTCGACCCAAGAATCACCTCGTCAACACCTTCACTATGTCGGGAGAATTCAGCTTTGGCAACCAATTATCAGGAAGCAACCTGACCGACTTCTTGCTTGGCCACGCCTCCGAGTTTCTTCAAGGCGGTGGCGAGTTTAAAGACATGCACGGCATACTGTACAGCTTTTACGGGCAGGATAACTGGCGGGTCAATCGCAAGCTGACGGTTAACCTCGGCGTTCGGTGGGATCCCTACTTCCCCTATACGGAAGAGAAAGGACGAGTTCCCTGCTACGTCCGCGGCGGAAAATCCAGTCGATTCCCCAACGCTCCCGTGGGTGTTCTCTACGGCGGCTCAAACGCTGATCCCGGCTGCCCGGCGGCCTCCGGGACGCTTAACGCTTTGGCTAACATCGCACCGCGACTTGGATTTGCTTACCGGCTGGGCGCAAAGACCGTGCTTCGTGGCGGAGGCGGAATATACTACACTCCGCCGCCCATCAACAACTTCAATGGCTTTGTAGACACTGCTCCTTTCGCTCCGAGGTTCGACTTCAGAGGAGACATCAGTTTCGTTGACCCCTATGGAAGCCAGGGGATACAGAATCCGTTCCCGGCACAGTACGGCCCCTCACTGCCCACCTCTAATGCACAGTTTACTCTGCCGATGTCGATCTATGGGGTTTTCCCGATCGACTGGGTGCTGCCGCGGCTCTATACCTGGAATTTGACCTTGGAAAGGGAGCTGGGAAATAACTGGGAAGTGCGAGCAGCCTACATGGGCACCAAGGGAACGAACCTGTCGAGCGGAATCTTCAGTAACCAGGAACTTAACCCCGCGATCTATATCCCCGGACAATCGACCGAAGCCAACACCCAGGCACGACGCATCAATCCGGACTTCGGCGCGGTTGGCAATGCCCCTTCCGGTAACAACTCTCATTACGAGGCATTGCAGCTCAATCTTGAAAAGCGGTTTGGTGGCGGATTCTCATTGCTGGCCAATTACACATGGTCAAAGATGATTGACGATTACGGGCCGGGCGGCTACACAAATCCCTTCAATCGGGAATTCGATTACGGCCTTGCCACTTCCGATGTTCCTCATGTTTTTCACTTTTCGGGAATCTGGCAAGTTCCCAAGCTGACATCCACGGGTGGGATTGCGGGAGGATTTCTGAGCGGCTGGGAGCTCACCTCGATTGCAACATGGCGCGGTGGATTTCCGTTCTCGGTGTTCAGTGGCGCGGATAATTCCTTCTCCGGTGTGGGCGCTGACCGTGCTGATTTTATCGGGACAAGCTTTAGCCAGGCGAAGCTCGATACCGGCAGACCTCACGGCCAGTTAATCCAGGAGTACTTCAACACGGCAGTTTTCGTTCCCAATGCCATCGGGACGTTCGGGAGCTCAGGCAAGAACAATTTGCGAGGTCCGGGTTTCTTTGATATGGACTTTGGATTGTTGAAGGACACCAAAATCACCGAACACACAACCCTTCAGTTCAGAGCGGAGTTCTTCAATCTCTTCAATAATGTTAACTTCATGCAGCCGGACGGCAACGTCGCCTCCTCGTCCTTTGGACAGATTACGTCGGCTGGTGACCCGCGGATCTTGCAGTTTGCGCTGAAAATTTTGTTCTAAAAAATGTGAGCAGGGAGCGCAGAGTCCTGTGGGGTTTCAGACTCTGCGGGTTTCTAATTGGAAAAAGGCGAAGCGCCGCAGAGTCTCTCAGAGTCGGGACTCCGCGCTACCGGCTGCAGCATCTCTGTTCTTGCAAAGCAATCATTCAAGCCAGACCACGCGGGTTCTATAAAAGGGGATGTCAAGTAGAAACACTGGCGCACCTTCCTGGGGAGATGTTGTACGGCATCCAGCCCGGGCTAGAATTCGGCAGTGATGAGCCTGGAGCGGTGCTGGGACCGGGTTTGGACCGGGATTTT
>DASSJE010000550.1:0-2348 GCA_035691365.1 Terriglobia bacterium
CCTCGCCTGCCGGGCAGCCTTTTAAAATGTACATTGTTTCCGCTGACGGAGGCATCCCCCAGGAACTTGCTCCCAAGGAACCCGCTCAGCTTGATCCTGAGTGGACATCGGATGGAAACTCAATCATTTTTGGTGAGTCACCACTGGGCCAATTGGGTGCGACGCACACCCACGGACTCCACCTGCTCGATTTGAAAACGGGCCAGATTTCCATTATTCCCGGGTCCGAAAATTTGTGGTCGCCACGCATTTCACCCGACGGCAAGTATGTGGCCGGAATCTACGCCGATAACCGCCGCCTGATGCTCTTCGATTTGGCGACTCACAAGGCTGCAGAGCTCGTAAAAGGAACAGGTGTCAGTTGGCCCGAATGGTCCGGGAATTCCAAAGACATTTACTTTGTCTTGGAGCGTCCCAACACTCCTTCTGGGCGCTATAGGATTCAGATTGCGGATCGAAAGTTGGAAATGGTCGAAAGTTATAAAGACGCCCGGCTGACTGGAGACACCTTCGGCAACTGGTACGGCCTGGCGCCCGATAACTCACCTCTGATATTGCGCGATGCCGCAACCCAGGAAATCTACGCCCTCGATTGGGAAGCGCCTTAATGAGAAGGTGATGGGAAATGGGCTATGTTGTCATCTCTGAAAGCGCGACGGGTCAAGATAAATCTCCGGAGGTTCGATGGGGTCGAGCCCAGTCATCTCTACGCCCTCACGGGGGCATGAACATGTGCCGGAGGCGTGTCGCATTCATCCTGCGATCCCGCAGGGCGGAATCATGACAGTTTCGCGCTTACACCTCCCTGGTCCGACCCTGTCGTATGGTCGGATCTTGATAGGCCTGTTGGCGGCTCCAGACGTGAAAGACCGCCTCGGCCAGATGTCGAGCCACGGCTCCGATGGCCTTGCTGTGCCCTTTGCGTTCCCGCAGTCGGGCGTAGAGTTGGCTGACGTGCCGGTCAGGGCAGCGAGTGTGATTGACGGCCACCGAGTTGGCGGCTTCGGCAAACGCCCACTTCAGGTAACGGTTCACGTCGGAGCGCGTGCGTCCGTAATAAGTGCGATCGCCGCTGGAGTGCACGCGCGGCGTGGTGCCGGCGTAAGCGGCCAGATGTTCGGCGCTGGGGAAGCGCTCGATGGTGCCGACCTCCAGCGCTACCGTCGCCGCCAGAATCACCCCCACGCCCGGCAGGGTTTGCAGCAGTTGCATGGAGGGCGTGACTTCGATCAGACCTTCCAGCCGCTTTTCGAACTGGAGGATCTGCCCGTTCAATCGGTCCAGTTGCGCCAGCATTTGCTCGCTCACCCAGCGCGTCTGCTCGGGCAAGCGCTCCAGGCGGGAGTTCATCTCCTCTCGGGCGCTCTTCCCGTAGGGATCACTATATTCGCTGGCCGGCAGGCCGTACTTGGCCAGTGTCGCCGTGATGCGGTTCTTCCACCGCGTCCGCTGCCCCACCATCACGATGCGCGTGCGCGTCAGTTCGCGCAGTTCCCGCAACCGCCCGGGCGGAATCCATACCGTAGGCAACACGCCGTTGCGTTGCAGCTGGTTCATGCCGTGAGTGTCGAGCTTGTCCGTTTTGTTGATCAGCCCCATCATCAGCTTGGCCTTGCGCGGATGCACCAGACGAGGCTGCAGACCTGCCTG
This sequence comes from Terriglobia bacterium, assembly GCA_035691365.1. Taxonomy (GTDB): domain Bacteria; phylum Acidobacteriota; class Terriglobia; order UBA7540; family UBA7540; genus SCRD01. The sequence goes on from DASSJE010000550.1 coordinate 1,651, forward strand.
TTCGATCTCATCCACGATCCAATACCAATTGGCCGTGGCCTCCAACGCCACCGCGGTTCCCGGCTGCGATCCGGCCAGAGCCTTGCGCACCGCTCCCGGCGCGTGCTCCAGCCGATACTGCCGAACTTTCCCGGTCCCCACCTGCTCGTGTTCAACCCAGGTGCAGTGCTTGTGACTGTCAAACGAGATATATTCTTTCATGCGCGGCTCCTTTCCTCTTCGAGGAATCTTTTCCACCGCCAGCTTAAACTGACGGCAGGAGTCGCGCTTTCATATTTTCATTCTGAAGGAGCAGCAGCGACTGAAGAATCCCGCTCTGGCCCTCTTGTTTTGGCACCGGCCAGCGCAGAGCAGGCAGGTTTGAATTGATCTGCCCTCTCCAAGGGGAGAGGGTGGCGAGCCTAGCGAGCCGGGTGAGGGGTCTTTCCTTCCGTCGAACCGCAACGTATCGAATTCATTCGCAGTGCAATCAGCCTCATCCTGCACGCCTCGGCGGGCCATGCTGAATTGTGCCTGCGCGTCGTGTTAGAGTGGCGAAGGCAAATTGCGCATGACCGAAGATTCGACGGGCACACACAAAATTCTGCGCCTGGGGGCTTTGAGAGATGCCGGGGAATTCCTCGCGCATGTGAAGGCGCTGGGCTTGAATATTCCATTTGATCACGACCTGCTGCGTGGCGCGGCGTCGCCGCTGGCGC
>DASSJE010000551.1:0-28578 GCA_035691365.1 Terriglobia bacterium
ATCAATGCACAACTCCACCGAACCTTTCTGGAACGACGGGTTATCGCCAATCGTTTGGACCTGGCGCCGGATTTTGTCTATTCCAATTGAAACTAAAAAAATGATATTCCACCAACGCTCAAAGCTTTTCCAATAAGCCGAATGTCATTTAGGAGGATCAATGCCTGATTCGGAACGCGGAAGCCTCGAGTTAGCCTATGCCGCGGGACTCTGCGAAAGTCCCACCCACAACTCCAGTCCACCGGAGTACAGCTCCGAACGGGATCTGCGGCAAGAATTCGCGGAAGAACGAAGAAGCAGCGCCACAGAGTACGTTAAGAAGGGGATTCAATTCTTCTATCTGCACGGACCGTGGTTTGTCCTGCGTAAAGCCCTATGGCGGTACCAATACACTCGCTTTCGACGGCAGTGTGCCTCGTGGCGGGCGCGGAAGGGAGCGAAGCCTGTCACGGTGCGGTTTCTCGATCAGGAGTTTGAGCTCCACCCATCCATCAAGGGACTAAGTGAGGAGCTCATCCTGCTGGGGGTTCATGAACCGGTCTGCACCAGGGTCTATCTCCAGCACCTGCGGAAGGGTGATCATATCCTGGACGTCGGCTCGAATCTCGGCTACTACGCGCTTGTCGCAGGAAGAGCCATAGGGCCCACTGGACGCGTGCTGGGGTTCGAACCCGCTCGCGATGTATTTTCCATCCTGGAACGGAATGTGACGAGATCAGGACTAAAAAATATCCAGGTTTTTCCCTGGGCGATCAGCGACCGAAGCGAACCCATCGAATTTTTCGGCTCAGAGATACCCAGTTGGGGAAGCCTCATTCGTGAGAAGGATCTGTTGCAGGCCAAACCTACAACTGTCCAGGCCAAGAAGCTGGATGACCTTCTCGACGAGTTTCCGGGATTCCAGCCTACCGTAGTGCGCATGGACGTGGAAGGCGGCGAATTGATGGCCCTGGAAGGAGCAAAGCACCTGCTGCAGAAGCACAAGCCGCGCATATTTGTTGAATTTCATCCCTTCGCGTTTGAATGGCAGCGTGCCCATCAGACGCTTGTCCATCTGTGCGAGATGGGCTACTCCTCAGGCGTGGTGATCGAGAGAATCTGGGACGAACCCTGGGCAAGCAATTGGGTCAGGGAAAGAAGGCACTGGTCCGGGTCTACTGAAAAGCTGCTTGCGATAATCGAATCCCGTGGCGAAGCGTTGAATACGGGCGTATTTTCCATCCTTCTGGAGCACTGTGCATGATGAAATTGTTGTGCATTGGCAGAAGTCTCGGGAGAACCGGTTCAAAATTGTCAGGCGGCGGTGTGCTGCGAGTACAGAGCACGCTGCTCGATCATCTGAGGCGGTCTGGGTTCGATCTAAGTCTTTTCTACCTCAACAGGGTTGAGCACCAGTCACCGGCTCCTTGCGGGCTCGTGCCGGAATTTGGTGCTCCGGAAGAAGGCCAGCTCAACCGTCACATGCATAGGGTCCTTTGGCGGCTTGCTATGCTGGCCAGGCGAAACGACGCGGTGTTTGGGATGCAGGACGGCCGGCCGATAGATTTAGCCATCCTTGTTGGCCGATTGGCCGGCCGCCCGGTTGTCGGTTGGGTTCATAACCTCCCGGGCCGGTCCGCACAGGATTTTCCGGGGGGCCATCCCTGGATTACGCGTTACTTATATCCGTGCGCCACGCGCCTCGTAGCGGTTTCACGAGGTATCGCGGAAGACCTGGTGCGGTGGTCGCCTGGAAGCGCAAACAAGGTAGTCGCCCTGCCCAATCCGGTCAATGTGGCCGAGGTGAGGCGCCTGGGTGAATTGCCCTTTCCGGACTGGGCACACGCCATTTTCGCTCGGCGAACACTTGTCGGCATGGGCTGGTTGACCCGGCGGAAGGGTTTCGACTTGTTACTCGAAGCATTTGCGAAAGTTGTGCAAACAGGCCATGACGCAAATCTTCTGCTGCTGGGCGAAGGCGAGGAACGCGCCGCTCTGCAGGCCCAGGTCGATAGCCTCGGGCTGTGCGACCGGGTCTTCATGCCTGGCTACCAGCCCAACCCCTACCCGCTGCTTTCAAGGGCAGAAGGGTTTGTATTGAGCTCGCGGCATGAGGGCCTGCCGACAGTTATATTGGAAGCGATGAGCCTGGGCGTTCCTGTCGTCGCCTTTGACTGCCCTTTTGGCCCCGCGGATATTCTCGATGGGGGCCGCTGCGGGCTTTTGGTGCCTCCCGAGAACTCCGAAGCTATGGCCGATGCCATCCACAACCTGCTGTCTTCCCGGGATATTCGGGTGCGATTCCGTGGCCTTGGCTTCGAGAGAGCCATGCAGTACGACACCAGTGCCGTCACCAAGAGGTTTGAAGCTCTCTTCCTCGGCCTCCTCAACGGGCGGAATCATCACAAGCACTGAGTGGAGGAAAGGGCGCTCCCTGTTCATGCGGGCGGACTGAAGTCAGCCACTTCATTTCTTGAAAAACGGAATGAGATACTTTCACAAAGCCACTGATTTTACTGAGACCTATGTCCCTGCGGGGCCACGGCACAACCAGTGGGGGTGGGCTGTCCCGTTGTTTCTCCTTCTAGGGGTGGCCTCTACTGTCGGCATCATAGCAATAATGGACCATTATGGTGATACAAAGGCCATTTTGGCGCTCTTGTTCCTGCCCGCTGGCTTGCTCTTGCTCGGCATGGGATTCGTTGGAGGCTTGAGCCGGGTTCGCAGCCTTCTTGCTCGATTGACGTGGTGGCACTTCCTTTGGGCACTGCTCTTCGCCAGCGCACTTGTGTTCCGCCAGCGCAGCGTGAATGAAATCGATTCGAACCCCCTGGATGCCTGGGCGGTTTACCGCGTCTCACTCGATTTTATCGTCGGAGCCGTACTTTTCACCCGGCTTGCTCTCCGGCGGCCGCCTTTTCTGGGTTCGATGTTTCGCGGATTTCTTGGGATCGTAACCGTTTTCGGTCTTGTCTGCGTGGCCTCCAGCGTTTGGTCTGTGTACCCTTCCTGGACGCTGTTCAAATCGGGTGAATACCTGCTGGTCATTGGCTTGCTTGCTGCAATCCTTGATACGGTAGGCTCTGTGAAAGAGTTTAAGTCCCTCTTTAACTGGACCTGGGCACTTTATGGATTTCTGCTTGTCTCGGTCTGGATAGGCGCGGTGATCTGGCCACAGGAGGCCCTGTACCCCATCGGACTTCCCAAGGACGCTACGCTGGGAATGCGTCTGAGCGGGGTTATGCCTTCCCAAAGTTCAGAAGGAGTAGGCATTTATGCTGCGATGATAGGGCTCGTCTGCCTGTGCCGCCTGATGCCGCTGGAGCGAACCAAGCGAGCGAGTGCGTGGTATTTCCCGATCCTCGCGGCGAGCGTCATCACAATGGTGCTTTCGCAGACTCGAATGGCTATTGGAGGTTTTCTCCTCGGCGTATTTTTGATTTTGTTCATCTCCAAGCGGTTGCGCCTCGGCACAGTCATGACGTTTGTGGTGGGGCCACTTCTCTTGCTCTCGGGTGTGGGCAGCGTGCTTTGGGCATTTCTCAGACGAGGAGAAAACTACCAAGCCCTTTCCACATTAAGCAGCCGGCTCGTGTGGTGGAAGTTTGCATGGGACAAATTTCTCGATCGTCCGTTCACAGGCTACGGCGCCTACGCCGGCGAGCGGTTCGCGGTGATGGCCAAGCTCGGAATGGGGACAACCGCCAGCCTGCACAGTGATTACCTGGGGGTCCTGGTCGGGTCAAGCATCTGGGGACTGGTTCCATTCATTGCCGCGATCGTGGCTGTATGGTGGTTTCTCGTTTCCTTCCTCCGCCGTACATCCGGCGCCGGGCCCGAGCGGCAACTTACTTATGAGGCGATCGCCGTGTTTGCCCTGTTAACGATCAACAGCGTGCTGGTTCCGATGTTCAGTTGGCAGGCCCCTCTCTATTTTCTCGTGATCCTCGGGTATGCGGAGTTCTTGCGGCGGAGACGTCTTCGGGATAACCCGAGACCTGTCCGTGTAATCCGGGAAAGGGTCCCTGAACTCGAACCCGTGCCGGCAGGCAAATGAAACTTCAGCGGCCATTTGAAAATGTTCGGGAAGGTTCTCGATTACTCTCCTCTCAATTCGCTTCGACTCGAGAGGTAGAACTCATGACCGCAATAAGGATCAGAATGCAGAAACGGCTTAAATGCCTGAGATTTTTTTCCTGCGTGGTTTTGTTCCTCATGCTCCTTGCGACACAACCTGTTCAGACGGCTTCTTCCAGCAGTCAGGTCACGGTCCATCCTGGCGATGACATCCAGTCGCTGGTCAACAATCACCCGCCGGGTACGTCGTTCCTCATCACCTCCGGCACCTACCAGCTCCAGTCCATTCGGCCGAAGGACGGCGACACGTTTAACGGACAACCGGGAGCCACCCTGAATGGCGCTAGAATTTTGAATAATTTCAAGCAACAGGGCCAGTACTGGGTGGCTGATGTACAGACGAGATCTCTTCCCTCATATCGGGGAGAATGTGACAAGCAGCACCCAGCGTGCATGTATCCGGAAGACTTGTTCCTGGACTCGAAGCCCCTCACGCGCGCGGTGAGCCTTTCACTGGTGGCGCCGGGCACGTGGTATCTCGACTACAGCGCAAATAAGGCGTATGTGGGCAGCGACCCCGACGGCCACACCGTTGAGATCAGCGTGGCACGCGCGGCCTTCTGGGGCAATGCGAGTAACGTCACTATCAATGGGTTGGCCATCGAGAAGTATGCCTCAATTGCCGGCAAGGGAGCGATTAACGCCATGGCGGCCGTGGAGGGCTATGGGCCGATTGGAAAGGGCTGGCTGGTGGAATCGAACGATATTTATCTCAATCACGGGCTGGGCATCCGGGCCAGCGACGGCATGACAATTCGCAACAATAAGGTCCACGACAACGGGCAGATGGGTGTGGCCGGCTCGGGAAACAACATTCTGGTGCAAGGCAATGAAGTCTACGGGAACAATTACGCCGGCTACGCCTATGACTGGGAAGCCGGCGGAATCAAGTTTGCTGCTTATTCCACGCACGTGACAATGGATAACAACTACGTACACGACAACAAGGGGCCGGGCCTGCACGGAGACATCGGCTGTGATTATTTCGTTTTCGAGAACAACCACACAGCCCGGAACTGGAGCAGTGGCATCCACTGGGAAATCAGCTACCACGCCATCATCCGGAACAACCTGGTAGAAAACGAAGGCTATTCACCGCTTGGAACGAGTTTCTGGTACGGAGGAGGTATCCTGGTCTCAAACTCCACGGACGTGGAAGTATTTGGCAACACGGTGAAGGATTGCGTGAACGGAATCGGAGGCACGGAGACCAACCGCGGGGCTGACTCCAAAACCGGCGTTCCCTTCAACCTGAAGGACCTCTACGTCCACAACAACACCATCACGCAGCAAACCGGCTTTGCGGCGGGAATTGTGAAGTCCTCAAGACTCGACAATTCCGTGTTTACTTCCTGGAACAATCGTTTCGTCGACAACACCTATCATCTGGGGTCGCAGGCTGGACAGTTTTTTGAGTGGCTAAATTCCCCGCTAACACTTGCGGCATGGCAACACCGCAACGGCGGCCAATGAACTCCGACGAACTCGATCAACGGAGCCTTCGCAATCTTCCTGGTTACACATTCACTGTGAATCGTAAGCAGCAAGTTCCACTACCAGGCCTGTTGAGAGGTTGATATGGTCACAGCAATCAGAACAATACCTGTATTATCCAAGGCCGGAGGCCGCCGGGTCGTAAGCCCGCTGCCTCGAATCGTCACCACCAGCTGGGACGATGGCGATGTTCGTGACTTGAAGGTTGCCGAAATGCTTCATGCGCGCAACCTGCCTGCCACATTCTATGTGCCCATCACCGGACACCATGGTTCTCAGGGCCTGGGACGAGACGACCTAAGATCTCTCTATAACCAGGGCTTTGAGATCGGCGGGCACGGGTTTTCACACCGCATCCTTCCCCAATGTTCCAGAAAGGTGGTCATTCAGGAGGTCGAGTCTTGCAAGCAGAGCCTCGAAGACATTCTGGGAAGCGAGGTCCGGATGTTTGCCTATCCTCGCGGCCGCCACAGCAGCGTTGCTGTCCGCTCCGTGAAGCACGCGGGTTATGCAGGCGCGCGGACGACGGAGATGTTTGCGCTGGGGCTGCATTTCGACCCCTACAAAATGCCCACCACCATGCACGTCTACCCTCACTCCAAGTCGGAATACTTTCGGAATATGGCACGAGCCGTTGATTTGGGAAGGGCGTGGAGATACATGACCCAGTTGTGGCAGGTGGAAAGCTGGGTCGAACTGGCAAAAATCCTCTTTGATTCTATTCTCACGGGCTGTGGTGTCTTCCACCTGTACGGCCATTCCTGGGAGATCGATGAATTGGGACTCTGGGATGATCTGGAAGAGGTCCTCAATTACGTAGCCCATCGTGATGACGTCCTCTATCTGTCGAACGGCAAAGCCCTGGAATATCGGACTTCCAAGAATTTCCTGCATCTCAAAAACCATTGTGAGCTGGAAGGATGAAGGTTCTTCTCGTCCATAACGAATATCAGCAGCCAGGCGGCGAAGATATTGTCTTCCGGCTGGAGTACCAGCTTCTTTCCAGGTTTGGACACCACGTGGTGACGTACAAGCGCTCCAATCACGAAATCAGCCGGTATTCAGCCCCTCGCCGATTGCTGCTGCTTCGCCAGATGACCTGGGCAACCGACTCACAACGGGATATCGCTGACATACTCAGACGCGAAAGACCTGACGTTGTTCATGTTCACAATACGTTCACGCAGATATCGCCCTCTATCTACGCAGAATGCAGGAAAGCCGAAGTTCCGGTGGTACAGACTCTTCATAATTTTCGGCTGCTTTGCCCGGGCGCCACTTTTTACCGCGACGGGCACATCTGCCATGAGTGTGTGACCCGTGGCCTGCACCGCAGCATCTTGCATGGATGCTATCGAAACTCCCGTGTTGCCAGTGCAGCCGTGGCGGGAATGCTGGCAACGCATCGCAGGCTTCCAACCTGGAGCCACAACATTGCGGGTTATATCGCCCTCACAGAATTCGCCCGGCAGCAGTTCATCGGCGGAGGGTTGCCGGCAGAGAAGATCTGCGTCAAGCCCAATTTTGTCGACCCCGACCCTGGTCCAGGCTCCCAAAGCGGCGGTTATGCAATCTTTGTCGGCCGACTGTCTCCAGAAAAAGGATTGCAGACGTTGCTGGAAGCATGGTTTCGCCTGGGGAATTCAATTGAGCTGCGCATTGTGGGTGACGGGCCTCTGCGGGCGGAGCTAACGAACTACGCTGAGCAGGAAGGCTTGTCATCCGTCCGCTTTATGGGCCAGCTGGACCGTCAGATAACCCAGCAGGCCATCAAGGATGCCCGCTTCCTGATTTTGCCCAGCGTATGCTACGAGAATTTTCCTATGACCATTGTTGAGGCTTTTGCAGCAGGAACGCCCGTGATCTGCTCCCATCTGGGGGCGATGCAGGAAATTGTGGCCCACCAGCAGACCGGCCTGCATTTTGAACACGGCAGCAGCGAACATCTCGCGGACAGAGTGGCCTGGGGCTGGGCGCACGCAGCGAGAATGCGAACCATGGGCAGGGCGGCGCGGCGCGAATATGAGTTGAAATATACGGCCGAAACAAACCATGAGCTCTTGATGGATATCTATCGCCTGGCTATGCAGGTGGCGCAACCGGTGCACCATCGGCAGGATGCGCTTGTCGCGGCATCCAGCCCCAATTCCCACTAGGTCCCAATTGCGATTCCAATAACAAAGGAGCCCAGAATTCCCATGCCTATCTTTCGCGTTCTTGGTGTTCCTGTCAACGCAATCCAGATTCCCGGCGCCATCGCGGCCATGGAGGAGTGGGCCCGTGAAAGAGCCGGAACTCATTTCGTGACTGTCACAGGGATGCATGGCGTGGTGGAAGCACAACACCAACCGGCGTTCAAAAACATATTGAACTCGGCCGACCTGGTGGTTCCGGACGGAATGCCACTGGTTTGGATCGGCCGAAGGCATGGATACAACATGCCCCGCCGTGTTTACGGTCCCGAGTTGATGGAAACATTCTTCAAGACAACTGGAAAACGCTACAGCCATTTCTTTTATGGCGGCGCAGATGGCGTGGCGGACTTGCTGGCCGCCAGGATGCGGAATCGCTATGGCATCAGGGTAGCGGGCGTTTATTCCCCGCCTTTTCGCAGCCTGACGGTAGAAGAGGAAGGGCAGATCGCAGACATGATTCAGGAGGCCGCTCCGGACGTGCTTTGGGTGGGGCTCAGCACGCCGAAGCAGGAACAGTGGATGTGGGCGTTCCACGACAAGGTCGATGTCCCCGTCATGGTCGGGGTCGGGGCTGCCTTTGATTTCCACACTGGAAGAGTACGGCAGGCTCCCGTCTGGATGCGGGAGCACGGCTTGGAGTGGTTTTTCCGGCTCGTTTCTGAGCCCCGCAGGCTTTGGCGGCGCTACCTGATTTACGGATCACAGTTTGTCTGGAATGTGAATCTGGAATTTCTCAAACTGAGGAAATTCAACTAGCCAACAAGGAGGCACAATATGGATTGGAAGAATTCTAATGTTCTGGTAACAGGTGGAGCTTCATTCATTGGCTCGACCCTCGTGGAGGCGCTGCTAAAGAAGGGTGCTCATATTCGGGTGGTGGATGATTTGAGTAGCGGCAAGCTGGAAAATATTGCCACCCACGTGATGAACAAAGAAGTAGAGTTTGTTCAAAACGACTTGCGGGAGCCCGGCGTCGCCGAAAAAGCTGTCGACGGGATCGACCTGGTGTTTCACCTGGCTGCGGACCATGGCGGCCGCGGTTACGTGGATCTGCATCAGGCAGCATGCGCAGCAAACCTGATGTTGGATGGGGTCCTTTTCCGTGCCTGCCAAAAAGCAAACGTGGGCAAGGTTGTCTACGCCTCATCGGGTTGCGCTTATCCCAACTATATCCAGACGGATCCGGACCAGATTCTTTACCTGACGGAAGACAAGGTCGGCCCGCCTTACGATGCCGACAATATGTACGGCTGGGCCAAATTGATGGCCGAGATGACTCTTCGGGCCTATTCCAAAGAGTATGGTCTGAAGACGGCTTCCTGCCGTTACTTCACTGTGTACGGACCACGCGGCGTGGAAAATCATGCGGTCATAGCCATGATTGCCCGCGCTTTCGTGAAGCAGGACCCGTTCGTCGTCTGGGGCACCGGCGAACAGATCAGGAACTGGACCTACATCGACGATATCGTCAGCGGAACCATCCTGGCCGCCGAGAAAATTGACGACGGCACCGCCGTTAACCTGGGCACCATGGAGCGTATCCGCGTGATCGACGCAGCAAAGGAAATCCTGCGATATATGGGGCACAGCGCCCGGATTGAACCCCATCCGGAAATGCCTACAGGCCCCTACAACCGCGTAGCAGACAACTCCCTGGCCAAAAAACTGCTGGGGTGGGAGCCCAAGGTAAAGTTTATGGATGGCCTCCACCGCACGATTGACTGGTACGTCTCCGCAAGACAACAGGAACAGGTGGCCTCCACCCTCGAAGCGATGCTTACTGAGAGATAGCCGCTTGCCAATCACGGGGAGGGTGGCGCCACAGCCCTCTTCCCTGACCCAAAGGAGGTTTAGGCCATCCGGGTGGTGCGGTCCTGCCATCCGGGAAGGGAGCAACACTGACCTGCTTTTTATCCGGGTTCCAGCAAGAGAGGAGACATTCCAATCATGAAAATTCTGGTCACTGGCGGGGCTGGCTTTATCGGGTCGCACTTGACGGACGCCTACCTCGCCGCAGGACATGACGTGGCGGTCCTGGATGACCTGTCGCGCGGGTCAGTCAGCAACGTCAACCCGCGCGCGCGGCTCTATAAAGGGGACATCCGGGACCGAGATTCCGTGGAACAGGTGTTTTCCGCAGAAAAGCCCGATGCAGTGAATCACCATGCGGCCCAGATCGATGTGCGGCGGGGTGTGCGGGAGCCGGTCTTTGACGCTTCGGTGAACATCCTGGGGTCCATCACTCTTATCGAGGCAGCCGTCGCTCACAAGGTCAGGCGCTTTGTGTATATCTCGTCTGCCGGGGCGACTTACGGCGAGCCGGAGACGTTGCCGGTGCCTGAGGAATATCCCACCAATCCGGTCACACCCTACGGTATCAGCAAGCACACCGTCGAGCATTATCTGGACACGTTCTCGGCTCTCTACGCCCTTCCCTTCGTCGTCCTCCGCTATGGCAACGTTTACGGACCCCGTCAGAGCTCGAAAGGGGAAGCCGGTGTCTTCGCAATTTTTTGCGAGCAGATGCTGGCGGGCATACGCCCGTCGATCTACGGCGATGGGACCAAGGCTCGCGATTATGTCTATGTCGAGGATGTGGTCCGGGCCAACGTGCTGGCGTTGGAGCGCGGCACGGGTGAGGCGTTCAATATCGCCAGCGGCGGGCCGACAACCGATTATGAAGTCTTCCAAAGGGTGCGAGATTCGATGGGCATCCACAACCTTGAACCCGAATACGCCCCGCGACGGCCCGGCGAAATGGAACGTATCTACCTGGATATCTCCAAGGCACAACAACTGCTTGGATGGTCGCCCCACTTTTCTCTTGAAGAGGGCGTTCGGCGCACCGTCCAATACTACCGTCAGGTCTCAGAGCACGCAAAACAGGTCGTTGCATGAAGCACAGCTTTTCCCAGCTCGGCGCGACCGCGCTCGTGGCTGCAATTCGCGTCAGGCTACAAAGCCATCTCGAGCTTCTTCTTCCAAGTTGACCCGCCCCCGTACACGTAACGTTAACCCCGCAAAGTCCCTCAGGAAAGCTCCACACTAGTGGTACCGGTGGGCTTCCTCACTTTAGCGAAGCCCCACATCAGGCCATTTGAGGACGCCCATCGGTCCTACCTTTTCGATTTAAGGCCCCACCCATCATCCGTAATGCTCTTAGGACTTTAAATCCATTGGGTTAGGGTCTAATCCGCATCTTTCCCGCTCTCCTTATATTTCGCTCCATCCTCCTTCGCCACCAGTGTGGACCACGTTCCTGCTATTCACAGCAACCATCTTAATTAACTGAAAATACGATATCTTAGCGATACTTTGTCCGCTCTGATGTCCGCACAAGGTCTGCAGCGTGCGACTCATGGAGAGCCCTCAGCACCGGGCCGCCATTGAAACTGCACGTTCTTATTTCATCCATCCTGTATTTTTTACTGCTTTTTTGAACGGATTTCTGCCTCCCTCGAACCGTCTGGCTGCAAGCCGTTGATATAAAGGTCCTTTGCCATGACATGAAAAGCCAATGGTTAGGCAATAAGATTGCCGACATATTAGCGTTAGGAACGAGGGAGCGGGGATTCCTGACTTTCTCCTGACAGATTTTGACGCTTAAGGACCTCCGCTAGCGCTTAGATGCAGGGTAAGACTTCAAGCCAACCATTTGGGAATACATGGCGCGACCGGATTCGGGCGTTGAAAAACGTCCCGCCAGGCCTGCACATCGTATGGGAGGCCGGGCCGCATGTGGTCGTGGCGGGCCTTGTGATGCAGGTGCTTTCCGCGCTGATTCCAATCGGCATCGCAGCGGTGTCGGCGGCAATCATTGGTGAAGTTGCCTCCGTTGTGAACGGCCATCAGCCCTTGGCGCCGAAGTTCTGGTGGCTGGTTGCTGCAGAATTTGCCCTTGCGCTTGTAGGCAGCATACTCTCCCGGACGATTGATTATTGCGACAGCGTCCTGGCCGACAAGTTTATTCGCCACGTCAGCATCAAGGTGATGAAACATGCGTCCAGGCTGGACCTTGAAACCTACGAAGACCCGGACTTTTACGACAAGCTGGAACGGGCAAGGGTCCAGGCGACGGATCGCGTCAGCATGATCCAGGCTGTGGGCCGGGCGTTGCAGCAATTCGTCACGGCGGTTACCTTCTCCGTAAGCATCTGCCTCTTCTCCCCCTGGATTCTTCTCCTCCTGGTGATTGGCGTTCTGCCGGCGTTCATCGGCGAGAGCCACTTCGCGTTTCTGGGTTATTCGCTGAGATTTCGCCAGACGCCTGCGCGCCGCCAGATTGATTATCTCCGGGTGCTGGGAGCCAGCAAGGAAAGCGCCAAGGAGCTTAAGCTATTCGGGCTCAGCAAGTACCTCACGAATCGTTATGCCCGGCTTTCTGATGAAATCTACACTCAAAATGTGTCGCTTTCAAAACGCAGGCTTCTGGCCACCTCACTGTTTTCCCTGCTCAGCGCGAGCGCCTATTACGGGGCCTATGCTTTTGTAATTTATTGGACGGTGAATGGATCTCTGTCGCTGAAGTCTCTGATCTATCTGGCGGCCGCAATCGCCGGCGCCAGCAACAACATTCAGCAGGTCTTCTCCAGTTTCACCAGTATCGCTGACCAGGCGCTTTTCCTCACTGATTTTTTGAACCTGTTCCGGCTGGAGCCGAAGTTGAAGTCCAAACCCAATGCGGTCCCCGCTCCCAGGCCGATCCGGAATGGCTTTGAATTTGAAAATGTGACCTTTGCCTATCCCGGAACCACCCGGCCGGTTCTGGACAAGCTTGATCTGCGCATCGATCCGGGCCAGAGAATTGCGCTGGTGGGGGAAAACGGTCAGGGAAAAACGACCCTGGTCAAGCTGATCACCAGGCTCTACGATCCCACCTCGGGGCGCATTTTGCTCGACGGCGTTGACCTTCGGGACTACGACCTGGAAGACCTGCACCATGAAATCGCGGTGATCTTTCAGGATTTCATGCGTTACGAGATGACAGGGCGAGAAAACATTGCCATGGGAAAGATAGAGGACCTCGAAAACTTCAGCCGGCTCTCGGCGGCCGCTCGAAAAAGCCTGGCTGACGCTGTCATCAGCAAACTGCCACGAAAGTACGATCAGATGCTCGGAAGGCGCTTCGAAGGCGGCGTGGACCTCTCGGGCGGCGAGTGGCAAAAAATCGCACTGGCGCGCGCCTATCTTCGCGATGCCCAATTGCTGATTCTCGATGAACCCACCGCCGCGCTTGACGCCCGCTCTGAACGGGAAGTCTTCGAACGCTTTTCCGAGTTGACCATCGGGAAAACCGCACTGCTGATTTCTCACCGCTTCTCCACTGTCCGCATGGCAGACAGAATCCTGGTGCTGGAGGGTGGGAAGATCGTCGAGGACGGGTGCCACAGTCAACTGATGGCACGCGGTGAACGCTATTCAAAAATGTTCGAACTCCAGGCGGCCAGTTACCGGTAAGAAAGGGCAATAGCTTTATTATGGTGCGAATTTTCGACGGACGATCTCATGTCTGTGCAACCGCTCCGAGCGCCGGAAACGGCAGAGACCGCATGGAACTCCCCCTGGACAGCAGCAAGCAATTGCATCAGGTTTCACCTGAGTTTCACAGTGCGTGGCTGCAGGCGTGCGGCGCCCGTCAAGCGAGGAAATGGATTGATGCAGGGGCCAAGAAGCGATCAAAGGCCCTCAGATCGCGATGGAAGAATGCTCAGGAATCCCTGGAGCGTACTTTTGCAACCCTCCAGAATGCTACTCCGGAACAACGGCCTGCCACAGAACAGGAACGCTGGGTGCTGGACAACGGGCGTTTCGTTCGATTGACCTTAAAAGAGGTACGTAAGGCACTCAAGTCGCTGGGAGAATTGCGTAGCTTGCAACGGCAGTCTAAACAGGACGAGATCCTTCCCCGTGCTTATGAGATTGCAAGGGGCTTCCTGCTCGTGGCAAGGTTCAAATTTGAAGAAGCGGAGTTCGGCAATTTTGTCGACGGGGTACAACAGATAGCCTCTCTTGAAATGCGGGAATTGTGGGGTCTGAAACCTCTGCTCCAACTCGTCTTGCTGGAAAGGCTGGGAACTGCGGCTGAACAGCTTTCGAACGCCCAGGAAATTGGAAGCAAATCGCCAGAGGTCTGCGATATTCCCCCGTCCAGGATCATCACCAGCCTTCGAGAAATTTCCGAAATGGAGTGGAAGGATTTTTTCGAAGCAAAGAGCGTCGTCGACCGTCTTCTTCGTTCTGATCCCTCCGGAGCCTATCCGTGGATGGATTTTGAAAGCTGCGAACTTTATCGAAGTGCAATAGCCAAACTGGTCCGGCATACCAGGCTGAGCGAAGCCGAGGTTGCCAGGCGAGCCATCCTCTGCGCGCGGAGAGCCGGAGACCCAAAACTGGGGATGAGTCAGCGAGCTACCGAACGCCGGAGCAACGTGGGGTATTATCTGCTAGACCACGGCGTTCTGAAATTGAAAAGAATTATCAACTATCGTCCCTCCCTTAAACAAAAGATCAAAGACCTCATTCTGGAATGGCCTGAGGTTTATTACGTCGCGGGAGTCGAGGCGACGACCCTGGTGGCTGTCTACCTGCTGCTGAGGCATCTGGGAACCGTGATTCCACTCATCCCTGCTTTACTGCTTTTGATTCCAGCAAGCCAAGCCGCGGTGGGGTTGATGAATCATTTGACTTCCTGGCTTCTGCGCCCGCGCCAGATTCCGCGGCTGGACTTTTCTGAAGGCATTCCGGATGAGTTTTCAACCCTTGTGGTGGTTCCCTCCATGCTGCTTAACGAAGGGGAGGTGCGACATATCGTCGAGTCGCTCGAAATCCGTTACCTGGGAAACCGCGATCCCAATCTGCAATTCGCACTTTTGACGGATTCGCCTGACAGCTCTGAACATGTCGAGGAGCATGACGATTTGGTGGAATTGTGTGGTTCTTTGATCCGCCAACTGAATGCAAAGTACGCCGGTGACGGGCGAGGGAGTTTTTTCCACTTCCATCGCCACCGGGTCTACAATGCGCGGGAAAACAAATGGATGGGCTGGGAGCGCAAACGCGGCAAGCTGCTGGACTTGAACAAGTACCTGCTGGGCCAGGAGGATAATTTTCCGGTAAAAGTCGGCGACCTCTCGGTTTTGCCTCGGGTGCGATACGTGATTACGCTGGACTCCGATACCCGCCTTCCACGGGATGCGGCCTATAAACTGATCGGGTCGATGGCACACCCGCTGAACCGTGCTGTGATTGACAAGAGAACAAACACGGTTGTTGAAGGCTACGGCATCATGCAACCCAGGGTCGGGGTCAGCGTTGAGTCCGCACGCAAGTCGCGACTGGCCAGCATCTACTCTGGCGAGACAGGAATCGACATCTACACCTTCGCCATCTCTGACGTCTATCAGGACCTTTTTGGGGAGGGCAGTTTTACAGGCAAGGGAATTTATGAGGTTGACACTTTCCAGCGGGTGTTGGGCAATCGGTTTCCTTCGAACGCGCTACTAAGCCACGACTTGATCGAAGGCATCTACGGACGGACCGGGCTGGCCTCCGACATCGAAGTGATCGATGATTACCCCTCGCACTTTAGTGCCTATTCCAGGCGGATGCATCGCTGGGTGCGGGGCGACTGGCAGATCCTGCACTGGCTTTTTCCAACTGTGCCGAACTTCTTAGGGCGAAGCGTCCGGAATCCTATCACACTCCTCTCCCGCTGGAAAATCTTTGATAATCTCCGGCGCAGCCTGATTGAGTTGAACCTGTTCCTCCTCTTGCTGGCCGGATGGTTTGTCTTCCCCGGCAGCGCGCTCTATTGGACCGTGCTCATCCTGGCGCTGCTGCTGGCCCCCACTTATGTTCAGGCCTTTTTTTCACTTCTTCGCATTGAAGAGACAGACAATCTAAAGGGTTTATTTAAGGAGCGTGCGAATGCATTTATCACAGGGCACCTGCAGGTTTTTGTCATGCTGGTGGTCCTGCCTCACAAGGCATTCGTCATGCTGGACGCCATAATTCGGACCCTCGCGCGCCTCACTTTCACACATAAGAATCTCCTTGAATGGGAAACTGCCGCTGAAGCAGAAGCTGGAACCAGGAAAAAGACCGCCGTCGAAGTTTATCTGGCCATCACACCCTGGTTCGCCCTGGCCGTGGGACTATCCCTGGCATTCGTGCGCCCTTCGGCTTTAGCCGTCGCGGCACCCATTTTGTGCCTGTGGTTGCTGTCCGGCATTTTCACGCAATGGATCAACCGGCCGCCTCTTAGACGGAGGAAACCTTTAACCGCCCAGGACACAGATTTCCTCAGGCTTGCGTCCCTCACGACATGGAGATACTTCCGGGAATTCAGTAGCCCTGTAATTAACTGGCTGATACCGGATCGCGTCCAGGAAATGCCCGCTGCTGTAGTACACATCATATCGCCCACGAACCTCGGGATCCTTCTGAACGCGCGCCTGGCAGCCCACGAGCTCGGATATCTCACGCTGACAGAGTTCGTCCAACAGACCGAAGCCACGATAAGTTCGGCAAAACAGCTACCACGTTTCCGTGGGCATTTCCTGAACTGGTACGATGCGCAAGCGCTCCAGCCACTCCCTCCAAAATTCGTTTCCACGGTAGACAGCGGAAATCTTGCGGCTTGCCTGTGGACGTTGAAGCAGGCATGCAGCGGGCTTCTCAAGGAGCCAATATTTGATGGAAAATCGTGGCGCGGAATTCGCGATCATCTTTCGCTGCTTCAGCACCTTCTGCAGCAAAGATCGGCCCCACCGGAAGTTTTACTGCGCATCCAAAACGCAGCCGTAAAAGCCGGCAGTTTTGGAGAAGACCCTGCGGGCTGGTTCCAGTCACTTGCTAATCTTGAAAATGAGGTCCGTGAAATCGTGGGCGCCCTTTCCTTTCCAAAACCGGAGGCCGGAAACGTTGCGACCTCACCCACCGATGAGCTGGACTGGTGGCTCTCAGAGACTCTAGCAAGGATCGAAGGCATAAGCAGAGATTTGCAAACCTTGCTGCCCTGGCTTTTGCCGGAATTTGGACGCTTCCAATTCTCGAAGCCAGAGCAGGAAATCACGCTGGATACGCTGCCCAGTATCATCCCCGACTTGATCAGTCAGCTCAACGGCATGGCACCTCAATCTGAAGTTGACGATCCAGCAGAAACGCTGCACTCTCTGCGCTCACGTCTCGAGGCCAGCCTTCAACGAGCAACGGAACTTTCCGAAAGGCTCCGGCATCTCGCGGCGGAAGCTGACGATCTTCTCAACAATATGGACTTCCGCTTCCTGTATGATCGCAAAAGGAAACTCCTCCGTATTGGCTATGATATTGAGGCACACCAGCTTGCGAATTCTTCTTATGACCTGCTCGGTTCCGAAGCCAGGACTGCCACCTTTATTGCGATTGCAAAAGGGGATGTCGGACAGGAAGCGTGGTTTCACCTAGGGAGAGCGCGTACGGTGGAACAAGGAGAAGTGGCATTGGTCTCCTGGAGTGGGACCATGTTCGAATACCTGATGCCATTGCTCTGGATGCGTTCATATTCAGGAACCCTGCTGCACGAGGGGATGCTCTCCGCCGTAACCTGCCAGCAGAAATATGCCAGGAAAAGAAAAATTCCCTGGGGCATCTCTGAAACAGCTTTCAATGCACTGGACGAAAAAGGCATCTACCAATACGCTCCTTTCGGCATTCCGGGCCTGGCGGTAAATCCGGATGCTTTAAAAGATCTCGTTGTCGCTCCATATGCAAGCTTCCTGGCGCTTCTGGTTGACCCCTTCTCTGCTACCCGCAACCTGACAACCATGTGGGAGAAAGGGTGGTTCGGCCGCTACGGTTTTTACGAATCTGCGGATTACTCAAACGTACAGACGTCTGGAAGGCCGGGCTATGAATTGATTCGATGCTGGATGGCCCATCACCAGGGCATGAGCCTGCTGGCTGTGTGCAATCTATTGACCCATTTGTCGCTGCAAAGGTGGTTTCATCAGGAACCCCGGGTCATGGCAACCGAGCTTCTCCTCCACGAAAAAATCCCCTTCGCCGCGCCTGAAGAAGTCGGGATGTCACGCCCTTCGCAGCGGCCACGCCAGAGCCCCACAAAGAAAACTAATTCCTGGAAAACGTTGAAGCACATAACGCATTCGGGGCCGACACCGGAGGCACCGCCACCGGCAAGCGAAGTTTCGTTGGAACTTAAGAAGCCCCAACCCAGCCTCAACTCAGAAGTCGTTCCTCCGCAAGTATGACTCTACCCTTATTTCGAATTGGCTGAGGATTGCCCCTGTTCCGCTTCTTGCGCAGGGATCGGAATCTTGAATTTGAATGCAGAAGCTGGAATTTGGTGTTTGCCCCCGACTTGAATTTGAGGCAAAGGTTCCGTTTCAGCAAGATGCTTTGAGGAATCCGGTCCTGAGGTCCCTTCCCGGGCTTGAGCGATCTCCCCCGCTGATTGCTTCTGTTCCGCTGGTGAACTGAGCACCAATCCAATCATGTCTAATGCGCGTTCCACCTCAGTATTGCTCATGAACCATTGCCATACATTTCCTGTCCGTAAGTCTTCTGCGCTGAGAAGTGTGATGCCAACGTCGATGCCGATCACGTAGCGACTGACCCATCCTGTTGTGGGATTGAACGCATCCGCAAATCCGTACCGTCCATAAATCTTCCTGCCATATTTCAGCAGCATCGTCCGCAGGGCGGGGATGCATATGTCGGGCGCAAACATGGCGGAACCGGCCGATGCACTGGGAACTACCGTTCCATCAATCTGAGAGTCGTTCGGTGAACCTCCCCAGGCGACATATCCTTTGGCGCTGTCGGAGGCCGTGATGCCCCAAACCTTTGACGAATACCCGCGGTAACGTTGCGAGAGGTCGATCCCGAGCGCTTGTTGCGCGCGGGTAGCCACAATGGCATTCTCGAAAACGTTCACCCGGGGAACGACGCGGTCCTCCATTGGGACTTGCACGTAGCTGCGATTCCTCAGGTCCAGCCAAGCCTGTGAGTACTGCTGAATGAATAATGGTCCGCCCCCGATATAGGTGTAGCCAGCAGAATGGACGATCGGAAGTTTCCAGCCGAACCAGGCGTCGGGAGAAATCGGATGCGTCGGCGAACCAATCGCTAATATGTAGAGAATACCTGCCTCGCTGTAGGTGTCCCAGCGGTAAGGAAGAAAGCCCGTTTCCGGTTTCCAACCGTGGGAAAGAAACAGGCGGTCGCCGTTAAGCATCCATGTGAAATTAACCCGGTCATATATCAAGTTCGCCAACCGGACAATTTCAGGATCGTCGGGAAAGGCCTGCCGGGCGGTCAGAATGCCGGCAAGCAATAAGGCGGAGTCGATAGAGGAAATCTCACACTTCCATTGCCGCTTGCCGGTCGTGGCGTCGAGGAAGTGATAAAACCATCCGTGTTTCTGCTGGGCGCGAAATGCGAAGAAACGCAAAGCCATGCGAATCCGCTGGCGGGCAAGAGCCGGGCTGATCCAGCGGTGCCTGGCAGCAATACACAATGCCGTCAGCCCAAACCCCGTGGCGGCAATACTCGACACGTTTTGATGCCATGAAACGTCTCCCGGCTTCCCGTCAAAGCGTACCCGGTCCAGAATGAGCGCTGTCTGCGGGTCAGTGTTATCCCAAAAGTAGCGGAAGGAACGGCGTGAAATGTCATCCAGCAGATCGTTGTTGATTTTGCTAAGAGGCTGAGTTTTTTGAGTGGGGGCTGTTTTCTGGGCAGCCTGCGCCACCATGGAAGGCGTCAGGATCAACGACAAAAAAACAACACTGGTAATCCTGAAAATGTAGTGCTCGCACACAGCGGCGACACATTGGTGAGACCATGACTGGATTTGAGTTCCGGCACGAACCTCTAAATACAATACCCTGGAAACTCCTCGTCAGCACAAATCTCTCTGGAACTCCCCGATAGTTCATCCCTGAATAGGACCCAACGGTCCAAGGGTCCGAGCAGCTTCCGTATGCGGATGCCAACCCGGTACCGTTCCAGACGCCTGCTATCTTATTACAAGATTTTAGATTTGTGTATTACTACAAGCTGAGATGCTGATCCAGCCAGCACATCTGTCAAGAGATCTCCCGCACTAGAAGGTCGCTAAGCCATTGATTTTGAAGGCGCAATTATAAAGAAATTCTCAAAGACAATCATCAAAAGGTCCCCTGGTCAAAACCTGTGATGGACTTGCCGTATGAAGCAACGTCCTGATGCCGGCTGCCTGAGTCACCTGGGACCAGAAGATAACCCGAAACACCATCCGAGCTTACTTTCGTCACTACCAACTCATAAGATTCCCCGCCAGCTTTGGGATAAAACACGACAGGAAGCTCGGCAGGATGGTTCCTAACCCAAATCGTGTGCCGCCCTCCTTCGACCTGGATCCAGCCACGAAATTTCTGATGCGCCATGTCCGTGCCGGTCAAATGTAAAGCGATACCCTGGACAATTTCTGCGTCGTGATTCTTTTCAGCCTCGAAAACTACCTGGTCCGTCGAGAGAACATTGTTGAGAGAATAAATCGCCTGCCTGCTTGATACCTGCTGCTCGTGAAGCGCGGCCAATTCGTGCGCATACTCAGTTCTCGCTGAGGCCAGCTCTATCTGAGTGTTGGCCAACTCGCTTTTTAGTTGTGAAATCAGCCCAAGCTGCGCGTGCTGCCGTGCGGCGATGTGCCCAATCTCCGCGTTGAGGGCTGCTGCGCGCTGATTCAGGTCCCTGCTCGCACTTTGCCTGATATTTTCCGTCATTCCAGCAGCTCGGAGGCTGACCTGATCCAAGCCAGATCTCAAATCTGAATCCATGTTCTGGACGCGGGCCGCCAGCATCGTCTGTCTCACGTTCGATCTATTCAGGAGGGTTTCGAGACTGTTAACGCGGTCAGGCATCGTTGCTAACGAACTCGTGCGCTTGGATAGCCACTTTAGTTCGGTATTCTGTCTACTGATGACAGAATAACCGTAAGTCAGCGCCACTGCGAGGGCCACAGCCAGGACCGCAATGGCAGTCCACAAAGCCGCCGTCCCCCGCCTGTGATAGACAAGCGTGTCGATTGACCGGTCACTGTCCCATTCTTCAATCGGATGGATTTCTGTGTTATCAATTGGAAGTGTGTACTCCCCACTCCACTTTTCTCTTACTGGACCCATAGACCCTCCTCGGTGCCCTGCCAGATGGAGCAGCGTATCCGGTAGCAATTGAAACCACTTTGGCAGGTTTTCCCCGCTTCTGTGTTCCGCACGTTGAGTTCCACCTCTGCAATTTAGGTTTAACATGTAGAATCAACACGTTACAGAATACTTCAGACTGTTAGCGGCCTGAGAAGAGAAAGGAATACCTATCCTGGAGGAAAATTTGCAGGGGTTTTGGCATTGCACATAGCGGGGATGGCGCGTAAATCACAGCCTTTAATTGCCCGTGCGGCCGCTCTCATGTAGCCGGAATAATGATTTCAGGGGCTAGGGCATTAGGCCTTGCGCTGCATCGGCCGGAGTATATTCGCCCACATGAGTGCACCTATGCCCTTCAATTTCAAGGATTGACTGGGAAGTTCCATAGACGCGACAGATTGCCCAAGTTTTTCGTGGCAGCCTTCCAGTTCCAGGGTGCCTCCGGCCAACCCGCAATCTTTGCAACACGAACCGATTTGAGTTATCTTGCTGTTTCTCCGGTTCATGACTTTTCACCGCCAATCCGTGGTTGTGTGGACGCTTGTTGCGCTTGTCCTGTTTACCGTCAGCGGCGGTTGCACTGATGTCCCTGCCGGCGGCGCTCCCTGGCGGTTCACTTTCCACAAAGCCCTGCCACAGTGGAAAGACGGCCTGCCAGTAGGCAACGGGACGCTGGGGGTACAGGTGTGGGGGACCGGCCCGGCTCTTTACCTCACCCTCGATCGCGGAGACGTCTGGGACCTTCGCTACCAGCCCAACACACGCCCAACATTCAACTACTCGCATCTGCAGGAACTCGTCCGCGAACGTCGGCATGACCTGATTCAGCAACAGATGTCGGCTGACATTGGCCCATTGTCGGACATCGTGCCGACACGGCTCAGCATGGGCAGGCTGAAGATTACCCTGCCCTCGGACACCCAGGTGGAGCGTGCCACGCTCGATATGCAGCACGGCGAGGTCCGCTGGCTGCTGAGCGTCCACGGCAAGCCCGTGGATTACAGGGTCCTCGCCAGTATTGATCCAGACGTGATCCTGGTGACGCTGAGCGGAGTCCAGGGATGGGACCCCAAAGTCAGCTTTTATCCCATTGGAGAGAGCGATCCGGCAGTCGCCAGCAAACTCGGCTACCCAAAACCAGATTCAGGCAAGAGCGGGAGGGTATGGTGGTCAACGCAATCCCTGCTCTCAAGCGGGGCAATTACCACGGCCTGGACAACCGAGCTTCAAGGCAGTGAATGGAACCTGCTGATCACGATTCCCTCGCAGAATGATCCTCACAAAGTTGACACGGCCCGGCAGACATTACTCTCGACGCTTGGCATGGGAATTTCAAAGATCGTCATCCACCACCATCAATGGTGGCGTGAACGCTGGTCGCGGTCACATGTTCAAATTCCCGATCCCGGGCTTGAGCGTCTCTGGATCAATGGAATTTACAAACTGGCCAGCAGTTCCTACGGCAGTGTACCGGCAGGCTTGCAGGGCCTTTGGCCTCCAGACGGCGAACTTCCTCCCTGGCGCGGCGATTATCACATTGACATGAACATTCAGGAAACCTACTGGCCCGCCTATAGCAGCAATCAACTGGATCTCGCCGAACCGCTGAATCGATGGCTGATTTCGACGGTAGCCCCGCAATCCAGAAAGATTACACGCCAGTTTTTTGGAGTTCCAGGTATCTGGGTGGGTGGCGCCCTCGACGTAAAGGGCCGCCTGCTCGGAGGCCAGAACAACTGGATGACCGTGCAGTACTGGCTGGGAGGGGGCGCATGGCTCGCCCAGCATCTCTGGTGGTACTACGCATACAGCCAGGACAGGCAGTTCCTTCGGGAGCAAGCTTATCCCTTCCTGAAACAGGCGCTTCTTTTCTACCAGAACATTCTGAAACCGGGCCCGGACGGCCGCCTGCACATTCCTCTTTCGGCCTCGCCTGAGTACTTCAGCAACAACCTGGAAGCCTGGACGCCAGATCCGACCGCCGGCCTTTCGCTCGTGAGGAACCTTCTGCGGTATAGCGTCGAGGCTTCTAAGGTGCTGGGAGTCGACCCGGAGTTGAGGAAGAAGTGGACCGCAATGGAACAGAAGCTGGCCCCGTACCCGGTGGACGATTCCGGTCTCAAAGTCCAACCCGATGCGCCTTATAGCCGCTCCCACCGCCACCCCATGCACTTGTTTCCCATCTTCCCCGGCGGTGATCTGAACGTGGAGGGCAGCCCCTTAGACCGGGAGCTGATCGCAAGATCGATCGAAAACTGGATATTCCAGGGAACGGGTGAGTGGACCGGCTGGTCATTTCCCTACGCCAGCTTGATAGCCTCTCGTGTACGCCGGCGAAACCAGGCGTTAAATGAGCTGATGATCTACAAACACGCCTTCATCTGGCCGAACGGCTTTCATGTAAACGGCGACTACCATGGCTATGGCTACTCCATACACGAGTATCAGCCTTTCACCATGGAAGCCGAGTGCGCCTTCACGGCCGCAGTCAACGGCATGCTTCTCCAGAGCTGGGGAGGCAGGGTCAGAATTTTCCCTTCTGTCCCGGAATCGTGGAAGGACGTTTCGTTTGAGAACCTGCGTGCACAGGGAGGCTTTCTGGTCTCAGCGGAAATGGTGAATGGGAAGATTGTCTCTGCCTCGATTGCCTCACCCAAAGGCGGCGACGCCGAAGTCGTGTTTCCCATGGGGTATGTGGCTCCGGGGCAGTCTTACACTGTGAAGGCATACCACCTGCAACCCGGGACTCGGGTACAACTTGTTGCGAAATAGGACCCTGCCCCGCCCTTGCCAACGATGGCTGTCGAGCGGCCTAGAGCGGAACGACCCTGTATTCAGTAAGTGCAAGTGCCGTTCTGCCTTGGGGCGAACGGGACATCACTGACTCCATTCTCTGCTTCTGGTACAATGCGCAAAATCGCTCTGTGGTCAAAGGACAAGGCGGTCGGCCGAGGGGGTCGGTCGCAGCCTGGCCGTTATTCGTCCCAGGAGAATGCTGTTGGACTCGGACTTGGAGCTGGTCAAGCGCTGCCTGAAAGGAGAAGAGGCCGCCTGGGAGGCGCTGCTACAGGCCAACACTCATAAGGTTTACACCCTGTGCTATCGCTTCACCGGACGCTCCGAGGACGCAGAGGACCTGACACAGGAAGTCTTTATCAAGGTTTTTCGCACTCTTAAAAGCTATGACCCCCTCCAGGCAAAATTTGCCACCTGGGTCAATCGGATCGCCCGGAATCACCTGGTGGACCACTACCGCCGCACCCGAAGTGATCGAATAACCTCCACTCTTGATGAAAGCTTGCCTATTCCCGACAGTTCCCCGCAAGGACAACCTGCGAGCCGGGTGGAGTCGCGAGAGCGGCAGGAAAAACTCCAGGCCGGGCTCAGCAAATTGTCCCCTGACCTGCGGGAGGCCGTCATTCTAAGGGACCTCCAGGATATGGATTATGCAGAGATCGCCCAGGTGCTCGAAGTCCCGGAGGGAACCGTAAAGTCAAGAATCAACCGAGGTCGATTGGAACTGGCACGGGTCCTAAAACGTATGGATAAGTGAAGGCGGAAGAAGAGACGAGATGATGACGCATCTTGAGCTTGAAAATCTGGCAAGTGAATACCTGGAAGGCCAACTGGACCCGGCCCGCCGCGCCGAAGTGGAGGAGCACCTGGCGGGCTGCGCTGCCTGCAGGGAGGCCGTGGCCGATGTCCGTCTGGCCGTGGAAATATGCCAGTCGGCGGAGAAGGTGATGGCACCACCCTGGCTGGTTACCAGGATTCGCTATGCAACCATGGGTGAAGGGCGCACCGGTATCGCCGACCAGGTCAACGCGATTCTCCATAGCTTGCGGCAGCCCCGTTTTGCTTATGCGGTGGCCATGACCGTCTTCTCGCTTTCACTTATTGTCAACATAGCCGGCTTTAACCTTCGCCACCTGAATATGGATGACTTGAACCCGGCTACCTGGGTGTACCGTGCCAACCGTGCGGGACATCTTCTCTATGCCCGTGCCGAAAAATTCTATGATGACTTGCGAATTGTCTATGAAATCGAATCCCGATTCCGTAACGCTCGAAGTGACAGCGACGATCAGGGGAATCGAACCACCAAACCGAACCCTCCGTCGGGGCGCCCCGCAAGCACTACAAGCTCTGAAAGCCAGCAAATGGCCACTGCCATAGTCCATGCCGCCGGGCAATACGCTCAACTGGAGCCAGGAGTACAAACCCATGAAATGCGCTAATCATCCCCTCGAAGATTCTGTGGCCTTCTGCGCGCAGTGCGGCCGGCCCCTTTGCGAAACCTGCCGGCGGCAAGTGAAAGGGACTTCCTATTGCGAGACTTGCCTGGCAGCCCGGCTTCAGTCCCCGCTATGGGGCACAGCGGGGCAACACGGAGCCGGCGCGAGTCCCGGCGTGGCGCTCGCCCTTGGTTTCATACCCGGCGTCGGGGCCATTTACAACGGCCAGATTGTGAAGGCCCTGGTTCAGGTCCTGCTGTTTGGCTCACTCATCGCGCTCAGCAATCGCGTGCACGGGCCCTTCGGACCAATTTTCGGATTGGGAGCCGCAGCATTCTACTTCTATATGGTGATCGATTCGTACCAGACGGCCAAGGCCAAACAGTTGGGCCAGCCCACGCCGGAATGGTTCGGTCTGAACGAAATGAAGATGGACGCTCCATTGGGAGCAGGGTTGTTGATCGTGCTGGGCATCCTGTTTCTGCTGGATAACCTGGGAATTCCCGTTTTCTCACAGATTGGCAGGTTTTGGCCTGTGCTTCTGATTGTATTGGGGCTTGCTCTGTTGCAGAAACGCATGACTCGTCACGACGCCGCCCCTCCGCAGACTTCAGGGCCTGGGCGAGTGGAAGGAAAAGACAGCGAGGCGTCCAGCCAGTGAAGGTTTTGGGTGTTATGGACGGTAACAGCGATTCGATCCGGGAAGAGGAAATTATGCCCTATTGAGGAACACAGCAATCAAGAAAGGACAACGACATGAATAACCTCCCCGGTTTGATTGCGGTCCTGTTGCCTCTTGCAGTGATACTCATGCCCATCGGTATTGTTTGGATCGTTTTCTGGTACAAGGCCCGGCAACGCGAAATGGAATTGCGGCAAAACCTTAGCATTCGGGAATTCGAGCACGTTCAACGACTGAAGGAACTGGAACTTGAAATCGAGAAAACAAAAGCTCAAAGCACCGGAAAACACGCACAGACATGAGGGTAGCAGTGAGGCTGCTGGCAAGGCTCCGTCGGCCGCAATTGGGAAATTTTTGAAGGTACCACTATCCTTAGGAAACAAGGTAACAGTTAATGGCAACCAATTTTAATCCTGATCAGAATCGTTACGAAAACAGACACGATCGCCTCGCTCGAAAGGGGGGAGTGACAGGCCCGGTCCTCCTGGTCGCTCTGGGAATCATGTTCCTGGTGGGGCAGTTTGTTCCCGGGTGGGGAGTGGGGAAGACGTGGCCGGTAGTCCTGATTGTCATCGGACTTGCCAGGTTGATCGAGTCATCCCTGGCGGCGAGATCAGCCCAGGGCCAGTAGCGGCTCGTCATCTTAGCTAGCGGGGAGGAGTCAACATGAGCACCTACCGGCATCACCGCGGTTCCATCTTCTGGGCTCTGACGCTCATTGCCATCGGTGTCCTTTTCCTTTATCACAATTTCAACCCCACCCTGCACCCGTGGTACCTGATGGCGAAGTACTGGCCGGTCCTGGTCATATTCTGGGGCCTCTCCAAGCTGATCGACTATTATCACGCGAAGAGGCATCCGGAGATCGCCCCACGCTCACTATTTTCTGGGGGCGAGGTATTTCTACTGATTGTCGTTCTTATTATCGGAACAATACTTTCCAAGGCCCTCCTGCGGCCATGGGGCGACTGGCCATCAGTTATGGGCATGAACGAACAGCAGTTTGCGGAAGTCTTTTTCAATTCCTATACGTTTACCCAGAAAGTCTCGACGGATGTCAAGGGCGGCCCGCATTTTTCGCTTGTCAATCGAAGAGGCAATGTTGATCTACGCGGAACGGACCAGCAAAACATCTCGGCTGTGATACAGGAAACGGTCTGGGCCGAAAATGAAACCGCAGCCAGGAAGATTGCTGACCGCCTGGATTTCCACCTGACGCAAGACGGCGGGCAATATGAACTGGCATCCAACCTGGACGCACTCCCCCACAGCGGGCGCACCGTAAGGCTGGACATGGCGATCAGGGTGCCCCAGTCCACCGCGGCGGAAATTACGGTGGACGACGGGGATGCAGACATAACCGGATTGAAGGGCGACCAGACGCTCACCACGCGCCGGGGCGATGTACGCGCAAGCAAAATCCAGGGCATATTGCGGGTACATCAAACCCAGGGGTCAACCTCAGCCAGCAGCATCGATGGCAGCGTCGAAATTGAGGGCCGGGGCGGCGATATTGCCGTTCGCGACGTGACGGGGTCGGTGATTGTGGAAGGAAATTTCTCCGGCGCCGCGCAATTCGAGGATGTTGCCCAAACTTTACGCTACAACTCCTCGCGGACCAGTCTCACCGTGCAGAAACTGACAGGGAACCTCTCAATGGATATGGGCAACCTGACGGCCAACCGCGTGGGAGGGCCCTTTGAGCTTTCGACGCGGGACAAGGACGTCCTGATTGAAAACTTTATGTACAACGTGAAGATCGTCAACAGCAACGGGGATGTTCACCTGCAAACCACAACAGCTCCCACGCACCCTATACAAGTCGATCTGAAGAAGGGCAACATTACGCTCTCGCTCCCAGCGGCATCAAACTTCCAGGTTGACGCCGTTTCCCATAACGGCGACGTCAGTTCCGACTTCCAGGGATTGCAGGTTTCACAGACACCGCCCATGCCCACTATTACCGGAACCTATGGAAAGAACGGCCCGATGATCAGGCTTTCATCCACTTACGGGGACATTCACCTTCTCCGCTCCCAAGCAGCACCCACGCCGCCCTCACCACCTCATGCCCCCGCCTCGACGGCGGCTAACAGGGCTGAACACCACTTCTTCCCGCAGAGCGCGGTATGCCTCATAGCCGGCCAGGCTGCACACTGGGACGGGAGGCCGGGAACTGATTATCAGCATCTGTTCTGAACTCCAGGAAGGCTACCGCGCCACCTGGGCAATCGTCTCAAAAAAAGACGGGAAGGAAATCTGGACGCAATCACTGTCCCGGACGGTTGTGGTCCCGCCAGCGACAAGGCCGGCAACACTGAAAGCCATCGCGATCCGGTGGTCGCCGTAGCTGTCAATTTCCGCCCCGCTCAGCCGTTGATGGCCGGGAACCCTGAGTCCGTCCGGAAACTCCTCGACTTCAGCGCCCATCCGGCGAAGGTTGCCCGCTACGGCGGCAATGCGGTCGCTTTCTTTCACACGAAGTTCCTGCGCTCCGCGAAAGACCAGGCCATCCTCCGTCTGGGTTCCCAGAACTGCCAGGACCGGCAATTCATCGATCAGGCCAGGAATAATTTCGGCGGGAATTTCACCGCCTCGTAGCGCGCCAGCCTTGACAGAAACGCTTCCCACCGGCTCCCCATTGCGGGTTTCAAGATCCTGAATGCTGATCT
>DASSJE010000552.1:0-2317 GCA_035691365.1 Terriglobia bacterium
ATAAGCCCGGCAATGAACACGTCAGCCCCACCCGGGCCACCCAGCACGCGGTTGCCGATCACGTGGGCTTCATACGTGGTCAGCGGCGCTGGAACGTCGTTTAGGGCCATGCCCGTGGCCACGCCGGTGTAGGGCGCTGGCGCAAAGGCGAACAGTTCCTGCCACGTGAGGGCGTTGGCAGGCAGGATCACTATGGTTTCTGAAGGCACGGTGATCAACTGGCCGTTCACGGCGATGAAGCCACCCTGGTGCGCGCCTGTACCGTTGCCGCTGCCGGGGCCCCCCAGCGTAGCGGACTCAATAAGGCCGGTGATGTCAAACTGTGACGATGGAGGCACCGGCAACTGCGCTGCCGCAAATACAGGCAGCAGAATCATTAGCAAAAGAGTGAATAGAATGTTTCGGGTCGAGGCCCCGCGCTGCGTTGCGCCTCCGACCCGGGCGGTTTCGATTTGCAGGCGTTCTGTTTTTGTCATGAGAGTCTTCTCCGTCATGCCGGCATTTCGCAGATTTTCTTTCGGCCTTATACGCAGCAACCTGGAATGCTGCTATTGCTCGAAAAGCGGCAAATTCACAGCGGCAGTGTGAGGCATAGGCCTCCCGGATGCCATCCCGTCATGCCGGGAGATTCAAGTGGTTTTGTGCCTGATAAGTTAGGGGAGAAAAAAGGCATTCCTGGGACCCGTTGACTACGGTTCGGGCGGAATCGCGCACGGACAGACGGGTTGGTCCGTGACCGGGGTGGGGCAGCTTCTCCTTATTATTATGGAAAGAGGCTGGGCTTACTGGATCACGCCATTGCGCAGGGCGTAACGCACCAGGCCGGCCGTATCATGGATGTCCAGCTTTTCCATCAGGTTGGTGCGGTGAGACTCCGCCGTATTGACGCTGATGCCCAGCAGCGATGCGATTTCCTTGTTGGTCTTCCCTTCCGCAACAAGTTGCAAAACCTGCCGTTCGCGATCGCTCAGCCGCCGCTCTGGAAGAGCGTCTTTCGTCAGGAACGCCTGGACAACGGTCCGGGAAATGCTTTGCGTCAAATACATCTCTCCACGGCAAACCGCGCGCAGAGCGTGTACCAGTTCACTTGTAGCTCTGGTTTTTAAGACGTACCCGGTTACACCCGCCCGCAAGCTCTCCAGGACCATCTGGTCTTCAGTATGTTGGGTGAGGAGCACGACCTTGGTCCGTGGATTCGATTTAATGATCTCTCGAGCTGCAAAAATTCCATTCAACAGAGGCATGGCAATGTCGAGAATGGCAACCTCAGGATGGTGCTGTTGGCAGAGTTGCACAGCTTCGCGGCCATTGGACGCTTCCGCGACAAACTGAAACCCTTCTTCTTCCAGAAGAACGCGCAACCCCTGGCGGAACATTTCGTGATCGTCCGCGATTAACACTCGAACTGCCATTCATACCCCCTAAGGCCCGGAATCCAAGGGAATCGGGAAATGCGCAAGGCAAAGCCCTGCTTGCTAACAAACTGAATTTACAAATGTGGTCCTGGGATAACGAGCCTCAGCAACAGAGGTGCTTAGCTGCAAGCTTACAATGAACTTATCAAATCTTTGATCATGAAAAACGACTTCATTCATTAAAAACTCTAATGTTGCATTAAGAGTTTTTTAAATTCGCCTGAGTATAAGACAATAGGGACAAGCGCGGAATTTTGAAGATCGCCAGAAACTGTCTCGCTCTCATCCTGTGCCAGTCTCTTCCATGAGCCGAATTCGGAGAGCCTTGCGTCTTTCACTATCGCCTGTTGTGCTGACGGTGATGGTCTGTACTGTCATTGGGACATCCGCCGCGTGGTATTTCGCCAAGATCAACGAGCGCGATCACATCCACCGCATGACCCGGTTGGCAACTTCTGCCATCTCGGCGGATTTGAACTCCGACACGGAAGCATGGCTCCTCGGTCAAATCCGCCTCGCAAGAATGTGGGAATTCAGAGAACCCACTTATGAGGAATGGTCAACCCTTGCCAGCCTTTATCTGGAGCATCATCCCGGCTGTATCGCCATTGAGTGGCTCGATCCCAAATACCAGGAGCGCTGGATATCGCGTGCTCCAGGGCAAAAAGTTCCCTTGGCGGGATCCGGGATCCGGGAACGCCTGCTCACGGACGCAATAAATTCAAAGGAGGCCGTGCTATCGAACATTGTTGTTTCCTCTGCCGGCGAAGAGCAGTGGATATCTGTTGTGCCGATTTTTCAGGCGGGCAGATTTCGCGGCTTCGTTCTGGGCTACTTTGATGCTTACCGGTCTTTGAACACCATGTTCAACGATATCGAAAAGCTTAATTTTTCTGTGGCTG
>DASSJE010000553.1:0-10291 GCA_035691365.1 Terriglobia bacterium
GCTTTGGTTGTTGATCCCCCAACATAAACATCCCGGCGGTTGTGATGGGCAGCCCAGAAGATGGCTTTCGATGCCAGCTCGGGCTGAAAGATCGGAGGGACCGGCTGAGGATGGTTGGGCAGTCGAGTCCTGCACCATTCAAATTGAGGGGTGTTGATGGCAGGAAGATGCACCATCGTCAAGTGAACATTGCTCTTGTCATGCAACAACTCGCTGTGCAGCGAATTGACGAAACCACGAATGGCGTGCTTGGCGCCACAATAAGCCGACTGCAACGGAATCGACCTGAAAGCAAGAGCGGACCCGACTTCCACGATACAACCACGGTCGCGTGACAGCATTCTTCGCAGAGCTGCCATTGTTCCATAGACAACTCCTAAATAGGTCACTTCAGTCGCCCGCTTGAACTCCTGAGGCGTGATTTCTATGAACTGCGAGAACACTGTTGTCATAGCATTATTGATCCAGATATCAATGGGACCAAACTTGTTTTCAACGAACTCGGCTGCCGCCTCAATTTTTTCTGCGTTCACGACATCCGCTGGAAGAGCGAGGGCAGTTCCTCCCAGGCTTTCCACTTCAAGGCAAGCATCCTCAAGCCTTTCCCGCCCCCGCGCAAGAAGCCCGATCTTGGCCTTGCGTCGGGCGAATTCCCGGGCGGTCGCGCGCCCCACTCCGGCCGACGCCCCCGTAATAACCACGACTTCACTTTCATAGTCGTTTTTCATCGTGCACCTTTCAGTGGCTCAAATAGCTAAAGACGAATCAACGCCAGCCCCGTCGCCTCATCATGTTCGCGGTGCAAATTCTTGGGTGACTCGGTCACGATGACTTCCAGCGTCGGACGGACGTGAGCCTCGATCAGATGACCTCCATGAGCGATGCCATCAGAGGTCCCTACAACCGCATGAATGTGGAGTTTGGGCTCGGATTCATGTAGGGCTATATCGCCCATAAGCGAAAGCACCTCAACCTGCTCCTCAAGAGGTATCTTCTTGTATTCCTTTTTGTCCAGTTCAAAATAGCCCAGAACGACAGCCTGAAATCCGCCAATAGCCGTTAAGCGACCCCCGCCCAGGGTGTTTTGCTTGGCAAATTGCGCGAGACCTGAAACAGCCTCCTCTCCGGTTTCGAAAATCACTGCGTAGGTTTTCGCGCCATTGCTGCTGATCAATTTCGATTTCATCATGCCTCCTTGAGATGTTTCAATGACTCGAGACAATCGCGAAAAATCCGTCAACAAAGTTTAGCGAGCGGTGGAAAATTCATTTTGCAGACGGGAAGTTTCTCCTGTTTTCAGGTTTTCCCGATCGCTATGGACCGCCATCTGGATCACTTCCGCAATATGCAATCCTCTGCGGTTCAGCGTTTGAGAAATCTGTTCCCGGCAACTAAACCCATCGGCAATGATCAACGTCTTCTCGTTTGCGCGGCGAACGGCGGGGAGCAACACCCGCTCTCCCACCTTGATTGAAAGATCATAGTGTTCCCTCTCGAACCCAAAAGCTCCCGCCATCCCGCAGCAGCCGGAATCAAGCAGGGTGTATTCGAGGCCGAGTTTCTGCAGCAGCTCTTCTTCCGCTTTCATGGTCATCACCGCGCGATGGTGACAGTGCCCATGAACGATTGCTTTACGATACAATTTCGGCGGTTGATAGTTTTCCAGACGTTCTTGCAGAAATTCGCTCAGCAGAAATGTTTGTTTAGAGAGGCGCCGCGCATCCTGATCACGGGGATACAGATTGATCAGTTCATCTCGAAACACGGCGGCGCAACTGGGCTCTAGAACTACAATGGGAACGCCGGCCCGAATTTGCGGCCGAAGTTTTTCGAGTATTTTACGAAGCCGACGTTTGGCAGGGGCCAGCAATCCATAATCGTAGAGCGGCCGGCCACAGCAAAGGTTTTGGCTTGGCACTTGAACGTGGCGACCCGCTGCTTCCAGCACTTCGACCGCCGCTCGCATCGTTTCCGCGTGAAAATAATTATTGAAGGTATCTGCCCACAGGATTACGGTGTTATCGGAACTTGGTGGGCCTTCTTTCTCGTGGGTGTTAGGCCTAGCCCGATGCTTTTTGAACCAGGTCGTAAAGGGCTCCGGAGAAAAGGGAGGGATGTGTCGTTCTGGGGCAATACCAGCCGCGAATTTGGCCAGAGTGCTGAGACCAGGAGCATGGGTAAGTATGTTGACGAGCCACGGCGCGACTGCTGCAATCCGTGAACCGTAATTGATGTAGCCGAATGCGTAGGCGTGTCTCGGCCGTAACCGGTGCTTGTAATAGTGAGAGAGGAATTCGGCCTTGTAAGTGGCCATGTCTACATTCACGGGGCAGTCGCGTTTGCAACCTTTACAGGCGAGGCAGAGGTCGAGGGCATCATAGACAGCCTTCTCGCGCCAGCCGTCGCGAATGACTTCTCCCTGAAGCATTTCAAATAAAAGGTGCGCACGCCCGCGCGTAGTGTGCATCTCTTCATGCGTAACCATAAAACTGGGACACATCGTTCCCTCACCTTCGCGGCGGCATTTGCCGACTCCGACGCAACGCAAGGCCGCCCGTTTGAAGGTCCCTGAATCGTCGGGAAATGAGAAATGCGTGTCCGGGTTAGGCGGATTGTAGGAGGCGCCAAGGCGAAGGTTTTGATCTCTGCGATAAGGATCAACGACTCTCCCCGGGTTCATTTTCCCTTCAGGATCCCAGATGCGCTTGAACTCGCGGAAAGCATCCACTAGTTCATGGCCAAACATGATGGGTAACAACTCGCCGCGTGACTGGCCGTCCCCGTGTTCGCCGGAAAGCGATCCCCCATAGCGAGTTACCAGTTCTGCTGCCTCAAATCCAAACTTGCGATACTGGTCGATACCGCGCCGGCTTTCGAGGTCGAAATCGATCCGGGTGTGAACGCACCCTTGGCCAAAATGGCCGTATAGGTCGCAGCCATAATGATATTTATTCAGGAGGCTTCGAAAATCCCGAAGGTAATCGCCCAATTTCTCAGGCGGCACGGCCGAGTCCTCCCAGCCCTCCCACGTCGAGGGCGCTCCGGGCACCCAGGCCGTCGCACCCAACCCCGACTCCCGCAATTCTCTTACCTGTTGCTCCTGGTGCGGATCATCGTAGGTTCTCATTGCAGGGGGGTTGGGGACTTGGTTGAGCCTTTCAACAAGCCGGCGAACCTGGCTGTCGGCTTCACCTCTTGTTTCCCCACCAAATTCCGCAACCAACCAGCCTCCGCCTTCCGGCAGCAGGTCAAGATCTTCGGGATGCATGTGCTTCTTCTTCATGTCATCGATGAGACGGTCATCAAGTCCCTCCAGTCCAATCGGACCTGCGGCCATGATTTCCGTGATATGGTCCGCCGCAGTGTAAATATCGGGGTAGCCGAGAACGAGCAAAACCCTTTCCGGCGGACTCTTAATAAGCCGCGTGGTGGCATCCAGAACGACGACGCACGTGCCTTCCGTACCCACCAGGGCGCGTGCGACGTGAAAGCCCTTTTCCGGCAGAAGCTGATCAAGGTTGTAGCCTGAGACGCGCCGGGGAATTTGGGGAAAGCGCTTTCGGATCAGTTCGGCATATTGGTCACGCAGCAACTTCAACTGCGCATAAATCTCACCCCGCCGGCCTCCAGAGCGGATGGTAGCAGCTAGTTCCTCATCGCTGGTTTTGCCAACCGTCATTTTGAGACCATCGTAGGTAAGAATCCGCATTTCCTCGATATTGTCGACCGTTTCCCCCCCATCACTGAGTGCACGCCGCACGAGTCATTGCCTATCATCCCTCCAAGCGTGCAATACTGATGCGTCGAAGGGTCGGGTCCAAAGGTCAGGTGGTGTTTCTCAGCTGCGCGACGAAGATCATCCAGAACGACTCCAGGCTGAACGCGGGCGATTTTCTTAGCTGAATCAAGGTCGAGAATTTCGCGGAGATATTTTGAAATGTCGATGACAATTGCCGTGTTGCAGGTCTGCCCAGCAAGGCTGGTTCCTCCGCCTCGTGGCACGATGGGTGCGCCGTATCGCCTGCAGGCGGCAACGGTGGCGATGATATCCTGCTCAGCCCTTGGCACAACCACACCAATGGGAACCTGGCGATAGTTACTCGCGTCCGTCGCATAGAGAGCCCGGCTCCCGGGATCAAAGCGAACTTCGCAGTCGGTTGTGGCGCGCAATTCAGATTCCAGAGACCGCACATCGACCTTCAAGTCACTCGTGTGCTTATGGTTTACCTGAGTCCCGATCGACATAAGGTTGCTCCTTTTTGTTGGTTATGCCGCGTACCGCCCAACTGCCGACTTCTTTAATTCCAAACCAAGGCCGGGCCGGGACAAGTCAATATGCAAAACACCCTCACACGGCAGGGTCACGCCCTCAAATAGCATCTCTTCGATTCTCACATGGTCGTGGAAATACTCGAGGTGGCGCATGCCCGGAATCGCGCACCCTAGGGGCAAGTGCGCTGCAGGAGCCGTGTGAGCAGATAAAGGAATCTGGTGCGCCTCGCATAAGGCGGCGACACCTAGAAACCCTGTAATTCCTCCGCACCTCGTTGCATCGGCCTGAAGAACATCCACGGAACCCGCGTCAAGCATTCGGCGAAAGTAGGACAAGTCATACCCGTATTCTCCCGCCGTGACATTCATTCCCGCTGGGCCCCGATTCCGAATCAATCGCAGGCCCTCGAGGTCATCAGAAGTCACCGGCTCCTCAAACCAGGTCACCCCGTATTCCCTGAACTGTTCTGCCATCATCAAGGCCTGCTTCCGGCTATAGGCGCCATTGGCATCAACGAACAGCTCGGCGTCTTCCCCGATCGCCCGGCGCGCCGCCTCCACACGCTCCATGTCCTTCAGCGGGTCGCGCCCGACTTTCATTTTGACCCGGGAGATTCCCTGCTTAACCCATCCGCCAAGCTGGTCTGCAAGCTGTTTGGTTGAATAGGATGTAAAACCACCACTTCCATAGACGGGGATGCCATCACGGACCATGCCCAGAAGTTTCACGAGAGGCAAACGCAGGAGTTTCGCCTTGAGGTCCCAGAGCGAAATATCCACCGCAGATATGGCCATTGACGCCACACCGGGCCGGCCCAGGTTGCGGATGGCGCGGGCCATCATCATCCACGTTTCCTGAACGTCATTTGCATCGTGCCCGGCGGCAACCCCGGCGAGCTTGCTCCTGATCAAGTCAGCCGTGGCCGTATCTGCAAAGGTATAGCCAATGCCGGTTGCGCCACCAGCACGGGCCCGAACGATCACGATGGTCGTTTTGTCCCACTCGAGGGTTCCGTCAGATTCAGGGAAATCTGTTGGAATCGTATACGCGGAAACGCTCAGATCTTCAATCCTATTCATAGTCCTGGAACACTCTCAATATTTGAAAAGGTTTATTTGTTCCCGAAGAGTGTCGCTCCTGCATCGCGCAGAGTCTGGCGGATGACCCCGCCCTGATCCGGGTCTCCTTTCCAGAATGCGGCTGCAAAGGCCTTTGCCTGTTCAAAAGTTATATGGGGCGGCAATGGAGGAACATTAGGGTCCGTAATGGCGTCAATCACCACGGGCCGATCGCTTGAGAAGGCATCGGCCCAGGCATTCCCAATCTTATCCGGATGGTCAACGAGGATGCCTTTGAGTCCCAACGACTCTGCGTAGCGCGCATATGGAAAGTCAGGCACGTTCTGGGAGCATTCGAATTTCGGATCGCCTGAAAGAGCCCGTTGTTCCCACGTGACCTGGTTCAAATCATTGTTGTGAAGAACCAGAATCACCAGGCGTGGGTCCGACCATTGCTGCCAGTATTTTGAAATCGTGATAAGGCCGTTGTTACCATTCATCTGCATAGCCCCGTCTCCAACCAGCGCGATGCTCACACGTCCCGGAAAGACGAATTTCGCTGCGATGGCGTAAGGAACGCCCGGCCCCATGGTGGCAAGATTTCCTGAAAGCGAGGCTATCATTCCCTGGCGAATTTTCAGGTCGCGGGCAAACCAGTTGGCGGCTGATCCCGAATCGGAAGTGATAACGCAATTGTCAGGAAGCCGGGAGGACAACTCCCAGAAGGCGCGTTGGGGATTAATGGGATCCGCCGGCTCCATGGCTTTTGCTTCGAGCACCTTCCACCATTCAGCAACATTCCCCTCGATTTTTTCGCGCCAGGATCGGTTTTCC
Organism: Terriglobia bacterium; assembly: GCA_035691365.1. Lineage (GTDB taxonomy): Bacteria > Acidobacteriota > Terriglobia > UBA7540 > UBA7540 > SCRD01. The sequence goes on from DASSJE010000553.1 coordinate 6,166, forward strand.
TTCCGTCGGAGCCTGGGAATGAGAGCCCGCAGGGTCTCCCTGCTGTCTCCCACCAGATTAACTTCGGTCGGATAACGAATCCCGAGCATTGAGCCATCAATATCAATCTGAACTCCGCGCGCCTGTCCCTCCTCCGGAAGAAATTCCGAATACGGAAAGCTCGTTCCAACCATCAGCAGAGTGTCGCACTTTGCCATCAGGTCCCAACTGGGTTTTGTTCCTAGAAGTCCGATAGCCCCCGTGACGTAGGGTAGATCATCCGGAAGGGCGGCTTTGCCCAGCAATGCCTTGGCGATGCCAGCTCCAAGCAGATCGGCCACTTGCTTCACCTCATCGGCGGCACGAAGTGCTCCGGCCCCCACTAGCATCGCGACTCGTTCACCTGCATTTAAAACTTCCGCGGCGCGCAGGAGATCCTGATCCGTCGGAATTACTCGCGGTTCGGAATAATTTGTACCGGAGTGAACTGTTCCGTGGGCTCGCGGTGGCCTTTCGATCGCGGGCAACTCTTGAACGTCGTTAGGGACTACTACACAAGTCACCGTTCTCTGTGCTTTTGCAATTCGCACCGCCCGGTCAATAAGGTGCCGGACTTGTTCCGGCGTCGTGGCAGTCTGGATGTAATGCCGCGCAACATCTTTGAATAAGGAGTCGAGATCGATTTCCTGTTGATACGATCCACCTAGCGCTGCACGCGACTGCTGGCCGACAATAGCGACCACGGGCGCGTGATCCATTGCCGCATCATACAGGCCATTCAGCAAGTGGATCGCACCGGGGCCTGAAGTGGCCATGCATACACCCACCTCCCCGGAAAACTTTGCGTGCGCGCACGCCATGAATGCCGCCATCTCTTCGTGGCGAACCTGGATAAAACGCAGCCCGTTAGCGCTCCGCTCGAAGGCTCCAATGATGCCGTTAATTCCGTCCCCTGGGAATCCATAGACTTGCTGAATTCCCCACTCTGAAAGCCTCTTTAATATGAAGTCGCCTACGGTTTCAGCCATTTCAGTCTCCTTCCTAAAGTGGTCTACCTTATTCGGCGTTAGCTCAAGCCGCTGTGACGAAAGGGTTTTCCGATAACCATGTCGAGTCGAATAATCCTCTAACGTTTCGCGGTCTTGAACGGAGGGCGGCCCAAGAGTGCGAGTCGGTTGCCAGGTCAAAAAAGAATGGGTTGAATTTGCTTTTTGACTATGCGGCACTCCTCCCGCTGGAACGTTTCGCCAAGGTGTCCTCAAATAATTTGATCAGCGCCTCGTTGAACGCAAGGATATCACTGGGTTGCCGGCTGGTGATCCAATTGCGATCGATCACCACTTCACGATCGACCCATGTCCCGCCGGCGTTCCGGACATCATCCTGAATTGTGTGATAACTGGTCAACGTCCGCCCGCGTACGAGCCCGGCTGAGATCAACTCCCATGGAGCGTGACAGATTGCTGCGATGGGCTTTCCGGCTTCCTGAATTACCTGGATGAACTTAAGAACTGCGGGGGTGGCGCGGAGAGCATCAGCATTCAAGGCTCCGCCCGGCAGCATCAGCCCGTCATATCTGCCGGGCGAAGCTTTGTCGAGAGTAAGATCAACATCTATGGTCCGCGATTTATCATGATGTCGAAAAGCCTGGATGGGCTCCGGGTGTGAAGCAATGATAGCAACGGATGCACCAGCATCCTTGAGGGCAGTCACCGGCTCAGTCAGTTCGCTTTCCTCCACTCCGTCAGTTGCTATAACGGCCACTTGGAGCATGTTAAATTTGTTCATAGCATTTTCTTTTCAGCGCGAGTTGGGCGCACTTCAGGAGCAGTCACCATATTTCTTTAGACTGTCGCGAACAGGTGCACGGAAGCGTTTTAATCATTTCCTAACCGCAAGCCTTTTGGCTTTTCTCACCCTTGCATTACCGGGGCACCGGGCTTTAAAGGCCTAATTGATGCAGTGCGACGAGTCAGCTACGGAGACTTCCCTGTAAATTACCTCCCTTTTTTGTGACCACTTTTTTTGTGATGTTTCAAAACTGTCCGCGCAGCCACTTCTTCGGCGCGTTTTCCATATCGTCCGGACTTCTTGGCATTTTTCTTAATGTGCTCATACTGGCGTTGTTCCTTCTGGCTTGCTCCTTTCAAATGTTTCTTTTTGGGCATTTCAATCACCTCTTCCTGAAGGAGATCCGCTTTAATTCTCCGAGCGAAGGCAGATATTCCCGTCCCGTGTCCTCCTCCAAATCGCTGAATCATTACGCGGAGGAGGACGTATGCAACCATTCCGTTCTAAGGCCAGCACTCTCATAGAGACTCCTGCATTAATGCGCCGCAGCCTGCGCCTGCGAGTTTGCCGAACTTGTAGCGACGCTTGTGAGCTTCTTATCAGCTTCCTTCTCCTCGTCCAAAGTCTCTTGTAGCAAGCGCGCACTGGAGGAATCGCCAAGTTCGTCCATCCAGGTGCGCAAGGCCCCATAAACCGCCATCTCATAATGTTCAACCCGCTGGGATGCAGCAATTATTCCAGCGTCCCGAACGACATCCTGTTCGGAGTTACTGAGAAAGGTTTCTCCTTCCGCGAGAATGCCCTTGATGCCATGGCAAGTCCTTCCCTTGGATTTTACGGACAGATTCTGAAAGACTTGTTCAAGGCGTCCAACATGGCCTTTGGTTTGTTCGAGGTGATGCTCCAGTGCATTGCGAAGGTCAGATCCCGAAGTCGCTTTGACGATTTTCGGCAAGGCCTTTACTATTTGCTTTTCCGCATCATAAATATCTTCCAATTCGCTGAGGCAGAGATCTCTCAATGACTTCAGTTTCGACATGTTCTTTCCTCCTTACAATTGTTTTCAATTTGCCCGATCAACCTTCTTTTATGCTCAGACGGACCTTCACCAGCGATGTCTCCGTTCGCCAGATGGATTGGCGATTGAAGCTGTGTCAACTCCAATGAGAAGCAATTGAAGAAACAAGGATGCCCGCGGTTGTCCTTCCAATACTGTTACCCCTCGGAAGTTATTAATTCGTGCTCTTCCTCGGCATGACCGCATGCGGAACAATGAGCTTTGAGTTCGTCGCGCCCCGTCTCAACAATTTCCTCTTCCGTACCTCTATAAGTTTCCATATCGAAGATATAACCCGGGCAATCACAATCCGGGACTAGACAGCGACGTTGCAGCGCCATATTCAGACCTCTAGGTGAAGTTTTGGATTCAGCGGCTTAAGCAAATTGCCCTTTCGGGGCTCTGCTTTCCTCCTGGCTCTCCACTCGATGTGCTCTCATCGGGCGAGTTAGTAACCCACGTTGTGTTTGAGAGGGATCCGATCATGCGATCCTCCATCAATGTCGTCAGAACAATTGGAAGTGCGATCACAAACAAGAAGAGCAAACCCTGAGCTGCTGCTGTAAATGCAATTACTGAGAGGCCAGTTGGCCTGACAATCACGTCGATGATGAGGGGAAGAAGGTGCACACATAGCATTGAATCATCCTGAATGATGCCGCTAGAGTCGCTACCATTTCAGTATATGAACCATGGAAATTCGTTACAACCCGGTAAAGATCGTAGTCGAGACCTGCGTACAACTACGTTTGCACCAAGCAAAATGGCTTCTTCACCGATTTTGCGCCGCGCCTCCTAATCCTGCACGGCAGGGTGCAATCTTGATTGATCAGAATTTCAATAGGTCGGTTTGGGTCGCAGGTCTCACCCTTGGCAGTGGTCTGAGCTTCTGCCGCCAGTTAATGACAGCGTTTGATGAACTCTACCGGACGGTAGACACAAGGTGGGACGTGTTGTTGTCCATTCTACATAATCCTCTGATCCTTGACCGGCTTCTGTATCTTCAGAATCGAACTGAGAACCTGGCCTCGATTAGCTGCCCATCGCGTTGGCAACGAACATGCCGCCTCGATGTTGTATGAAGCCAATGAAATTGCCTTCTCCGGAGATCAAAACGATTAAGACACCGAATAGAGGCAGAACATCCGAAACGATCTACGAAAGAACTTCAGCATACTGTGCAAATATTTCAATGCTTCTGCGCGTTCATCCGGCTTTTTGCCCTTTTGCCGAATTAAGCCACGCAGGAGAAAGGCAATGCATATTGGTGGTCTGGCAGCAATGATCAGGAGAAAGGCA
>DASSJE010000554.1:0-8775 GCA_035691365.1 Terriglobia bacterium
ATCGCGCGCCTGTCGCTTTTTCATGAAGTGGGCAAAGCCGTCGCATCCACGCTGGACTTGCAGAAGGTCCTCGAGACCATCATGAAAAAGATCAGCGATTTCCTCCGGCCTGACACATGGGTGCTCCTCCTTCTGGACGAAAAATCCAACGAGCTCCATTACGAAATGGCCTCGGGCGACGGCGCTGCCGATCTCAAAGGCCTTCGTGTCCGCCTGGGCGAGGGCATTGGAGGGTGGGTGGCCGAGCACGGCGAAGTAGTCTTGATTGAGGACGTTGCCAGCGAGCCCCGCTTCAGCCTGGAGAAAGAGCCCTGGCACGGCGGGGCCGGGTCCATTGTTTGCGTCCCGGTAAAAGGGCGGGGGCGCGTGCTGGGCGCCATCGAGTTGGTGAATGCCTCAGAGAACCAGCACTTCCACGAAGACGACATTCCGATTCTGGCCAACCTGGCCGACTATGCCGCCATTGCGCTGGAGAACGCGCGTTATGTGCAGCGCATCCACGAGTTGACCATCACCGACGACTGCACGGCCCTCTATAATGCGCGCCATCTCAACTTTGTCCTCGATGCGGAGATCTATCGCTCCACCCGCTACGGGTACGACTTCTCCGTGATTTTTATTGACCTGGACCACTTCAAGCAGGTGAATGACACCTACGGCCACCTGGCCGGGTCCAAGCTTCTCTGGCACGTCGGCACCCTGATCAAGGGCCATCTGCGTCTGATCGATTATGCCTTCCGCTACGGCGGGGACGAGTTTGTCGTGCTGCTTCCCCAGACCTCCAAGTACAACGCCCTCAGCGTGGTCCGCCGGCTGCGCGAGATGTTGAATTCCAAGGTGTTCCTCGATGAAGAGGGGCTGAACGTGAAGGTAACCGCCAGCTTCGGCGTGGCGGGGTTTCCCACTGACGCCCGCACCCGGAAAGACCTCCTGCGCCTGGCCGATGAGGCCATGTACCTGGTAAAGAACACCACCCGCAACAACATCGCATTGGTGGGCGAAGGCGTGATGAACTAGCGCCCGCGAGGCCTGCCGCATCCCGTTTCATTGCCTGGAAATCTGCCTGGAATGGCTTTGCGAAGGCGGGGCGCCGGACACGGCGTGCTGTGGGCGCCGGCGTTTCAGGCGCAGAAAAACAAAACCCCGGTACGCCCAATGGACGTACCGGGGTTAATGCGGGCCTTAAGCGTCCCCGCGTTAGAAAGTAATGCGGCCCATGAACTGAGCTTCACGGCCGTAGTTGCCCGAGGCAACATCAACGCTCTGGCCCAGGTTGCCGCTACCGATGCTGGTGACTGGATCGGCGGGCATGAACTTGTTGGGCATGTTGTAGAGTTCCATGCGCAATTCGAGTTTGACCCGCTCGGTGAGATCGAATGTCTTGAAGAACGAGGAATCAAGTTCCCACCAGTTTGGACCGCGCAGCCCCTCGTAGTACCGGGGATTGGTCCGCAGAGTGTAGGCGGGAAGGGTCGAGAAGACTGACGGGTTGAAGTAATCGCCGGCGGGAACGTTCTGTGTGGGATCGCCGTTCACCTGCGCATCCCCGAACGTCAACAAGTTGCCGCTCCTCCAGAAGAACAACTGGCTGGTGCCCCATCCGCCGATGATGGCATCAATGAATCTGTTCACGTGGTTCGCATACTGGCGGCCGATACCGAACGGCAGTTCGTACGTGGCGCCCGTGCGGAAATCATTCCGTGGATATCCGCGATCGAATAGCGTCGGCTTATTGTTGTAGGTGTCGAGAGCGTTGAAAAATGCCGACTCGGTCTGGCGGGCATAGTTGAAGGCAATCACGGCCGTCAGGCCCCTGGCCATGGGCCGGTTGGCCTGCAAGGCGAGCGCGTAGTAGTGGTCGCTGAAACCGGGCCAGGCATACTGGTTCAGGTCGCCGTATTGCGGATAGGGCTTCAGCAGGCTGCCCACGGTCACGGTGGGCTCGTTGCGCAGGCTTCCAGGCATCAGGCTGGCCGGCATGAGATTGTAGAAGGGATTGGCAACCGACTGGTCAATCAAGCCCTTGTACTCGTAGGAGAGGTTGGGATCCATCTGGTTGACGTTGTAGTTGTAGCTGCCGCCCCACATGCTGGGATCCTGGGCGTTGTGTTCGAACATCATGAAGAACGTGGCCTGAGTGAAGAAATTGAGAGGCGCCTGGTGCTGAACGCCGATATTGAAGCGGTCATTGATCGGCGTCTTCATGTTGGTGTCGCCAGCCCAGTAGGAGATGGAGTTACCCAGGTCGGTGTAACGCCCCAGGCTGTTGCCCACCGGCTGCTGCACGGGGTTCAGGCCCATGGTGGCGCCCTGATAAGTAAAGCTGGAGTTGGGGTACGGATTGTTCAGCAGCGCGCGCGGAACGCCGGACAAAGGACTCAGAAGCGAAGTGGCTTGCGCGAAGCCGTTCACCTGCAGGCCGCCTGTTTCGGGGTGGATCATGACCCAGGGAACGGCATACCGGGCATAGCCGGCCCGGATGGCCGTCTTTTCATTGAGCCGGTAAGCAATTCCGATGCGAGGCAGGAAGTTGTTCCACGGAGCGTCGTACATGCGTGGATTCGCGCCGTTAGTGAAGACCATGGCCCCGTTAAACTGATAGGGAATGTGGGCAATGTCGGTCACTTGGGAAGGAATGTTCACATTGTACTGATACCCGCTGCCGATTCCGAGGTTGGGAATCTGCGAAGTCAGGTCCAGGGTCTGTACCAGGTGGTGCTCCTCTTCCATCGGAGCTGTTTCGCGCTCCCAGCGCAGCCCCAGGTTCAGGGTGATGCGATGGTTCAGGTGCCAGTTATCCTGGAAGTAAAGGCCCACCTGCTCCTGGTGCATGTCCACAACAAGAGGAGTCTGGGCTGTCCCGGTATTAACAACGCCCAGCAGAGCAGAGGCCCACATGTCGCCTGTCTGCGAAGGATCGAAGTTGCTCTGGAAGGTATTGCCGGTGTCGACGGCGTTAAAGCCCATGCTCCCAGGGCCGCTTTGGTTGATGTCCTGATCATAGGAGTGGCGCCACTCCCAGCCGAACTCCAGGCTGTGCTTGCCCTGCTCGCGGGTCACGTTTACCGTGGGGTTATACGAGCGTCCGCCTACAAACCAATAGCCGCCGAAACCGGTAATCTTCTGGAAGCCGCCACCGGTCCCGATGCCGTTCACATCGAATTCGGGGAAGTAGCAGGAGAGGTCGGGCGCGCTGCAGCCGGGGGGGATGACACTGGTGTACCAGCTGCTGTTCGGCCACAGGCCCGCCCAGACGCTCGGGTCCACTTTAGCCCAGGTGGAATCGTAGGTGTCTTCGACGTAGGTGACGCCCACGTTGATGTCCACCGCGGTGCGCGCGTTCAGCATCCACACCGCGTCAAACACCCCGTTCAACGCATCCATGGTGCCGCCGTTGTCCGAGGGCACGGCGATGGTGCCGCCCCAATTGTCGTTGTCCAGCCGCGTCTGGAACTTGCTGAAGCGGCCAAAGAGCCGCCAGTTGTCGCTGAGGTTGTAATCGACACGGTCGCTCAGGTTATAGTAGTGGATCCACCAGGGGTAGGTGAGCCTGAAATTGTTTTCACCCGTGGCGTTGTCGCCAGGGTTGTTCGGCGCCCACAGGTAGCCCATCAGCTTCTGGGCTGTGGGGTCGATCATGTTGGGAGGAATGATGTTTCCGGCAAAGGGTGTACGGGTCACCGTGTTCCCGTTTAGCGTAGTCGTAAACGGGTTGTAGATAACTCGCTGAGCTCCCGTCGATGTCAAAGCCCCGGAAAAGTCGCCGTTCTTCTCGGCGGCTGTCGGCATCGTCTCACTTAGAGACGACGGCTGGGTGTTGTACCATCGCTCGTAGGCGAAAAAGTTAAACAGCTTATTCTTGATGATGGGGTTTCCGATGGTGCCACCATAAATATTGTACTTGTCCGAGAAAGGGCTGCGCGTGACGCGGTTGGCATAGGCGTTCAGGGAAGGCTGGCGGCCGAAGTAATAGATGTCGCCGTGGTATTGGTTGGTACCCGTCTTCATGGCCAGGTTGAGGGTTCCTCCGGCGCTGAAGCCGTACCGGGCGTCGGGCGTGTTTTCCATCACCACCACTTGTTGCACTGCGTCCATGGGCGCGTTGTAAGAGCCGCGCGCGGAGATGTTCAGGGAGGTGCCGTCCAGCAGTTGCTCGTTCTTGCCGCCGGTGGGGCCGCCGATATCCATGCCGCCGTTGGACCACATGTAGAAGGGATTGCGATGCGAGATGTCCCAGTAGCGGTTCACAACCGCCGCGTCCAGCAAGGCCAGAGTGAAGGGGTTGCGCGCCAGGACCGGAAGGTTCGCCAGGTTGGCTCCCTGGATGGTCATCTTGTCGGTTGAAGTGTTGAACTCGACATGGGCGCCGCTCTCGCCGGTTACGGTCACCGTCTGTGCTACGTTGCCGAGCTTCAGGACGGCGTTCACCGTGACGTCGGAGGTGGTCATCACGTTAACGTCGCTCTGCACGTACTTCTGGAAGCCGGCCTTCTCGACAGAGATGTTGTACTTGCCAGGTTGCACAAAGTTGAATAAGTAAAGCCCGTTGGCGTTGGTCTGCTTGGTGACCGCCACAGAAGTCTCGATGTTGGTCATCGTAACGGTGGCGGCGGGCACAACCGAGCCGCTGGGATCGGTCACCACTCCGCGGATGGTGCCGCGGTATTGCGCGGACAACGGCTGAACAAGACATAGTAAAAGCACTCCCAGCAGCAACGTGCTCATCATGACAAATGAAAAGCTACGTCTGGGAGCGGCGGTCTGATGCTTGATGCACATGACCCCTCCTTAACATTGATTATGAGTTGCTTGAAATTAAGGCCCAGACCCGACAGTTCGAAATGCCTGCTTCCTCTTGCCCGACTCAACAGCACCGGAGATCAAGCGCCGCCCACTCCCGGCGGAAAACCGCCTCCGGATGCATCAAGCAGCTGTCGCTCGCAGCGAAAGGCGGGAGCCTCCCGTTCGAACACGACGCGCCGCCAAGCCTTCCCCATGCCGGATACACTACTCGAATTTCGGAACCTCTTGTGGCAATCCGGGAACCCAAGAATGTATAAAATTGCGAATAGCCGGTCTTACTGTGACGACTGGCACAATTTCATATTGCTGTGGAAATGTCAAGAGTTTTTTCAAAAAATTTCAAGGAATTGTAAACTGGGGTTGCGAATGCTGGCGATTGAGCGCCATTTGGGTTTTTTTAGTTTCTTTTTTCTCATTGTCGCTTCCGTTTGCCATTCCGGTTCGGGCGGGCCGAAGGTGGCCTCGCGGCTGCCGATTTTCGCCGAATGATTGACAACCGTGCCCGGTTTTCGTGGCATAATCGGTGCCATGAACTTTCAAAGGCGATTATCTCCTGCGAGGCTCGCAGCGCTTGCGTTGACGGCCTGTGCTGCCATCGCCCTGCTGTGGACCGCCAAAGTTCCGGCGGCCCCGGATGCATCAGATGCCCCGCAATTTTCCGCCGACGGCAGGCTTGTGTTGCCGCAAAACTATCGCCAGTGGGCTTATGTTTCGTCCGGGCTCGGCATGGAATACAGCGCGGAAGGCAAGCCGGGCAGCGAGTTCACCAACGTCTTTGTCAAACCCTCCGCCTATCGCGCTTTCCTCAGCAGCGGCCGCTGGCCCGATGGGACGGTGCTTGTTCTGGAAGTCCGCAACTCGGCCACCCAGGGCTCCATCAACCGCGGAGGCCATTACCAGTCCGGGCTGCGCAGCCTGGCTGCTTCCGTCAAAGACGTGAAACGCTTCCCGGCAAAGTGGGCCTACTTTTCTTTTAATCAGGGCGCGACGCAGGCCGCTGCCAACCCTCCCGAGCGCTGTTTCCATTGCCATAACACGCACGGCGCCGTTGACAACACCTTTGTGCAGTTCTATCCCACGCTCAAGCCTGCAGCCGAAAAACACGGCACCTACAGTCAGGCCAAAGCTGCCTCCGAACCCGCGAAGAATCACTAGCCGGGGCTTTGGTACCCCGCCAGGCCGCCTGACTGCAATCTAACCGGACATCAAACCGGACATTCCGGGCGTCGCCGAGACGGATAAACCGGGCCCATTGGCGGGGCCAATACTCACTGGGAAGCCATGGCGCCTTCGGCCCATCCACTGATCCCTGGGCCCATCACGACTGAACTGCAAGCTCCGGCGTGGAATTCGGCCCGTCGAGGTGGTAATTTGGGTCTTTGGGCAATGTGCCGTTTGATTGCGGCGGGAACTTTCGAGCCGGGGTGGGAGTCAAAGCTGAGCGCGCAGGCAACCGCTCAATTCAGCAAACAAAGGAGGGGGAGATGCTTTTTGAGGTCAGAAGGAGACACGTTACCATCAAGCTCAGTGATCACAATCTGCTCAACGCGTCGGTCCGCGGAGAGGAAACGCAGGGACTCTGGCTCACGCCCGCGGAGGATACTTCCCTCGCGGAATTACCCGCCGGCGTGCAGGACCCCATCATCTTCGTCCCTTTTTCCCAGATGGTCTGGATGGTCATTTCCTCCGCCCGCCAGGGTGAGAATTGACGGTCGACCACCAACTTTGGGGATGTGGCAGGGGCCGCGCCTTTTGCGATGTCTGAGAGATTGCCGCGCGGCTTTTCTGCGCCGGGGCGCCGGCCATTGCTCTCATGCATCCGGCTTCCCGCTCCGCCCGCCATCTTTCTTGGCCAGATAAATCGTGCGGAAGCCGGGAGCGATTTTCCATTCGCGCACGAAGGGGGCCTGGTCCCACGCCCGGATGCTGCTGAAGCCCGCCTTTCGAAGCGACGTCCGGATTTCCGCCGCGGTCCATGAGACTTGCTCGATGCGCTCGATAGTCCTCCGCCAGCAGTTGCCATCACGGATGAACCACTCGGCATTGCTCCAGCCTTTCTGCCGGCGCCGGTCGTAGCCGCCGTGCATCACCAGCACCACGCCGGGCAGCTCGTGCCGCCAGGTCCCAGTCCATGCCTTTTCAAACGCCAGGCGATTGTTCACGTCAAAATAGAAACAGCCGCCGGGCCGCAACGATCTTGCCACGGCGCGCGCCACGCGGTCGAGGTCTGCTTTGCGCGGCACATGGTTCAGCGCGTCGAATTCACAGGTCACCAGGTCCACGGTTTCGGGCAGACGGAAGCTCCGCATGTCGCCCTCGAGAACTCGAATGCGCAGACCTGCTTCGCGGGCCTTCCGCCGGGCCAGCCGGCACATTTCGGTCGAGGCGTCCACGCCATACATGCGAATGCCGCGCCGTGCCAGCTCCACCGCGGTAGTTCCCGTTCCGCAGGCGAGATCGCACGCTGCTTCGGCGCGCTTCAGAATGTCTCTCAGGATCTGGCGCCGCGCCCGTTCCATGGGACGCCGCATCGTCCCGAACATACGGTCGTAATAAACCGCCAGCAGTCGGTAGGGTGAATGAGCCATGGCGAAAGTCTCCTTCCGCTCAAAACAGCGCAGCCGCCTGCCTTGGCGGCTCTATGGAGTTGTGGGAAATTTTATAACAAGGCGGGAGCGTCGAGGGCCGGAAAAATCCATCGCATGGACCGCGATTTCTCGCGGTCCATGAGACGCCAGCGGTTGTCCCTCACCGACCAAAGTTGAAATTCAGTGAAATATAGTCCTGCACGCGGTAGCCGCGGTCCACCAGCACGACGTTGGAGCCAAAGATAAAGTAGTGGTGATCGGGCGGCGGCGGCGGCAGCTCTGCCAGCATGGGCGGAGGCAGCGGCTGGCAATATCCACGATACCGGGGCGCGACCACGTATCCGTAACCGACCACGACCCCGCGCGGCCCGCGTTCATGGAACCAGCGCTCGTCGCGGTGATCGCGGGCGTACGCCACAAAAGCGCGCCGGCCATCATCATTAAAGCGGTATCGTCCGTCGCGCTCGCGGTACCAGCCCCGGTGACGGCCGTTGTCCCAGTGTTCGCGCCCGTGCCCTTCGTGCCAACTACCCCGGTCGCCCCGATCCTTGTCGTGGCCATGGCCGTGGCCATGGTCGTGCCCGTCAAACGCGGGGTTGGGACGCGCCAGGCTGCGCAGGGCGCCAGGGCCCAGCGCCACGCCGGCGCCAACCATCAGAACCATCAGGCATTGCAGAAATTTCTTCATCGGCTGTCTCTCCTTGGTTCGCCATCCGCAGCCCTTTTCCGTGGAAAAGGGGCAGTGAATGGCCAGGTCATATCACGTTGGAAGCGAATGCTCCCTGCCCCTCCCCAGACGACCACTTTTCCACACATAGTTATTAACTGTCAATATACGACCGTACCAGTGCCATCCCCCAATCGGGGGATGGCATCTAAAAGCAGTAGAATCTGCAGGATGATACAGGTCCTGGCGGATTTTCGGCCGCTGCCGCCCCGGTTTTCAATCGACTTCCCGGACGTGGTACGCTAATTCCATTGAGGCAACGGCATGAAGCGCACCCTGATCATCCTGACGCTTTTCCTTGCTGGCCTTGCTCCCTGCATTCAGGCGCAGAAGCCGCAGCCTGCCCCCGAGGGCAAGGTCCAGGGCTGGAAAACCTACCGGAACGTGAAATTCGGTTTCGAGTTCCAGTATCCGAAGAAATCCGTCGTGGTTGATTACGCCGTTGGACCCAATGAGCACCAGTTCCTGTCGGACCAGCCGATCAGCGGAACGCAGCCTCCGCTGCTGGATCTGGTCGAGGTGCAAACCCAGAAAGGCCAGCGGATGCTCAGCATTGAAATTCCGGACCAGGAGAAGTTTTCGGTGGTCGAGAAATCCTACGACTGGTCACTGCGCGCCTGTGGCGAGACTGGTTTTGAGGACATCCTGTCGAAGCAG
>DASSJE010000555.1:0-5996 GCA_035691365.1 Terriglobia bacterium
CCGGAATCTGGCGATGGGCAGAAACCACTGCAGCACGGAGGGTTTCAACAGGAATATCGAGATGCCGCGCCAGCGTCTTGGGTGCGCGGCGGCCGTCCGGCATATTTTCCTGGAAAAGAGCAAAAGCGCCTCGGGGACGGATTACCGGAGAAAGCAGCCTTCCGGTGGCAATGCCGTCGCGAAACTCCAGGCGGTTCGCCACAATGTGCTTCACGCCCAGATGCTGCGCCAGAGGCCGCATGATTTGTTCGAGAGCCTGGCTGACCAGCACTACGTCGGCCCCGCTCTGCACCAGTTCCCTCACCTGCTGCACGCCAGTCGGCTTGAGGCGCGGCTTGAGCTTGTAGGTGAAGAACTCTTCGCCGAGCAGATCGAGCCGGTCGCGAGAAACGCCTCGAAGTACCGTATGTATCGCGCGGGTGGCAAATTTTCGATTGGTCGAATACAGGAATGGGCGCAGCACGGCCATCAAAAAGATGAGGCCGCGGCGCCGGATGCGCTCCGTGAAGGCCTGGGCATTCCAGGTGAAGAATGCCACCGGCCTGACCACCGTCAGGTCGAGGAGACTACCTTCAACCCGCCAGTAGACGGTCGGCCCGGCACCGGAAGTGTGGTTTGATTGTTCCAACTACTATGAGTCCTGTCTATAGCTTACGGTTTGGTGCTAAGGCGAAACCTCTATTGTAAACAAAGCCCGGGTTGGAACGAAGCAGTTGACGCGGATTCTACTCCGAATTGTTGGCAATTGGCACCTCGGGAGCAACTTCCTCAAGCCGGGCGGATGACCGCTTTGGGCGGTGTGTTTCGTCCCACGATGAGTGCTGTCGCGCCGCTCAACGCAACCGTGGCAGCAATCGCGAGCAGGCCTCCGCGAAAACCACCGTTCGCGGTCCGAAACAGCCCGATGATGTCGGGACCAAAATAGCCCCCGAGATTGGCCAGCGAATTGATTACGGCGATAGCGGCAGCCGCTGAAAGTCCTTCCAGGCGCGACGTTGCCATCGCCCAGAAAGGCCCGACCATCGATTCGGCACAAGCAAGTCCCAGGCCGATCGCGGTCACCACGATGATCGTAGACGTCCCGTAGCCGGCCACCACCAGAGACGCCCCTGCGGCAAAAGCGGGAATGGCCGTATGCCAGCGTCGCTCTCCGGTCCGGTCTGAGCGCATGCCGACCCATACCATCACAATCACAGTGACCAGAAATGGAAGCACTGCAACCGCGCCCGTCCAGAAATAACTGAGGCCCGATAAGGCGCGAATAACGGTGGGCAGCCAGAGAGTGACTCCATACATGGTGGTGGAGACGCCGAAATACACCAGGGACAACATCCAGATTCTCGGGCTCACCAGAACTGCCCAGAAGCTGCCTTGAGGCACGCGCGCTTCCTCCTGCAGCTCACGCTCCAGTTTTTCCAGGAGCCAGGCACGCTCGTCGTCCTTCAGCCAAGTTGCCTCGCGTGGGGTATCCGGCAAAATCAGAAATACGATCGCTCCGAGCACGATGGCCGGCAAGCCTTCCATCAGGAACATCCATTGCCATCCGGCAAAGCCGGCGCCGTGCAGGTTGAGCAGCGCTCCCGAGATCGGGCTGCCGACGATGCCTGCAATGGGATTGGCGGTCATGAACCAGGCCACGGCGCGTCCCCGTGATTGAGCCGGAAACCAGCGCTTCATGTAGAGGATCATGCCTGGAAAGAATCCGGCTTCGGCGGCCCCCAGCAGAAAACGCATCGAGTAGAAACTGAGGGGCCCGCGGATGAAGATCATCAGGCAGGAGATGACTCCCCAGAGAATCATCAGTCCGGAAATCCACCGCCGCACGCCGACTTTCTCGAGGATGAGGTTGCTGGGCAGTTGAAAAAAGAAGTAGCCGGCAAAGAAGATTCCCGCAGCGCGGCCATACACCAGGTCGCTCAGGCCAAGCTGGCTGCGCATCTGGAGCACGCCAAAGCTGACATTGATGCGATCGAGGTAAGCGACGATGTAAAGCAGGAACAGAAAGGGCATCAACCGCCAGATCAGTCGCGACACAACGGCGGATTGGAGGCGGTCGGAAGCGGTGTCCAAGAGCAGAGTCCGTTTACCCTGAAGCGAGCGGGTTTGCAGTGCGAGGATTCTACTCCAAGCCGAGGCCCTTCCGGATTTTGTCGACGATTTGCGCCGGCGTCGCGGCGATGTCGACGGTCAGCGCCCCTTCTGGTTCTTCCAGGTCCGCTAATTGGCTGGCTAGAATCTGCTCGCCCGCGAAATGGCCGTGGCGCGATCGGAGGCGCTCAGCAATCAGCGCGGCACTTCCCTTCAGGTACACAAACCTGACCTCCGGCCCCGCGTCGAGTGTCTTCCGGTAGGCGCGTTTCAGCGCCGAGCACGCCAGCACAACGTTGCTACCGCGGGCGATCCAATCCAGGATCGCTTCGCGAAGGCGATCGAGCCAGGGTTGACGATCTTCGTCTCCAAGCGGAATACCGTGGCGAATTTTTTCAATATTCACCGCCGGGTGGAGGTCGTCGGCGTCGGCGAATTCGCAGCCGAGTTGTTGGGCCAGCAGCCGTCCGACGGTGGTCTTGCCGCTGCCGACTACTCCCATGACGATTACGATCATCGTGCTTAGGTCGCAAAGCTAGAACCACGAAGGACACAAAGGTACACGAAGGCAACACGCGAAATTCTTTACTTTTTCGAATACGTCTTCTGCGCACCCGTTCGCGTGTTGGTGACGCTGAAGGTGCCATCCGGCGAGGCAGTGACCTTGATGGATTTGCCTTCGCAGTTTTCTTTTACGTTGGCGATGCGTTCCGGATCAATGTTGTGCGCTTTGTCGGACTCGGCGGCATAGTGAAGCTGGTACAGATCCTCAAGCCCGGGCGAATCGTGCACGATCTGCCATGCGGCGGGGCTCGAGCCTTTGCGCGGACCATTATCAATCACGGCAACTCGCGGGTGCAGCGCCCAATCCAAGGCTTTCGCGTTTGAGAGATCGGCTCCGTGGTGAGTCACGAGAAAAAGGTCAACCGTGCCGATCAGGTTGTTCGGACAGGCCATCTCAAGTTCTTTTTTCTTGGTGAGGTCGCCGAGGTCCAGAAAGCGGAACTGGCCGTAGGTGATCAGTACTCCGACAGACCGAGCATTCTCCGTATCATCGACGGCCGCTGCCGGCTCGCCTTTGCAATAGGGATTGGCTTCGCCCGCACCCGGCAAGGGCGCGGTGATGTGATCTCCTGCGGCAGCCAGAACGCGAACTTCGATGCCCTTGATCGGAAGGCCCCACCCCGGTTTGACGGTGACGTGCGGATGCCCGCCGCTGGCTTTCTCGTACGCCGCATAATCGGCGCGTGTAACCTCGGAATCCTCCTGGTTCGGGCCGTGATCGACGAAGGTTCCGACCTTGATGCCGTCCAGCAATTGGGGCACGCCCCCGACGTGGTCGCGGTGATAATGCGTGATCAGGACGTAATCGATCTGCGTGAGCCCGGCCTGATGTGCGGCGGCAAGGATGCGGTCGGCATCGCGGCCTTCATACCCGGGCCAACCGGTGTCGATCAGCAACGATTGCCCAGAAGGACTTACGAGCAGCGTTGCCTGCCCACCTTCCACATCAATGAAGTAAATCTGCAACGGCGTGCCATTGGAAGGACTGGCCGCGCAAGGCAGGACCGTCACAAACACAGAAAAGCAAAGAACAGCGATCAGGGATGAACGCATCGCTTGTCACCTGAGGAGTAGACGTTGGCCAAGATTATGCCACGTGAGCGATGCGATAGGGCGAGAGATGTTCCGGCTTGAGTAACAGCCCAAGCTCTATTCCCGCACAAGCGGGGATGAGAGGTTCCAGGCCCGGGTGCCAAAGAGTAAAAATCAGGAGACATGCAACCAGCATGGCATTTCTTCAATCCAAGTCATTTGATGCTCCGGGTACCAAGGTCACGTGTGGCCGCTTGCTTCCGCGCTTTCAACCCGCTATGGTAAGAACACGTACATCTGATAAGCAGGAAATGCTAAGTCCCACGAATCACGAAACTGGGCGCTGCGCACGTTGGTGCGCCGGCGTCGTTTTGCTCGCAGTCTGCGCGCTCACCATCAGTGTGGCCACGCGCTATGGTTCTCCGGAAAGCGCCGACCTGCTGTCAACACACACCGTGCATAAGCACTCCACGCCCGAGTCCGGCCGGCAACGCTTGACCAACAACGCGACTAGTTGGATCCCACCGGTCGTGGAGGCAGCCGTTCTGCAGTCACCGACCGGTTATGCGCGGGTCGTTCCGGCAGACCCCTCCCTGCTCAAGCTGTTTCCGGAAATCAGCCTGTATAACCGCCCTCCCCCTGTTCTGTAATTCCATTCCGTCGTTTCTTCATAGTTCATAAAGTATTTGTTGGAACTGATCTCCCTAATTCAGCTGCATGCGTCAACTAGCGTGGGTGCTGCATTTGGTGAGTACGGTACTTCCAAAGAAACAGACCACGCGTTTCGGCGTTTGCGTATGCCGCCAGGGTGAAGCAAAAAGGCTACAGCGATAGAGACTGCCAATTCCGGAAGAAAAGACTACATGAACGTTGCCTCGCCGTTAACTGAAGAACAACTGAACGTTCTGCGTCAAATTGACAGCTGTATGGTTGCGAACGCAGTCGAAACCTTTAACGTCCGCCTGCGAAATACAGGTTTCACAGATGGCAGCTTTCGCTGCATTTTCGAGGATGCTCAGCCGATGGTGGGTTATGCGGTGACGGCCCGGCTGCGAAGCGGCGAGCCACCCGTGAAGGGAGGCACGTATCATGATCGCTCCGATTTTTGGAACAGTCTGGCAAAAATTCCTGCGCCGCGGGTTCTGGTCCTGCAGGACATGGACAATCCGCCGGGGCGGGGAGCGTTCATTGGTGACGTGCACGCCTCCATTCTGAAGGCCCTCGGCTGCGTGGGATATGTAACGAACGGCGCTGTCCGCGAGTTGCCCGGGGTCCGCGAAACGGGAATTCAACTATTTGCCGGCCGCGTTGTTGTGTCGCACGCCTACGCACATATTTTTGATATCGGTGCAACGATCACCGTCGGAGGAATGGAAGTTGAGCCGGGGACGCTGTTACATGGCGATCGCCATGGCGTGGTCACCATACCGCACGAAGTAGCAAGTTCCGTTCCCAGGGTCGCACAGGCTCTTCGCCTCTCGGAGAAGAAGGTAATCGATTTTTGCCGGTCGGATTCGTTTTCCATTTCAAAGTTGAGCGAGATCATCAAGCAGTTCGGCCTGACAGGGGATTCTACGCACTAGATTGCTGACGCAAAAAATCAGAGAAAGCTGGTCACGATACGCAATGACTTCAGGTGGCAGTGAATTCAACACAAGGCGAAGGCGCACCTCCAGAACTGCAATGAGGTTTGTTCCCGCGGCCGTTGCACTCGCTGCCGCCGTCAGTCTGTCCTCCTGCTCGAGCGATAACAAACGCGTTCAGGCCAGCGGACCCACGATCACGGTCGGCGTGACGAAGGTGGTAAAGAAGTCGCTCGGGCGGAACATCACGCTTTCTTCCGAGTTGGTGCCCTTTCAAGAGATTGAGGTCTATGCCAAAGAATCCGGTTACGTGAAGAAGCTGCTGGTCGATTATGGAAGCCATGTTAAAGCCGGACAGGTCATGGCGATTCTTGAGATTCCCGAACTCGAGGAGCAACTGCAGCAGGACCAGGCCGAAGTCAAGAACGCCACTAATCAGGTAAGCCGGGCACAGCATGAACTGGCGCGCTATCAGGCCCAGTATCAGGCACTGCATCTGCAATACACGCGCCTGAACGGAGTCTTCCAGAGCCAGCCCGGCATCGTGGCCCAGCAGGAAGTGGACGATGCGCAAGGCAAAGACCTCGCGGCGTCGTCGCAGGTGGATGCCGGGCAGTCGGCTTTGGAAGCTGCTCAGAGCCAGGTGGCAGCAGCAAAGGCGAAACTGGCCCGCGACCAGACCCTGTTCGACTACTCCAAAATTACGGCGCCGTTTACCGGAGTTGTTAC
>DASSJE010000556.1:0-5832 GCA_035691365.1 Terriglobia bacterium
ATTTAATGCCTGCAAGTGCCTGAAAACACAAGAAGGCGAGTTTGGCCGCTAAAACGCGTGGGACAAAAAAATTTTATTTGCAGAAACGAAGCCGAGAGGTTGCTGAAAACAAAGGAAAAGGCTACACATGTTAGCCGAAACGAACCCGAAAACGAACCCGAGAAGTCCTTTAGAATCGAACCTATGAAAAAAACGAACCCGAAACGAACCCGAAAACGAAGCAGAGAAGTCCTTTAGAATAAACATGCGTAAAAAACGAACCCAAAACGAACCCAAGAACTAACTCGATAAGTCCTTTAGAATCAGACCGTGAAAAAAGCGAACCCGAAACGAACCCGAAGCTCCTTTATGGGGCCGATTTCCCTCCAAAAACCTGGCCCACCGCTTCCAAAGGCGGCGTCGCACGACCGGAAGTGATCGCCTTCCGGCGCCCGAGCCACAGGGTGGCAATGATGAAAAAACTATGACCTTCTTCCTGGCTGAATTTTCCGGCACAGTCCTTGTGGCTGCCGCGAGTGTTGCCATTTGAAACCGATGTGGCCAATCGCCACCACTTTGCGCACGGTGCCAACGGAGTGTTATGGCCGTCGAGCGTATAGCGCCGGGTATACCTCGCCACACAGTGGCCTTCTGCCGGTCCATATCCTGCCGGCGGCGTTTGTTATACTCATCTGCGGGAGGCGGCACCGAAAGCAGGCCCGTTCCGCGAAGGGAACGAGAGCTTCAGCGATCCACAGCGGCGTTGACTGTTGCCATGATTCAGAAGAAGAGCGCGGCCCTGACCGTGGCCGCAATCGCGGCGGTTGTTCTGAGCTCGATGGTGGCCTATCGCCTGGGCTCGCGCCACGCCGGAAGCCGCGGCATAAACGCGAGCGGGTTTGATGTTCCGGAAGGCGGGTGCATCGCCATGAGCGAGGCGGGCAGTCATACGGGGGAGAACACCTGTGTGGAGGGTCGCGTCCTGCGGATTTTCACGGCGCGCTCCGGCGCCACATTCCTGGATTTTTGCCCGGATTACCACAACTGTTCTTTCGGCAGTGTTATCTTTGCGGGGGACCGTTCGCGGTTTGGAAACCTGGGCGTGTTGGAAGGCGAAAGGGTCGAAATCTCGGGGGAGATCACCACTTACAATGGCCGTGCTGAAATCGTTATTCGCGACCCGAAACAGATTCACGTGCCGCACTGAATCCGCTTGCGGAATTGCGCGAAGGCGCCGGCCGCGCGTTGTTCGCGCGGAGGCGTGCGCCGCCTTGGTGCTGGCTTGCCTGTGGTTTTCCGCATGGGGCCTGGCAGCATGGCAGCAGCAGGCAGGAACTGCCGCTCCAGCCCAGCCTGCGCCCAAAGCTGCGCCGTCGCAGCAGGCCATCGAGCTAGTGAACCAGGGCAACGGGCTGCTGGACCGCAATGAATTTGCCGATGCCGCCGGCGCATTCGAGAAAGCCATCCAGATCGATCCCTCATTCGCGGACCCGCACCGGGGCCTTGGCATCGCGATGTGGCGGCAGGGAAAATTCCGCGAAGCCTGGCAGGAGATGAACAGGGTGGCGCGCCTCGAACCGGACAGCGCCCGCGCCCACTATGAGCTCGGCCGGCTGGCCGGGCAAATCGCCGGCGGGCAGGCAAACAGCGCCGCCGCGGACACCGGCCTCTCCTCTGGCGACGTGCGCGCCATCGCCCTGAGCGAGGTGCAGAAGGCCTCATCGCTCGCGCCGCGCGACTTCAACATGCGCCTGGAGCTTTCGCAAATGGAGCTTAACGCAGGGCGGAAGAAGGACGCGCAGGCCGACGCGCTGGGCGCAATCCCGCTCGCCTCTACGGCGGAGGAACGCGCGCTGGCGCACGTGGCGCTTGCGCAGGCGTTCGCATCAACCGGCGACGAAATGCGCGCTGAGGCCGAATACCAGAAAGCGGTGAAGGAGAATCCTTCGAGCGGCGCAGCTTATGTGGGCCTGGGAGAAATTGCCCTGTTCCAGCAGAACACGGCACAGGCGGCGCAATATTTTAACGAGGCTGTTCAACATTCGCCGGATTTTGGGCCTGCCTACGCTGCTCTTGCCGAGCTTTATATCCAGGCACACCGGCCCACGGAGGCGCTGGGCATGCTGCAAAAGGCGGTGGCGCTCGATCCGGATGACTGGCAAAGCCAGTTCGAGTTGGGAAAGCTCCTGATGAAAGCGGGCGATGCGGCAAAAGCCAAGGAGCTGTTCACTGAGATCCTGGCTGCGCGGCCTGACTTTCTGGAAGCAGGCGAGCAACTGGCGCTGTTGCGCCTTCGCCAGGGCGATGTGCAGGGCGCCGTGGACCAGGCACAGCAACTGCTGACGCGCGACCCGCAGGCGGTGGAAGGACATCGGGTGCTGGCGCTCGCCTACTGGCGGGAGCGGCAGGCCGACAACTCGCTGGCAGAGTGCGCGCAGGCGCTGGCGATTGACCCGCACTCGACCCCGATGCTGGCCCTTCAGTCTTTCGTGATGTGGCAGACCCGGCTTCGGAAGGACGCCCGGCGGGTCCTGCGCGAGGTGGCCCGCAGCCACCCCGATATCCTTTCGCCGGTGGAGTTCTGCCGGCAGATTGTGTGTGGCAGCGCAGACGCAATGCTGGTGAGCGAGTTTCTACGCGACAACCGCTGGATCCTCGCGCCTCCGGGCGATCAGTAGCCGCGCTGTTTGTCCACCACGTTCAGCAGCGGCAGGCCGTTCAGGTAGCGGCGGATGTTTTCGGCAAACAGGTCCATCCGGCGGCCTTCGGTCTGCGGTGAATGGCCTGAACTGTGGCAGGTGATGATGACATTGCCGGCGCTCCACAGGGGATCGTCAGGCGGCAGCGGTTCCTTGTAGGCGACGTCAAGCCCCGCGCCCGCAATCCGCTGCTCTTTCAGCGCGCGGACCAGCGCCGGAGTATCCACCAGTTTGCCACGGGAGATGTTGATGAAGTAGGCGGAGGGCTTCATGGCGCGGAAGACCGCTTCATTAAACATGTTCTTTGAGACGGGCGTCAACGGCGCGGCGCTGACTAGAACGTCCACCTGGGGGACCATCTGGGGGAACCATTCGAGCGAGTGGAGTTCGGCAACGAAATGAGGTTTGGGCAGCGGCTTGGGATCGACGGCCAGGACATTCATGCCGAAGCCATAATAAGCGCGGCAGGCTGTGTCGGCCCCGTTGCCGCCCAGGCCCACCACACCCATCGTCTTGCCGCTGATCTCGACCAGGCCGCCGACGGGCTTCCATTCGTGCTGGCGCGTCTGCATGGTGTAGCGGTTGATGCCGCGCGTGAGCGCGAGCAGAAGGGCGAAAACGGTCTCCGAAATGGGAGGGGCAAACATGCGCTGCATGTTGGTGAGGACGATGGGGCTGTTGACCAGTTCGGGCCACATGATGCCCTCGACCCCGGCCGCGCCCCATTGGATCCACTTCAGTTGCCGGGCGCGCGCGAGGTCGTCCTTGGAAAATCCGCCGAAGATGACGTGCGCCGATGGAAGCTCGCGCTCGAATTCGTCGCGGGATTGGCAGAGCTTCAGACGGATGGACGGAGACAGGGCGCGAATCTTTTCCTGGTGCTCCTGGGCGATTCCGGCCATGGTCACAATATTGATTTCGGCGGTTGCGCCGCCTTGAGCAGGTTGGGAGATCGGGTAGGAAACCTCAGTGATGGGGCCGCCTGGTTCTGAGGAAGCTGTGGCCGGCGATCCCGTAATGGAGGATGGGATCGCGCCCAGGGCAACACCGCTCGATCCTGCGGCGACACCATGGAGAAACTTTCGTCGTGACAGGTTCTCTTTTGACATCTGACTACCTCCGGGAAACATTAGGTAGAGTCTACCACCGATTCCCGGCCGCCTGGCAATGCTATCCAGGGCCGGCTGCTCCGTGCACTGCGGGAAGGCCGTCCAGGTGTTTGACAAACGTAAGAGGCGCTGGTACATTCAAGCCGATGCGACGAAGGGAGCTCCTCTCCGACCGGTGTTTTCGACGAAAGAAACGAACTCCTGCGCGGGCCGACAACTATCCTTCCGTCGATATGCGAGGTGTGTATGCAAGGAACAATCAAGCGTGTGGTTCGCGATCGTGGTTTTGGATTTATTCGTTCGGCGGAAGGGCGTGAGATTTTCTTCCACCGTAGCAGCCTGCAGGACCTCAACTTTGAAACCCTCAAAGAGGGAGACGCGGTGGAGTTTGAGGTCGAGGATGGCCCCAAGGGGCCCAGGGCCGTTATGGTCAAATCTCCTTCGTAATAGGCCGCTGGCTTCCGGGCTGAAGATCTCCCCGGAAGCAAGTTGCAAATAAAGCGGGCGATGTATTTGTATTTCGGGCTGGACGGAAACGCATGCGGGCGTGCCGCGATGATATGCCATCTGCCCGCACACGCAGGGATTCAGGCTATTTTTTCACTGCCTGCAGTTGTTGTGTGCCACCGTGAAGCTCCAGCTTTTGCCCGCCCCAATCCAGCCAGCCGGTGACGCCCTGAGGCAAAGTAACGTCGGCGCTCAGTTGACCGTTGTGCCGCGAATACTTCACGCTGATTTCCCCCTGGGGGACCGGAACTGTGGCCGCAAGGTGGCGCAGACTTCCCAGATGCGGCTGGATCAAAACCTCGCGAAACCCCGGCGCGGCCGGTTCGACGCCGGCCACCGTGTTGAGGAAGTCGAAGTTCGGATGGGCGCTCCAGGCGTGGCAATCAGAGCGCGACGGTTCAGGCATTTCCGCCCAAGTCGTGAGGCCAAGAGCGAGCATCTCCTTCCACGGCTCAAGCAGGCTCAGGTAGTCGTCGGCCATGCCGGCCTTCTTGATGGCGCGGAAAAGATAAATGCGGAAGTAGTAAGAGCATTGGGTGAGCGCGGTATCCGTCAGCACTTTTTGCATGACGCGCTTCTGGTCCTGAACGGGGATGGCACCGGTCAGGACCCCAAGAATGTTGGCATGCTGGCTGAAACTCTTGTGAGCGGGAGTATCCGCCAGCAGCCCGCGTGAAGCATCCCAGCATTTCTCGTAGACCGCATGCGCAATCTTATCCGCCAGAGCGCGGTCCTGCTCGGCGAAAGATTTGTTGCCGAAATTCGATTCCAGATCGGCGGCGTTCTGGAGTGCTGCCACATATTGCAGGGTCAGGATCGAAGACTGGCCGTCCGCTTCTTCAGGCGGCACACCATCGTTGAATTGCGGGGTCCAGTCAACAAAGTTCCACCACTCCAATCGACCGAGAAGGCCCGAAGGAGTCACACTGCGGTCAAACCACCCGAGAACGTCTCTCATACCTGGAAGATACTCCCGCAGAAATGCCGTATCGCCGTGATACCACCAGAGGTCGTGCATCATGCCGATCCAGAAGAGCGAAAAGGGCGGAATGAATTGCGGCAGGTGAGAAGGATAGCGGCTCTGCGTGATGCCTTCGGGGATGCGCGACTCATTTAACAACTCGATCGCGTTCTTCGCCAGGCGGTCGTCACCCGTCATGTAGAGCGAGATCAATATCTGGATGCGCGTGTCGCCGCCGTACTGCAGGCGCTCGTAGTAAGGACAGTCCATATAGGTGGTGTGGGCACAGAGGCGCGCGGTTCGCCAGCCCACCTGCCACATTTTCTGGAGCGTCGGATCGCCGCTCTCGAAGCTCGCCTGGACCTTAAAGGGATACGCTGTGAAGATTCCGCGAAGGTCGTCGAGAGTCAGCGGTTCCGCGCCGGTCTTCACCGCAACCTGCAGATAGCGATAGGTTCGCCACCAAAGTGGCCGGAACATTCGTTGCCGGCCCCCGTCGGGAAGGAACTCGTCTTCCATCCCCAGCATCTTCTTTCCTTGGATGTCGTTCCGGTTGCCTTTTTCGCGCCCTTTCCAC
>DASSJE010000557.1:0-16091 GCA_035691365.1 Terriglobia bacterium
CCTGATCTTCTCCATCGGCATTCTCGTCGATGACGCCATCGTTGTGGTGGAGAACATCGCGCGGCATTTCCACCTGCCGCAGAACCAGGGACGGCCGCTGGGCGAGGTAGCCGTGGAAGCTGTGGATGAAGTCGGCAACCCGACAATCCTCGCCACTTTCACCGTAATCGCCGCGGTGTTTCCCATGGCCTTCGTGCAGGGGCTGATGGGACCCTACATGCGGCCGATCCCCATCGGCGCGTCTATGGCGATGATTTTCTCACTGCTGGTGGCGTTTGTTGTTTCGCCCTGGGCCGCTCTGCGCGTCCTGGCCCGCAAAAAGGCTCCGGGAGGACATAACGGCGAAGCCGGTGGTCCGGACCGTTTGCAAGGCATCTATCGACGGGTGGTAACGCCGCTGATTGAAAGCCGCAGAAAGCGGCTGTACTTCCTGGGCGGCGTCGTGGCCCTGCTTCTCCTGGTCATGCTGATGCCGCTGGCCAGGCTTGTGCTGGTGAAGATGCTGCCGTTCGACAACAAGAGCGAATTTCAGGTGATCGTCGACATGCCGGAAGGAACCACGCTCGAGCAGACCGCCCTCGTCACGCAAGACATTGCCCGCAGGATCGCCCAGGAACCGGAAGTGGTGAACTATGTGGAATACGTGGGTGTCGCAGCTCCCTACGATTTTAACGGCCTGGTACGGCACTATTTTCTGCGGCAGGGAGCAAACAAGGCTGAAGTCTACGTCGACCTGGCGCCAAAATCCCAGCGGCCGGCCCAAAGTCACGATATTGCCAAGCGAGTGCGCCTCGCGATCGATCCCATCGGAGCGAAGTACGGCGCCAGGCTGAAGGTTGCAGAGATACCTCCAGGCCCGCCGGTGATGGCAACGCTGGTGGCTGAGATCTATGGTCCAGGCCTTATTGGGCAGACAGAAGTCGCCCGCCAGGTTCTCGACGACTTCAAGAGGACGCCCGGAGTTGTGGATGTGGACTGGAGCGTCGAGGCTCCTCAACGCAATCTTCGCTTTGTGGTGGACAAGCAAAAGGCGGCCCTGAACCAGGTTTCCACGGAACAGATCGCCCAGACTCTGGGCCTGGCCTTGCACGGAAGTGTTGTGGGCATCGCGCACTTTCCCGATGAACGGGAAGACGTCAACATCCTGCTGCGGGCGCCGCGCGCCGAACGGTCAAGCGCCGCCAGCCTGGGGGAGATTCGAGTGATTTCCCAGAAGGGGACCCTGGTTCCTCTCAGTGAACTCACGGATGTCAAGGATGAACCGATCGAGCAGACCATTTATCACAAGAACCTGAAGCCTGTCGTATACGTCACGGGGGACGTCGCGGGAGCTGAAGAAAGCCCCGCTTACGCTATGATCCGCCTTGCAAAGGAACTGGACAAGATCAAGGCGCCCAACGGGACCGCCGTGGAGCGCTACCTGACACAACAACCATTCCTGACCAACAGTTATTCAATGAAATGGGACGGCGAATGGCAGATCACCTATGAAGTGTTTCGCGACCTGGGCTTCGCCTTCCTGGTGGCGCTGATTCTGATCTATGGCATCGTCGTGGGATGGTTCCAATCCTTTACTGTTCCGCTGGTGATCATGGCGCCTATTCCTCTCACGCTGATCGGCATTCTGCCGGCCCATGCCATCATGGGCGCTTTCTTCACGGCGACCTCGATTATCGGCGTCATCGCGCTGGCCGGCATCATCGTCCGGAATTCCATTCTGGTGGTTGACTTCATCGACCTGCGTCTCGCCCAGGGAATGTCACTGGAAGAATCGGTGGTCGACGCTGGCGCCGTGCGTTTCCGCCCCATCCTTCTAACGGCTGCTGCCGTGGTGGTTGGTGCCTTGGTGATCCTATCTGATCCCATTTTCCGTGGCCTGGCCATCGCCCTGATTGCCGGCGCCATCGCGTCCACCCTCCTTTCGCAAATTGCAGTTCCGGTTTTGTATTACATGACCGCCCGCAAAAAACACGCGCCCGCCCAACAGCAGGGAGAACGGCCCGCGCGCCAGGAGAGATAGAATGCTCCTCAGCCCCACAAATATTCTGTGCCCGGTCGATTTAAGTCCGGTTTCGGGAGCGGTCCTCAAATGGGCAGGGCTTTTTGCCAGCACCTTTCAGGCGCCGCTGGAGGTTTTCTACGCCGACTGGTGGGAGCCGCCGCGCTACTTTACGGAAGCGCAAATCGAGCAACTCTCTCTCCAGGAACAGGAAGCCGAAAAAGCTCTCCGGAGTGAGCTGGAGGCTCTGGCGAAATCGTCGCTGGGTGATCTTGGAAACTATAGCGTCAACGTCGTTGAAGGATACCCGGCGGAACGCATTCTGGAGCGGGCAAAAGAGTTGACGACCGGCCTGATCGTGATGGGAAGCCATGGCCGTACCGGAATGGCGCGGCTGCGCATGGGCTCCGTGGCTGAAGACGTTGTCCGCGCCTCGCGCTGCCCGGTGATGATTGCAAAGCCGGCAAAGGACTCGGCTCCGACGCCCTCGGTTAAGAATATTCTCTGCCCTGTCGATTTCACAAGTCTCGCTCGACAGAGCCTGGAGATATCCGCGCAGCTCGCCAATGCTTTCGACGCCAAACTCTGGGTAGCTCACGCCACGAGCCATGAAGAAAAGCTGGACGAGGTTCAACAGCGGGTCAGCGACTGGGTGCCGCAGGCGGTGCGCGGGCGCTGCGAAGTGTCAGAGGTGGTGCGCTGGGGCAATCCTGCCGAGCAGATTGTGCTGATGGCGCGGGAGCACTCAGCCGACATCATCGTCATGGGCGCGCAGCATCGGCCGTTTCTGGAGTTCACAACTTTAGGAACTACCATCGAAAGAGTGATGCGGCATGGCCTCACTTCTGTTCTGGCGATACCAGAAACAAAGACAGATAGGAAATGATTGGGGAAGGAGGGCTTTATGGATCTGAATCGATGGCTCAGGCTGATTGCCGGAACCTTTGTCGTGACCACCGTGTTGCTTGGCTATTATGTCAATGCGTGGTGGTTTGTACTTACAGGTTTTGTAGGGCTGAACCTGTTCCAATCGGCTTTCACCAACTGGTGTCCGATGATGGCGTTCCTGCGCAAGCTTGGTGTTAAGCCTTAGCCCGCGCGCCGCGTCTCACTGCAGATCACTTCTCGTCCGGGGTCCCAGAGGAACTGTTAACGGCGTCCAGGGCTTATAATGTCGATTAGGTGGACGAGATGCGGCGGAAATCTTTACTCGCGCTTCTGGTGCTGCTGGCGGGGATTGGTGGAGCTGTCTCACTTTTCGCGTGGGTTTCGTTTCGCATCCGGCCCCTGAAAATGAACCTCACGCTTCCGCCGGCGCTCCCTGTTGTGAAAGTGGAAGGCAACACGCTGGCCGTCCAGCTCCGCACGGACGCTCTGCTTGCGCAGGTGGGCGGTTACGACTCGGAGCTTGGCGCTTACCTTCATTTTGAGTATCTCAAATCTCACTCCGGCCTCGGCAGTTCGCGAGTCCTGCTGACCGCGAAAAATGCCGGCGAAGGTCCCCGGTATGAAATTTTTCTGGTGCTCGACAACAACCTCCTGTCAGACTACCCCTTCCTGGGAGGATTAAAGGCCAAAGGCTACATCCCTGACTTTAAGCTCTACCCGGTCACTTTCGAAGGCCTGGCTCGCGAACGGTTGGAGACATCCGTCTTTCTGGGAAGCTACAATCCCGCCTCATTTCCCGCGCTGGCTGAATTGCCCCCCTCACGCCTGGTGGAACCGCTGGCCAGTTTTCTGCTTTTCAAATCCATGACGGACCGGCGCGTCCGCGAGCATATCGAGCCGGTTCCAACAACGCTTTCCAGGGGCCAGGCAAAAGAGCTGGCGGGCGACATTCTTGAAGTCGTTCACTTTTACCAACTGCCGCTCGATGCTTTTCTCGGGATAGGCGCCATGGAAAACAATTACATGAATGTTCGCGGCGATCTCAAGCACGCCGTCTGGAAGCGACAGCCCCAGCGTGGTGATATCGTCCTGCGGCGTTCCGGCGCCCGCGTCCTGGTCAGCGATTACGCCATGGGTGTGTGGCAGATCACTCGCGAGACTCTGCGCCGCGCGCACGCTCTCTACCTGAAGGATAAGCGGGACTACTCAGCCTTGCCGCCCCGCCTCCGGCCATCCAGGACACTCAGCTTCGATTTGGACAATTCAGAAGTCCTCACCACCTACGCGGGACTGTTGCTTCGCCATTTGCTCGATGAAACCGGCGGCGACATCCCCAAAGCCGTCGGGGCTTATAACGGCAGCCTTCA
Organism: Terriglobia bacterium; assembly: GCA_035691365.1. Taxonomy (GTDB): domain Bacteria; phylum Acidobacteriota; class Terriglobia; order UBA7540; family UBA7540; genus SCRD01. The sequence continues at coordinate 4,255 of DASSJE010000557.1, forward strand.
GAAACCCAACTACCAGTACGCCGCCGGAGTTGAGGCGGTGGCCCTCTATGCGCGCGACTTTCTTGAGCGTGCCGCGCACTTGAACGGTTTGAGTGTCGCAAAATCCTGGCTGCAACGTTCTTCAACCCTGCAGCGTGAAAACCAGCCTGCCACGGACGTTTTAACCGGGCCGCCGAAGTCTGCGAGCGCCGGTCCTGAATAGATTCGCTCCTGGAGCGCCGCTGCGCGGGCGGAATCACGCATTTAATTGCGTCCATCGGCTCGACCAGCTTCCGGATTTTTTCTCTTCCAGGCTGCATCTCGACGCGCGATTCGCCGGGGCCGGACGCGCAAAACTTTCGGGTGCTTTTGACATTGCATGCCCACGAGCGTACGATTGAGCGTCGGGGCAGTCATATAAATGGCTCACAATTCACATATTCAAATGAGAGGGAGGTAAACGTTGCGTGTCCTCTTCTACGTTCCAGACAATCGCATCACCCACAGTTACATGCCCACCTTGTGGCCCTACGTCCTCAAATCTCTGACGCCCCCCGGCCGCAGCGTCACGACCCTCGACGGTAACGTCGTTCGAATGGATCCCACTGAACTCGCAGATTACGTCCGGCGCGAAAAGATTGACCTTGTCGGCATTGGCGGCATGACCCGTACCATTCACCGCTCCTACGCCGTTGCAGACAGCATTCGCGCTCTCGGGGTGCCTGTAGTGATGGGAGGCCCGCACGTTACCGAGGAACCTGAAGAGGCCCTCGAACACGCCAGCAGCGTAGCCTGTGGTGAAGCCGACGACCTGTGGCCACAGATGGTGCGCGATTTTGAAGCCGGCAAATTGCAGCCCGTTTACCGGTCCTGCGAAAAGCCCAGCCTTGAAAACTATCCGCGCATCCCGTGGGAACAGACCGATTTCAGGCAGTTTAAGGTACTGCCCAAGTGGGCTTCCAAATTCCTGCGCACCTTTGGCTGGGAACGATTTGACGTCAGCATCTCGCCGGTCGAGACTGGCCGCGGCTGCCCTTACCGCTGCGATTTCTGCACTGTCAGCCCGTTTTTCGGTGAGAAGATCCGCTTTCGCACCAACGAAAGCGTCGTCGAGGAACTCAAGCTCCTGAAAAGCCTGGGGCGCAATCTGGTCTTCTTTGTTGACGACAATTTTGCCATTAATCCCCGCCGCGCCAAATCCCTGATGCGCGCCATGATTGAGGCGAACGTTCGGATTTTCTGGGTCGCGCAAATCTCCATGAACCTTCTTCGCGATCAGGAGTTGCTGGATCTGCTGAAAGAGTCCGGCTGCGTCTGCGTGTTTATTGGTCTGGAATCCGTGCTGCCGGAAAGCCTGAAGGAAGTGAGCAAGACCTTCAACAAGCCCGAGGAATACGGCCAGATCATCGGCCAGCTTCAACGGCGCGGCGTTTACTGCGTTACGGCCTTCATCATGGGCATTGACGCGGACCGGCCCGGCGTGGCCCTCAAGACCTGGGACGTGGTCCAGAACTGGCCCCCGGGGTTCTTCCCCGTCTTCAGTCAACTCACTCCCCTGCCAGGCACGCCACTTTTCAAATCCCTCCACGACCAGGGCCGGCTGGAAGAGCGCCACTGGCTGAATTACCGTCCCTACGGCGCAGCTTTTAATCCCAAATATATGACGCCCGCCGAGCTTGAAAAGGAAATCCGCACCGCCTGGGGAATGGCTTACAGCCCGTCAGGAATTTTCCGGCGAGTCCGCCGCATGCGCGACATGAGGTTCGTATCCAAACTGATCTACGTGTTCGCCACTCTGGCGTTCCGCGGAATCTATTTCCGCCAGATGACAGCCCGCGCCTGGCTCAAGCTCATCTGGCAGAACCGGCGTTCCGTGCGCGAAGTCTTCTCCCTGCGTTCGTTCATGAGCCATGAAATCGCTCCTATCGCAGAAATCACCTCCTCCCGGGTGCCGGAGGCATCTCCTTCCGTGATCCCGGGTTCCTGAAAATTCAGTTTCTCATTATCAAGCGGCGGTTCTGCTGATGCGGGGCCGTCGTTTCCGCGATAACCGCAACAGCCTGCACTGCCTCCAAGGTTGCGCCATCGCTGGCATTAACATGCCCGCTGCCGCGAGGAATAAATTAGAATTGTGGAAACTTGCGAATTAGACGTGAGTTCATGAAGGTGATTAATAGAGATTTGCCCCGGCAACGCTCGGCGGCAACCGGTCACAGCCTCGCTTCGAGTGGCGTTTTCCTTCAGCCAGCCTGTCGCCTGGTGGAACCGTCAGGGCAAATAGAACGCTGCTCAGATGGCGGGAAACTTAAGGCGCGCTTTCGATCTACAGAAGAACTCTTATGCTGCGACGGCGCGGGAAGTGAGGCAGGTTTCCGCAGCACGAATCATGTCCTGTTCCGGAACCGGTTCTTCCAGATAGTCTCTTGCACCAAGCTGCATGGCTTCCAGGTAGCAACTCATGTTCAGGACACGGGCCACCACAAGGACCTGTCCCGCACAATCTATTCCAACTGCCTTTTCCAAAACTCCGCGCCACTCGAATGCAGAGCTTCCCTGGCTTAAGACCACCAGGTCAAAATGCTCGGCCCCGAGGCAGCCCAACGCCTCGTCATATGAGCTGCACGTCACCACCGCGCAGCCGGCGCGTTGGAGCACGGTCCGGTAATAGACAAGGTCCCCAGGGTCCTCGTCCACGACGAGAACGTAGCCCTTTGAGGCAAGGGCTTCGTGATCGATCAGTTTTGGCGTTCTGAAACGGTATGACATTTGGCCCTCCGCAATCCCCCCGGTTCCCACAGATTGAAGAACCGGACGAGTCTAATTCTTGCCTCCCCCTCGTCACCGCCACGTAGGTGCGGGCAGGAACAGGCAGCTTCCCAAAGGCTAACGTGACCGGCAGAACCGAAATTTCCTCAATGCCGAATCAGCAATCAGTTCGAGAATCAGGTTCAGACGCCGAAAAGCCAGTCAATAGGCTAAGCCGATCGAACGAGGCTAGGAATTCATTGCAGGAGCGGGCTCGTGAATCGGAGAAACAGCGATGAGGAAATAACTTTTGGGGAGCTCGAAGAAGAACAAGAGTGAAGTCCCCTCATCTCCACTTTGCTCTACACTTTCACTTTGTCCGATCAATTGCATCGTAACACACCGGCAAACCAAGTCAAGGTTATAACGAGGGAAATAGAGCCGAGTCCGTCTGGACGGTTTTCGTTCCGGCAATGGGGCCAAATCATCCGCGTCGCCCCTCCGGGAATAGTGGTTTTTAATCGGGGTTGATAATGTCTTGCCGCTAGTTCTGCAGAAGTGTAAACGTGGCCACGAGCTTCCCACCGGCCTGGATTCCTGCCGGCACTGACTGGACCACCTGATACTCTCCTGCCACGTAATGGCTCGTATCAAGTTTACCGGTCAACACCGCCAGCCTGCTCTGGCGATCGGGAAGGATTCTCCAGTTGATATTGAACTGGCGGATGGGACGGCCATCAAGGAAAAGCTGGGTTCGCGTAGACGCAGCCAGGGCGTTGAAGTCATAAGACGGCGGATTGTAGAGCTCATACAGTAAATAAATTTCGTCGCCGGAGTGAAACGCCGCATCCGGCTGTGGGACAAAGTCGAGACTGCCCGCCTGAAGCAGTCCGGCCAGGTTCCCGGGGGCCCCATCCGCTTTGCCGGCACTACTCGCCGGGGAAATCGGGGAGACGTGGTGTGTTACCAGCAGGGTGCTTGCCGAAGGAGCTTCCCCGTAATCCGGAGCATCAAAGCGCACTTCTTCTGCTCCTAGTTTACCCGTCCTATCGTCACGGAACACTACCTTCCAGAGATGCTTCCCCGGCGCGACCGGCAGGCTTGCATTGAATGTCAAAAATTCTGTGGGGATGGCACTGGCCCGGCTGAACACGGCATTCGCCACTTTGACGCTGGCCACCCGCCCGTGGTAGATCGGCATGCTCCCCCCGGATACCGCTCCAATCTCCGCCAACTCGGTAACGTGGAATTCAGAGATGTTCTCTTTTCGTTTTGCACCGAGCGAACCTAGCCGCACGCCTGAGCTCACCACCGCCACCGGCTGGCCATTCTCTCCGCGGAACACGTTGACGCTGGCTGCCACGTTCAGGTCGCGCGGCATCTCGGATTTCAAAGCCTGCCACAAAACAATTTCTTTTTCTCTCTTTGAAAGCTCCTCGAAGGAACGCGGCTCGTAATAGCCCTTGGGCGCATATACGCTGGCCTCCGGCACGTTGGCAGAGATTTTGAGCCGCCTGAACCTCCCGAGCTGCCTCCCATCCGCCGGATAAAATCCAATAACGTAGTAGCCGCTTGCATCTTCCACAACATCGTTGAACACTTCCTGGAATTCATTCGTGCCGGTGACCGATTTGCCTCCTGTCAGTTTGGCGATGTCGATCAGCCCTTCTGTGCGCCCATTCTCAAGTTCCTCGGTTCGAGTGTAATCATTCAGGGCCATCTGGAAGCCCGCACCCATGGCCGTCATTGGAATAGCAACACCGTAGCGCAGCAGCTTCGCACGGTTGGTGGTGGGGTCGATGTTGATGGGTCCCCGCGTGTCAACGGTGTAGAAAGCAATCTGATGGCGCATCGCGTCTGCCGCGAACTTGTGCAGCAGTTGCATGCTTTCGGGGTCTGTCCGCAGCCCGGAGCGGAAAAGGACCACGAACTTCTCGCCCTGCAGGCTTTCCAGACGGTAGATGATGTCCAGATAACGAAACAGGGCTGAGCGGACATAAAATGACATTTCCCTTTCTGTCTCCTGCATCTCCAACTTCACGTCAGCCTGGTTCATCGCGGCGTCCGCGCGCACGCCGCGCGGCAGTCCCGGCCTGAGCGTGAACCCCGCAAACCCGGGCGGTGGCGCGGTCGCCCCGCCGCCCCACAGCAGGGCCGAATAAAGCAGCCACTCGTAGTCCGCCTGCTTCTCCATGTCGAGCGTGGAATTGATCAGCGGCGGCACTTCCGGCAGTCGGCCGTAAGGGTGCTGCTGCATCTTTTCGAGGACTGACAACAGCTTTGCCCGGTCATCCGTAAAGGGCAGCCCGTCGAGTGACACCATAAAATCAGGCTGAAGCTGGGTTGCCAAAAACTTCCTGATGGCCTGGTACGCCTCGGGAACTTCATTGGACTCGATTTCACTGTCAATGTAAATCCAGACGTGGCGACGCGAGGGCTGGCCGGCCGTGGGCGCTGCCGGCGCCATTCGCGGAACCTTCGAGATCGAACCCGGAATAGGAACATAATCCAGCGTCTCAACCTGTCGGCGCCGGCCGTTTTCTTTAACGATGAAATCTGACTTCTTGAGGCCTATGGCAGGCTTGCTGTCGCGTCCCACAATTTGCACGCGCACCTGGACCAGTTGCGTCTCGACACGCACGCTGAACGGGGCCTGTGAGCGTTTTTGCGCGGCTTTTGAAACAACAGGCAAAAGACTACTGGCCAGGAGCGCCAACAACACTGTTCCGGGGCAGGAACGGCAGGGCTTCGCATCCGGAGGGCAGCATACCACGGCTGGCTTTGCAGTTCTCAAGAGAACCCTCCCCTTGCGCCCAATGATACACCCATTCGCGCAGATTGCACCCACGGCAGTTGCTCCCCAGGCACCCATCTAGAGAAAACCTTTGGCCCTCTTTTCCTACTCAGATTATGATGGGGCGAGAAATCGGGGAGGGCCGCCCTACCTGGTCCTATCGTGAACACTTGTGGAGGAGCCGTTGACAGATGCAGCGGAACCTGGTGTAGCCCAGGGGAAAATACCCTCGACGTGGATTGTCGGCCTGGCGATGTTTCCCTTTGGGTTGGTGGTGGGCTTCACCATCACCGCCTTGCCTTTCCTGCTGACCCACCTGGGGGTGCATCTGGATCAGGTGGCCGCCGTGAGCGCCACTGTCATGACGCCGACCTTCTGGGGATTTCTTCTGCAGCCTCTGATGGATACAGGCCTCACGCGCCGCGCCTACGCGTGGATCACGGCCACCGGAGCGGCCATCTGCGTGGCAGCGGCTCTGTGCTCGCTTTCACCAGGTCACCTGGGACCAGCCACGGCGCTGCTGTTGCTGGGCGAACTCTTCATTGTGCTGTATTCGGGCGCGGTTGGTGGATGGACTGCTCAGTTTACCCCGGACCATCTGCGCGGCTCCGTGAGCGGATGGACCAACGTCGCCAACCTCGGCGGCGGCGCCCTGGGATCAATGGCCGTCATGGCCCTGGTGCCGCACATCGCCCTGCACTGGCTCGGGCTGGGACTTGCCGTCGTCATCATCACCGGGACCCTGCCCATCCTGGCCTTTCCTGAAGCCAGAAAATCCTCTTTCCGCTTCCGGCAGATTTTTACCGACACGCTGAAGACGACGTGGAGCGCCTGCAAAACGAAGCAGGTGCTCATCGGCTTCTGCCTCTTCCTGGTTCCGGCCAGTGCGGAAGCGGCCATCAATCTCTTCTCGGGCATGGGGAATGACTTTCACACCAGCACCTCGACGGTGATCTGGGTGACGGGCGCAGGGTGCGCGATCACCGCATCAGTGGGCGCCCTGGTTGGCGGATATGTGGCGGACCGGATTTCGCGCGGCTTCCTTTATCTTGGCGCCGGACTCATCACCAGCGTCGTTTCTCTCACCATGGCCCTTTCTCCGCATACGCCCTTCAACTATATTCTGGGAGTCCTCATCTACAACGGCCTTGCCGGGGTTTCGTATGCCGCATTCAACGCGCTGGGCTATCAACTGGTGGGCCGGGACAGTCCTGTGGCCAGCACCCAACTGGGGCTGTTTGCCGCAGCCACCAATTTTGCGATTGACTATATGACCTGGGCCGATGGGCTGGGCTTCAAGCACTTTGGCGCGCGGGGCCTTCTGCTCACGGACAGTCTTGCGAGCATGATTTCGGCCATCCTGCTTCTGGCCCTGCTCGGTGGCCGCCTGAGGAAAAAGCAATTTAATCAGGAACCCCTGGCCGTGACGGCAGATTGACTTCCCTGATAAATATCGTGATCAAGAAATCAGTTCCGGCACCCTGCCGCTGTGATAAACTTCGGGTGCTAATGCCTCTAAAATTTCTTTTGACAGGGAGTGGCTTATGCGTATGCGATCTATTGGAAGCAAACGCCTGTGGCTGCCAGCGGTTGCCGGTGCGTTTCTCTTGGGAATCGTGCTCTACCCGGGCTGCAGCGCCAACAAAGGGGGCGGCATGACCGTCACCGTCGGCCCGGCCAACGCGGACGTCATTGGCACGGACAACATCGCCATCCAGAAGGCCGTTGACCGTGTTGCCGCAGCCGGGGGAGGCACGGTCCTCATCCAGGCCGGCACTTACACGCTCTCCAACTCCGTGCGACTGCCCAGCCACATCACCCTGCGCGGCGAAGGCTCCGACAAGACGATCCTCAAAAAGGCGGCGGGCGTCCAAAGCAAGCTGGCCATTGACGCCGACTACGGCGAGTACAAGGCCACGGTGGAGGATGCCAGCGGGTTCCGGCCCGGCATGGGCGTCACCGTCGTTGACAAGCAGCAGCGCAGCGGTTGGACCCCCAGCATACGCACCATTACACGCATTGACGGCAACACGCTCTACTTCAATCAATTCCTGCAGATGGACTACCACGTGGCATTGGACGGAGAAGTCTTCAACACCTTCCCGCTGGTCGACGGATTTGAAGTGAAGGACGTGAATGTGGAAGACCTTACCGCCGACGGCAGCCGCGAAGGCAGCGGCATCCTGGATGGTTGCCAGACAGGCGCCGTCTACTTCTTCCATTCCCAGCACATGACCGTACGCAACGTGGTGGCGCGCGACTATCCCGGAGACGGCATCAGCCTGCAGTTTGTGGAAGACCCCGTGGTGGAACAATGCGTCTCCTTCAACAACGCCTACCTGGGCATTCACCTCGGGACCGGCGCCTTGCGCGGCATCGTGGAAACCAATCAGGCCCATAATAACGGCGAAGACGGTCTCTATCTCTGCTGGCGCGTCCAGCACGCCCGCTATGCGAACAACCGTACGTGGGATAACGGCCGTGACGGCATATCCCTGGGCCACAAGGATTCCGACAACCTTTTTGTGAACAATACCTCCACCGGCAACGGCCGCGCCGGCGTCTACTTCCGCGAACAGTCAAGGTCGAATGCTCCTGACCGCTGCACATTTGAGCACAACACCATCACCGACAATGGCCGCAATGGCGAAAACCCCGCCAATATCCACATTAACGGCATGGTCCACAACGTGACCTTCACGGACAACACCATCGGCTCCAGCGATACAAAAGGAAAAGCGCCGAACCTTGTGGGGATTTATATCGCTCCCGAAACGGACTTCATTACCTTAAGCAAGAACAGCTTCGACGGGCGCTTCAAGCAGACCGTTGCGAATGAATCCAAAGGCGCCCACAACCAGATCCCTGTCGAAGTGGCAAAACGGTAAGGATGTTCCCAGCCAGGGATTCACCGTCCGGCGCGTGTTGCAAACGGAGTTAACACGCCCGCATTGCGGCGTGCCTATCCTTGCGAATTCAGGCCATCTTTTCCCGGGCGCCAGCCTTATAGACTTTTGACGATTCGAAGAGTACACTTGCTGTCTTTATATGCGCTGATTTCCTGCTGGAGGGAACATGCAGATGAAAGCAACTGCTGACCTGGGGCGTGTGGCCATAACCTTTGCCGCCCTCGTTCTATTTCTGGCGTTGGGGGCCCCTGCGGCTCGCGCCCAGGAACTTGCGGCCACGCCGCCCATGGGGTGGAACAGTTGGAACCATTACGGTTGCAAAGTGAGCGACGCGATTGTGCGTGAGCAGGCGCGCGCCATGTCCACCAACGGCATGAAGGCCGCGGGCTTCGAGTACATCAACATCGATGACTGCTGGCAGGGCAAGCGCGACACCCGAGGCATCATTCACCCGAATGACCGCTTCCCGGATATGAAGGCGCTGGGCGACTACATTCACAGCCTGGGGCTGAAGTTTGGCATCTACTCTTCGCCGGGCCCCAAAACCTGCGCCGGCTACGAGGGCAGCTACCGGCACGAAAAGCAGGACGCGGAAACGTACGCTTCGTGGGGCGTTGACTACCTGAAATACGACTGGTGCAGCGCCAGCAAGGTCTATCAGCCTTCCGAGATGCCCGCTGTCTACAAAAAAATGCACGAGGCGCTGGTGGCCACAGGACCCCCCATCATTTACAGCCTGTGCCAGTACGGAATGGATCGCGTGTGGCGATGGGGGCCGTCGGTGGGCGGCAACCTCTGGCGGACCACGGACGATATCGAGGACAACTACACGCGCATGGCCTTCATCGGCTTCGGGCAGCAGGGTCTCGCAAGGTTTGCGGGGCCCGGCCACTGGAACGATCCCGACATGCTTGAAGTGGGCAACGGGCACATGAATCCTGACGAGTACCGCACCCACATGAGCCTCTGGTGCATTCTGGCCGCACCTTTGATCTCCGGCAACGACCTAGCCAATATGTCGCAGGAAACCCTCTCCGTCCTCACCAACCCGGAAGTGGTTGCTGTTGACCAGGACCCCGCCGGGAAGGAAGGCTATCGTGTCTTGCAGGAAGGCCCGCTCCAGGTGTGGGTGAAGCCGCTGGCCGACGGCAGCAAAGCCGTGGGGCTATTTAACGAGGGAGAATCCACCATGCCGGTCACCGTGCGCTTTAAGGATGTTGGACTCGGCGGCGCGGTTTCGGCCCGCGATCTGTGGCAACGGAAGGACCTGGGCGAATTAACGGGAAGTTACACGGCACAGGTTCCCCAGCACGGGGTTGTCATGCTCAGGGTACGATCAGGGAGTTAAAATAAGGCGCAACGTACCCGCTTCGGAGTGGATTGCGGCGCGCTGAAAAAAGGTTGAATTATGGATTTGAACGATTCGTCCCAGATCGTAAAGCCTCTTGCCGGCGAATGTGAGCACCAGTGGCTCGACCAGGAAAGCCCCTTTCTCGTGGCACAACTGTGCAAGCTCTGCCGGCTCTACCGTTACAAAGTCGCTCCTGTCTCTGACTGGGAGTATCGTGCTCCGATTCCCAGGGCGACATTCGGCTTAGACCTCGCCTGAACATTTATGCCGCCCACTACAGAAGCGCTCGCGGCGGCCGCGGCAGCAGGTCAGCGCCGTTGCTTCTGCGTTCTTCCCTCTTTGCTGTTCTTGAATAATGCTCAACCGCGTCAGGATTGGTTACGAGTCCAGAATTTCCCGGACCTTCTGCAGCAGCGTTTCGGGGACGAATGGTTTCTGCAGAAAGTAGGTCCCAGGATCGAGCATTCCGTGATCGACGATGGCGTTGTCCGTATAGCCGGACATATAGAGGACTTTGGCCTCGGGGTGTTGCGGCCTGAGTAGGGCGGCCAGCTCCGGCCCGCTCATACGCGGCATCACCACGTCGGCCAGCAGAAGATGAATGGGGCCGGCGTGTTTCTCAGTCAATTGGACGGCCTCTTTGCTGTCGCCGGCTTCCAGCAGCGCATAGCCCTGTGTTTCCAGCACACTTCGCACATAGCTGCGGACCGCCTCGTTGTCTTCAACCACCAGAACGGTTTCAGATCCGCCTGCCGCACGGAGGCTGGGCTCCATCTTCTCCACCCTGTTCTCTCCTGCTGAGGCAACGGGAGGCAGGTAAATCCTGAATGTCGTTCCCTTCCCCGGTTCGCTGTCAGCAAAGATGTAACCGTCGCTCTGTTTGACGATGCCATAAACGGTTGACAGCCCCAGTCCTGTGCCTTTTCCACATTCTTTGGTGGTAAAAAAGGGCTCGAAGATCCGGCCTTTCACCTCCGGCGTCATGCCGCATCCCGTATCGCTGATGGCCAGCATCACGTACGGCCCGGGCTCGATCACCGGGCGCCAGCCGAACTCGCCCTCGCCCAGCGTGACGTTGGCGGTCTCAATCGTCAGACGGCCGCCCTGCGGCATGGCGTCGCGCGCATTCACCGCCAGGTTCATGATCACCTGGTCGATCTGCCCGGGATCTGCCTTCACATGCCACAATCCGGGTGAGCAGGCCGTCACGAGCTCGATATCTTCACCGATCAGCCGCCCAAGCATCTTGTCAATACCGGCAACAACCTTGTCCAGATTCAGGACCTGCGGGGCCAGGACTTGCTGCCGGCTGAACGCGAGGAGTTGTCGGGTCATTGACGCGGCGCGCTCCCCGGCCTTCTGAATTTTATCGATTTGAGGATGCATCGGATGGTCTGGGCACAGTTGCTCCAAAACCATTTGACTATACCCGTTTATGACCGTGAGCAGATTATTGAAATCGTGAGCAATTCCGCCGGCCAGGCGGCCGACCGCTTCCATCTTTTGGGCCTGGCGATACTGCTCCTCGAGTTGTTTGCGCCTGGTCACGTCACGGTGGATGGAAAGAAAACCGGCAATTTCACCCTTGTCGTCAAGGATCGGGTTGACAGCGCCCTCGACGTTCACCAGTCGCCCGTCTTTCGTCCTGTTGGTTACTTCCCACAGCGCCACCTGTTTGTTCTTGATGGTGGCCCATAAGGCCGCATATTGTTCAGGGCGTGTTTCACCGCTTTTCAGAACACGCGGCGTGGTTTTTCCCAAAACTTCCTCGCTGGTATAACCGTAAAGCCGCGAGAACTCAGCGTTGACGAAAGTAAAGACGCCATCGCCATCGGTCATAAAAATTACTTCCCCGGAGGCGTCCACCGCCGCTCTTAACGTTACGAGATCCTGTTCGGACTTCTTCCGCTTGCGGCGCGCTTCGACCTCTTCGATCTCGCGCTGCACGGCCAGTACAAGTCGGGAGAGGTCCTGTTTCTCGATGAAATCCCGCCCTCCCGACACAAGCGCCAGGACCGCGTCCCTGCCGAGGGCCACAATGAAAGGGACGTCGGGGTCC
>DASSJE010000558.1:0-6188 GCA_035691365.1 Terriglobia bacterium
AATTGCGACATCCCGCGCAAGCTGCGAAAGACTTACGGAGTAAACGTGCTGCCCATGGATTTTCTGCCGCTGGACGAAGTAGACATCTCCGGGGTCAACGACAACATGTTCTGGAATTCCGGCCGCCGCATTCTGGCCGCAGCGATGATCGCCCGCCGTTTTGCGAACCTGCACCTGATCTACATTTCGAACTTCAAGTGCGGACCCGACTCCTTCATCAAATCATTCCTGAACGGGGCGGCAGGCAGTCCCTCGCTGGTGCTCCAGTTTGACGGCCATTCGAACGACGCCGGCTTTATTACGCGTTGCGAGGCCTATCTTGAAAGCAAGGGAATTTTGCGATGTCCTTCACACATCACTGCAGCGTGAATCGCGCCATCGGCGCCGGCCATCCGCTCCATAACAAGACGGTCTATCTGCCGGTGATGGGTGAAGGCGGATCGGAAGTATTCGCGTCGATCTTCCGCCGCCTGGGCGTGGAATCTCACGTGACGCCGCCTTCCAACCGGCGGACGCTGGAGCTGGGCGGCAAGGCGACCCAGGGCGATGAGTGTTATCCCGGCAAGGTTGTGATCGGCGACCTTCTCCAGGCTGCCGAAGCGCCCGGGTTTGAACCGGCGCGCACGGTCTACTTTCTGCCCACATCTGACGGCCCCTGCCGCTTTGGGCAATATGTGCCTTTCCTGCGAAACATTCTGCGCGATGCGGGCCTGGGACAGGTTGAGATCATCTCTCCCTCAGACCAAAACAGTTATGGAGGGCTCGGCAGCATCGTGAACGTCTTCACGCGTATGGCATGGAGAGGCATCGTGGCCTCGGATGCCATTCATCGCCTGCTGCTGAAGACCCGTCCCTATGAAACCGTGCCCGGAGCCGCTGACCGCGCCTATGGCGAAAGCCTCTGCGATCTGTGCAAAACCATCGAGTCCGCCTGCGATAATGTGGACTGCCAGATTCGCAGCATGGCCGCATCGCTGGAGCGCGCGCGCAAGCGGTTCAGAGCCGTCCCGGCAAGATATGATCGTTCCCTGCCCTTCATTGGCGTGGTCGGCGAAATATTTTGCCGGCTCAATACTTTCTCGAACGAAGACCTGGTGCGAAGGCTTGAATCCTGCGGGGCCGAAGCGTCACTGAGCCACGTGGCCGAGTGGGTCGGCTACACCAGCTTTGAGCAGGAGAGGATCCTTCGTTTAAACGGGCGGACGTTCTCTTTTGAAATGCTGGGCGCGAAAGTGCGCAACCACATTCGCCGCAGCGACGAACACACGTTGCTGGCGCCGCTCGAAGAAGATTTGAAAGGATATGAGGAGCCTGAAATTGAAGAGATTATCGAACTGGCGTGGCCCTACCTCCCGGCCAGCGGGGTTGTGGGAGAAATGGTGCTGAGCGTGGGGTTGGTGGCCTGGCACGCGGAACATGGCGCCGATGGAGTCATCGATATCAGTCCTTTCGCGTGCATGAACGGTACTGTAAGCGAGGCAATCTACCCCAAGGTCAGCCGCGATTACGGCGGCATTCCGGTGCGCAGCTTTTATTTTGATGGGACAAGGTCCGATCTGGGGCGCGACCTGGGGGTTTATCTGGAACTGGTGCGCTCGTACAGCGAGAAGAAGCCTTATGCGCGTGCTTTCCCGGCCTGTTTCGAGCCGCCCGGAAAGCAGGAATCCGGAAAGGACAGAATCGAACCGAGGGAGGCCGCCTTTCGGCCAGCGGGGACCCAATCGTCCTGCGCCGGAAAAGGAAAACACTCAGGAGTAACGAATGCGGTCAAAGCGAGGGCCAGAGCGACTCCCAGATTTTGAACTCGACGTGAAAGCCTGACTCTTCCGCGCGAACCATGGTGCGGCCTGAGGCAACGTCAAGCGTGTGCTCGAAGATCCGCCTGCCAACTTCTTCAACCGATTCGGTCCCGTCGAGAATGGTCCCCGCGTTGATGTCGATATCGCCGTTGTGGCTGGAGACAAAATTGTTTGACCCGATCTTGGTCACCGGGCCCAGGGCGCAGCCGATGCCGGTGCCGCGGCCTGTTGTAAACAGCGTGATCTGGGCGCCGCTGAGGAACAGCCCCGTGGTCGTCAGAGGGTCATAGCCCGGCGTGTAGAGCACATAAAGCCCTTTGCGGCCGCCCAGCCATTCGCCGTAGTCGACGAGGTCCTCAACGATGGAAGTCCCGCCTTTGGCCTTCACGCCGCTGGACTTGAGAAAGATGTTATAGAGCCCGCCCTTCTTGTTTCCGGGCGAAGGGTTGTCACGAAAGTCCTCGCCAAAAATCTCGACATATTTCTGATAGCGCTTCAGCGCCTGTATCAGCTTGCGGCCCACTTCGCGGGTGCGCGCGCGGTGGGCAAGGTCAACCATCGCTCCGCCCTGAAGCTCCGGAATTTCCGGCAGAAACACCGCAGCGCCCGCTTTCACGAACATGTCGGCGGCAACTCCAACCGCCGGATTGGCCGTGACGCCCGACCATCGGTCGGATCCGCCACACTCCGTTCCGACGATGAGATTCGAAACAGCAACAGGCCGGCGCGCGCACTGGTTGGCAACCGGGAGAATCTTCTCGACCATGGCCAGCCCTTTTTCAACCGTCCTGCGGCCGCCGCCGGACTGCTGAATCGTGAGGTTCACAACCCGCTGATTGTAATTGTCGATTTCCTTCTCGAAGATGGGCACCGAGCATTCCACGCAGGTCTTGCCGCAGCCCAGATCGATATAGATCGCCGAGCCCAGGTTCGGATGGCGCAGTGTGTTGGTCAGCAGCCGGTTCAGCAGGTCGACGGCCTTGCCGTCCGGCATGCCACAGCCGGATTCATGAACGACGGCAACAACGCCGTCCACATTGGGATACTTTTCCCGCGTGTAGATTTCCCGCATGGCGCGGAAAGCAATTTCACGCGCTTCGGCCGAAGAGCAACTCCCGGAAGTCACAATCCCCACAAAATTGCGCACGCCCACGCTGCCGTCAGGGCGCACGAACCCGTCAAAAGTGCGCGCGGCCAGACCAGGATCAACAGGGTTGGGCGCCGGGTTGTCGCGGTAACGGACCCGCAGGCGCGGCACATGATGGTCGATATTGGTCTCGTCGATGGGATCGCCTGCATGGACGTCACACGCGGCCAGGCCAATCGGGTCGCCGAGCGAAACATATGGCTTTCCCTTCGCAATCTCCCTGACGGCAAAGCTCTGACCGCGAATTGCGCGGCCGGAAAGATTAATCATTGCGCCGTTCTGCCGCAGTTCGGTCCCCTTCTCGATCAAATCCACCTTCACCACGGCAATATTGTCTGTTTCCGGTTTGACAATAATCGCGACATCGTTCAGATCCACAACCGCCATAGTGCGCTTGCTCCTTGGGTTAAATCATCGGCCGCCAGCAGAGCCTGCAGGCAGACTGCGCGAAGCCCCGCAAATCAACGCTGGCGCAGAAATTCATTTCTGCGCATGCGGCTTGCGCCCTGCCGGTCAACAGCGGGCCAATACGATCATAAATCAATTTTCCAGCACATGCCTAACCCGGCGCCAGGATGCGCCACGGACAAGCCCCTTAAAATAGCGGGCCGGTTTATGCTAAACTCATTGGTGCAGTTTCAAATCCAATCAGTTGAGATTCACGGGCCGTTAGCTCAATTGGCAGAGCAACTGACTCTTAATCAGTAGGTTGGGGGTTCGATTCCCTCACGGCTCACCACCTATTTGCTTCCCATGCCGCAAGGCCAGGCGATTTATTTGCCCCTTTGCAACCTTCGTAGCGGGTTAAAGACCCTCCGCCTGGGCCGGGAAGGAAAGTTCTATTAAGCCGGCATTGGTTTTCGAGGCATTGCCGGCGGAAACCTTCAGCCTTCGATTTGGATCGGGGGCCCGGCGCTGCACTGCAAGCTTAAGATTCGGCAGGCGTAACCTAATCGTCCCGAGAATCGTCGTGATGTTTTAGCAATCGTGCTGCTTGACAGCATATTGCTTTATGGGTAGGATGGCTTGAAGGAGTTGTAATGCAGTTAAAAATACAGTTCGACCGCGAAACTGATGGGCGCTGGATTGCCGAAGCCCCCACTCTGCCGGGTGTAATGGCTTACGGCGCGACTAAGAATGAGGCCCTGGCCAAGGTGGAAGTTCTGGCCTTGCGTGTTCTGGCAGAGCACGTGGAAGAAACACAGAAGCCCCATAAGAAACTTGCAATCTGCGCGTGAGCAACTGGCCAAGCACGAAAGCCCGCCGAGTTTATAAAGCACTAATCAGAATCGGCTGGAAGCCAAAGTCAGGGAAAGGCTCATCTCATATACAACTGACCCGCCCCAATTGGCCGGACTATACGTGGGCCTTCCATGACTCGGTAGAAATAGGCCCCGTCATGCTAAAGAAGATTGCAAAGCACACCGGCCTAAAGCCAGAGAACCTATAATTCTGTTCGGAATGCCAAAGCGTACCCTGTGCGCTTCAATAGATACTTGCCCGCCAAGGCGTGCTGCGTTCCCTGCTAACTTTGCAGGTACAGGATTCCCGTGACGAACTTGGGCAAAACTGGGTGGCGGTCGTTTCGACACCGGAATCATATGTGGTTTGGTTTTTTGGATACGCCTTTCTTGATTAGTCGGTAGCGCGCACCGCGAAGAGTAATTCACATGCCGCGGAAGTTTCTGGCCTTCGACATCGAAACGGCAAAGGATGTGCCGGGGGCTGACTTTAACTGGAAGCCCCACCGCCCCCTTGGTATCTGTTGCGCCGCCGCTCTGCGGTGTGATGCGCGGGAAGCGAACCTTTGGTACGGAAAGAAGGCCGATGGAACCCCAGCCAAGCAAATATCACGGGCGGAAGCCACGGAAGTCGTACTGGAGTTGGCACGACTAGTGGCGGAAGGCTACACGCTATTGACGTGGAACGGCCTTGGGTTCGACCTCGATATCCTGGCCGAAGAATCCGCGTCGCCCGGCGAGTGCAAGGACTTGGCCTTGAACCATGTTGATGCGATGTTTCATGTCTTTTGCCAACTTGGTTATCCAGTGGGGCTCGAAAAGGCGGCACAAGCGCTAAGGATTCCGGGCAAGCCGCCGGGAATGTCTGGCGTTCTCGCCCCGCAGCTTTGGGAGCAGGGACGCCGTCAAGAAGTGCTTCAGTACGTTGCCCAGGATGTGCGTATCGCTCTTCAGGTCGCGCAGAAAAGTGAAGAGCGGCGACGATTCGAGTGGATAACGCGTAAGGGCACTGTGGGATCGATGAACCTACCACGAGGCTGGTTGTCCGTCTGTGAGGCACTCAAGCTGCCTTTGCCTGATTCATCCTGGATGACTCGTCCCATTCCACGAAACGAATTCACCAAATGGATCAGCATCTGAAAACGGCAGCGCGAAGCTCTGGAACTCGCGAGGGGCACCGGAAATCTTTTCGGGCACAGTCCCAGCTCCTGAAGGCGGAACTGCGCCGGGTCGTTCACGGTGATGCTGACTCCTGTAGTTGTTCGACCGCGTCCATGGCGAGCTCCTCGTCCTCATCGAATGCGGATATAAGCATTTCCGCATGTCGGGGCGTTCGTTGCAATCCGTGAAGACAGGCAAGCTCTCTTAAGTACGGGTCACCACCCCGCATCGAAGCTGCATCTACCCCATCGCGAGCAAGGCGAAGCAGTTCCGATTGATCAGTTGGAACATCCGCTGGCAGGGTCACGTCAACGCCGTTGAAAAGGAAAATTGCGAGTCCTTGGAGCTTTTCGGAACTATCTATGTGCCCGGAAACTAAACATCCCTTCCTCGCTCCAACGATGGGCTGTGATGCAGCCTGCGAGGCATTTGTACCTAACACCAGGACCTTGGCGATTTTCCCAGTGGCGACGGCCCTCATGACACGGGAATGAAGATGAAGTTCAGGGACTCCTTCAGTAGCCGAAGCGAACTCCTGGAGTGACCTGTCGTCGGCAAGATAAATCAACATCCCCGCGAGATGGCGTAGCTTAGGAATACGCCGCTTCCGCTGGTAACCCCTCAATTCGCTTATGTGCTCTAGAAAATTCCCGAGCTCTGTCTGAGATCTCGCCCGGAGTTTCACTGCAAGATCCACTAGACCCTTCGGAGTGGTAGCCCGTGCCCTCTGCCTGAACCAGTGGGTTGGCGCGAGGCGTCGTATTCGCTCTAGTACATCGCGCTCGCGAACCACATGCGAGTAATCACGGACAGGGAGGCGGAGCGACTCACTTCCAAAGG
>DASSJE010000559.1:0-14663 GCA_035691365.1 Terriglobia bacterium
CTTCCGTACTTGTTGGGGTGAACCTGGACTAATTTTCGAGACGGTTCCAAACGGATTGTTCCGAGGGAGGAAACCTCGGGCCCAATCGTGACCTCGCGAGAGGCCTCTTGCAAATTCCTGGTTGAACAATGCTCTTCCCACACATTCAACTTGTACTGCCCGACTGGGACATCAGAGATTTGGACATCACCCGCCTTGTTTGAGATAGCAAAATACGGGGTATCGACAACAACCACAATCGCACTCATTTGTGGGTGGATGTTGCAGAAAATGTAGCAGATGCCGGGGCGGTCAAAGTGAACGCTGCGTGTGGATCCTGCCTCGTAAAGTCCCAGGTCGAAACGTTTTCCGTTAAACAACGAGAAGACATTGTGAAAAAATGGATCATGATTTGGGAAATTCACAACCGACCCGACTTCCACGGCCAGCATTTGGGGTACGAACTGTTTATTTTTCTGAACAAGCTGTGGCCGGGATCCCAAGGATTGCGGGCGAGGAAGTGAACCGGTCCAGCCTTTGGAGGGTGTAAGCCATAATACTGTATGCGAATCCTGGGACAAATACTGCGACCTTTGCTTCTGACCTTGTATGACAACGTGAGCTTTGATAGTTACATTCTGTGCGAACGACATTCCAAGTCCACACAATATGACCGCTAAAAATGCCAAACCCCATTGTCTTACGATTGACATACGGCTACTCCTGATTGCCCTAAAACAAGACTCCGACACCCAGGTTCAGATGACCAGCGGTATATTTGTCGCCATCGGTCTCCAGGGTGTCGATATGACGATATTCAAGTGAAAAAAGCAGATCTGTTCTAGGCCGGAAGATCACGTTGAATAACTCGCTCTGATTTCTGGATATGTGGGTGTAAGAATAGCCGTAAGGTATGAGGAAACGGCGCAGATCACTGGCGAACGGATTATCTTCTCCGTAAGCCGCATTGAACTCCACCGCCTCTGTGGCTTTGAACTTCATCTGGGTCCACCCACCAATGGTATTCAGGCCCGTCAATAATGAATTGGGATCCGTAACCGGCCCGCTGAACAGTACACTGCGTCCAGTCGCCCCACCCAGCCCGCCAAGCGCCCTGCCCCGGTAAAACTCTCCTGTAAGACTGAACCGATTGCTCAGCGGGACATTCCAATCAGCCGTTCCCGCCCAGGCGTCCATAGTCCTTCCAGCTCCGTAATCCTGGCGGCTATAGTAGCCGCCCAACCCAAGAGTTAAAGGATGGTCAGCAGGGCCGTGAGTCCACGCGATGCGCGATGCATATGCAGGCTGGCGCGATCTTTCGCCCGCCTGCGGCACTCGATAGATGTCCGACGTCGGTGATTCGCCCGAAAGCGGATCGAGAAAGCCGGCTTGAAAATTAATACTGTTTCCATCCCCTAGATTCGCCCGATGCTCAAGCCGCACCTGCGGGGTCCATGTCCATAGGTTCCCCGCATAAGAGAACGCTGGGTAACCCAAGGAAGCGATGGAAGTTGGGGATGAGGGGGAGAAAAAGGGAGCATCTTGACCCACGACGATAGATGTTCGATCCCAATCCATACGCACCGTCGCTGTTCGCAGGCGCATCAACCCCTCAGTAACCCCGTTTGGCGTATTCGGAAATCCCCCGAAGAGGTCCAAGTGCAAGTCGGCACTGGTCCTGGCGCCGGCAAAGGTTGGCCCGTAGACTTCAAACCCTAATTCTGATTGGCGGGCTGTCGCGCCAAAGCTGCCTGCCGTATCGAGCGTCCTCCGGCCCAGGGCGAGGTTTGGAACGTCCTGGTCATCGACGCGTCCATTGTTTTCAAAAACATTCAGCAGGGCGATCCCTGAAAGCCTCATGCGATATTTGGACGCACTCTCTACTTTGGTTTGATATTGGTCATTAACCTTCGAATTTAGAAGTTCTTGGTTCTCCTCCAACTTCGACAGGCGCTCGTGTGAATCCGGTCCGTTAGTAGTCTGAACTGAAGCCGGTGGTTGTTCCGGTCCCTGCGCATTTAATACTGCATTTTGGGGCGGTTCACCTTTCGAGGCTGATTGGTTGGTCAAGGCCAATTTATCGAGGGCCCCCTCAAGCTCATGGCGGAGTTCACGCGTTTCCTGATGGGACCGGGAAACCTCGGTTTGCAACTTCGTGACTTTAACGTTAAGTTGCTGGACCTGTTGGATGAGGTCCCGCACAGACTGCTCAAGAGTTGTTGATTGTTCTTCCCTTCCACTGGAAACTGCCACCTGCGCAGCAGCAGGGATCGGTGTCAGGCAAAAGGCGAGGAATGCGACCCCAACAATACCGCAGGCTCGTACTCGGTGCAAAATCATAAGATCCCCCTCCATACGCTCTTATCTGCCGTCCTCTATTGAGAGCGGCAGAGCCTTGATTGAGAGGATAGAAGATGTGACTGTTATCTCTCCTTTTCGTCGATTTTAACCTGCCCTTCAGAAGAAATGGCGAATAAATTGTCGGGGCCCTTCCCTTGCCCTGGCAAGTAAAGAGAGCAGACGCATTTTTGACAAACGGGGTTATTGGCCACATCAAGTTTCCTTCGAAAGTTCAAGCCCGCGCTGCTATTCAGCGCCCCAATTATGGTCCCGTCGTACATGTTGCCAATCGGATGATGGAAAAAGCACGGACGGACCGTGCCATCAGCCTCTATAACAGCGGACACCCAGGGGGCATTGCAGCGAGGTGCGACAGGTTTTTCCTGACCAAGGATCACCCTATAATGCCGAACAATCCTGCGCAATTTTTCAGGCGATTCCGATATGAAACCTGACTCAATCTCCCGGTGACATTCAAGGATAAGTGCTTGCATCTCAAGATCGAGTGCCTCAACCTCCGAGGCGTCCAGGGCAACGCCAGTCTGGCGTGCCACTGGCCAGCCGGTCGGACGGTTGAAAGCTTGAGAATCAACATCGGCAGCCAGGAATGAGATGGAGTTCAGTCCCAGCGTGCGGGCCACTTGCACGCTGTCTCGAAGGCTTCGAAAATTAAACTTCTGAACAGTGCAGCGGCCGTGCACCGGCATTTCAGGCCGCAGCCGCCGCACCTCGCGAATTCCCGCGGAGAGGCGGGAGAACGCTCCGGGCACAGACCGTATGGCGTCATGGACTCCCGGCGGGCCATCGATTGAGACGATGACGTCATCCATCCAGCGAGTGACGTTTTGTGCGTGCCTTGCAAGCAACAACCCTGCCGTGAGAAGCGTCAGGCGGATCCTTTCCTCGCGGCACATACTGGCAAGTGACGTCAGGTCCGAATGCATCAATGGTTCGCCGCCGGAAAAAACCATCCAGCGCACTTTGAGCGCTCGAATGCTGTCCAGGTGTGGCCTAAGATCCTCAGCAGTGATTTCACGCACCTGCCGGATCTTCCAGATGTCACACATCAGGCAGCGACAGTTGCAGCGATTATGGGGGAACAGAATCAGGATAGGCAGTTCACGGATGTGATGTTTCTGGAGTTCATCTGCCGCCGTACGGCAGCCGGTGACGGCATCAGCCTGCCGGATCATATGCTCACTCGCTTTCCTGCCAGGTGCACGTTGGGTCCGAGATGTAAGCGGGCCTCCTGCAGCAACCATCTGACCGGGGCACGGACGAAACAGGAGGTGCCCCCAACTTCGATATCTTCAAAGCCCTCCAGAAACCCGGAAGGACAGCAGAGGGCCGTTTTGGCCGAGACCAATTGCGGTTTGCCCGAAACCATGACCATTTCGATGCCGTTGAGACGTGTGCTCATCAACGTCCCGGCAGGGGTTTCTTCATTTCGTTTCACTACCACTAAATCGGCAACCGAGCCTGGCACCAACTTTCCCTCGCCGCTGCGGAGACGCAGGACATCGGCCGCATATCCGGTGACCATGGAATAGATCCGGCCGGGATCCATGCCTTCGCGATTAGCGGCTCTGATTTCATCGAGCAAATCTCCTTCCGCAGTCAGCGCGGAGTCGCTTCCAATTGAGATGCGGTCGCTTCGGTTGATGCCGGCGGGATCAAGCGTGGTGTCCAAAGTGAACCGGTTAGAGCTAGGACACCACACCAGCGCGGCGCCGCGCCGGCGCAATAATTCACGTCCGGGTGCCGTCAAGCCAACTCCGTGAACAATTACGGTCCGATGGTCAAGCGCGCCGAGCAGGTCAAGTGCGAAAATTTCCTCAGCACTGCTTCTGTCTGAGCCCTCGGCAAGGTGGATAATGAAAGGGGCTCCTCGAGGCGTGGACAGAAAAGCTTTTCTCATGTCCTTACAGAATCGCAACGAGTGAGCCCAGCCGTACCGCTTGACGACGTGAACCGGAAAATCGGCCCCGAAAATGTTTTTTTCATAAGCATTGTGGTGGCATACGGTGGTAACTCCACAAAGCAGATTCTTAATTCCGCCCCACCAAAGCCTCACGGGCTTGGGAACAGAGAGATGTTCGCGGACCGGCGAACTCTCGGGATGAAAAATCTCGCCCGCCCATTTTTCGAAATTGGGGTAAGGACCTTGACCGAGCCTCGGGAAAAGGTTGAATTCCAGGTGATCATGGGAGTTGATAAGACCGGGTAATACCAGGCAGCCTTCGACCGGGATTTCCGCGCTTATCCTTGATAACGGGGAGTCCCTCCGGGCACCATTGCTCTTATTTTGGTCAATCAGGCGCGACACCCGGCCGTTAACAATCTCCAGGTCAGCTCTTGTGCACGTTGATGCATCCAGCGCGACCCAACCGCCTGACAGCACCAATGAAGGTATGCCATGCTGACTTCGCTTCGAGAAAGGTTGAGAGGGACTTTTGGAAGTACAAATCATCTGTCGGCCATGCCGCTAGAGCTACTCAGGCGAAAAAGGCAAATAAAGATCGCAGGTCCCGCCTGTAATTGCTCAAAGAGATGGTCTTTTCCGCAACTCATGAAAATCGGTCTTTCAGGTTCACCAAAGCAAGGGCTGAGAATACGGTCGAGCCTGAATCCGCATCGTTGGAATGCCTGACACATGCCCTCGATCGAGCGCTGAAAGCTCAGGATTTCTACGGCATATCCTGAATAATGAAAAGTGCGACGCCAGCCCCTTTCCGAAGCTGAAGGATGGAAGTCTGTGATTATTAAATGCCCTCCCGTTTTCATTACGCGCGAAAGCTCTAAAGCGAGAGCTCCCAGATCTGCTACGTAGCTTATTGCGAAGGAACAAATGGCTATGTCAACGATCCCTGAGGAAATTGGGGTTGCCGTGCAGTCAGCGCGAATAAGACTCTGGCGTGTTACTCGCTTATGGCGTGCTTGCGCGAGCATCTGGGAAGACAAATCGAGTCCAACTCCCTGCCGGGTTCCCTGTGCGAGGAGAGTATTGAGCCATCGGCCGGTCCCACATGCCAAGTCCAGGACAAAGGTCCCTTTGGGATCGGGCAGCATCGGCCCCAGTACCCTCTCCTCCAGTGCCAGGAGAGGATTGGGGACGCTATCGTAGCTTTCCGCCCAGAGCGAATAGGCCTCCGCTGGCGCCAAGCGCAGCGGCTGCCGATTTACGACCGTATCGTTTTGCGTCATTCTCAATTGCACCCACGAGGCCCCTTATAGACTCTCCGCCTCTGGTTTTCGTAGCTTGATCAAGCGCTGCATCACTTGCAATTCCCAGGGGCAAGAGTAGAAGCCCAGGCGATACCGCCAGGCGCTCAGGATCCGTAATAAGTGACGTCCCCACTTCGGGAGCCTAACGTCCTGGACTGTTGGCCAGTAAGAACTTACTACCAATCGAAAATTATCGATTCGCCGCTTGATGGTCCGCCTGAGCCATGGCGTGGCCGGGTCCTTCCGAATGGTAAAGTTGTACCAGCGCTCCGTTGTCCACTCATCAGGCGTAGATGGAAAAGAAAACTGCCCCTCGACATCTCCGTACATCCGGGCGCGCTGGGGGACTGGCGTGTAATGATAGATGATAATTTCAGAACTAGTATTCAACTGTTTTACTCGGCGGATAAACTGCAGGCATTCGCGGGTGTCGCGCTCCGGATCCTTCGGATTACCTACAACAAATGAGAATTCTGGAATGATACCGAACTGGCGGATGCGCTGCGCAAGCTCGAGTGTCTGCTCCGTCTTCAATTTCTTGTTCATCTCTTTCAGCACCCAGTCAGATCCGGACTCAGCTCCAAAGAAAATCATTCGGCAACCTGACCTGCGGATGGCCTCAAAGGTCGCATCCGAGTAGCGCAGCATGATGTCGATTCGCGCTTCACACCACCAGCCAAGGTGGAGTGGTGCAAGGCGTTCCGCCAGATCTCTGGCATGATCTTCCCGCAGGAAGAAATTCATGTCGTAGAACTGTACCGAATCGATATCGTACGTTCGTGCGAGATGGCGGAGCATGGCTTCGGTTCTCGAAGGAGATTCCATCTTCTCGAGGGTTCCATATGCAGGAACGACACCACAAAAGCTACAATTGAACGGACAGCCAATGCTCGCGTGGTGCGCGACCGTTCTGCGGCCGAAAAACGATGGTCGAATGTACTTCTCGACCGGAAGGCGATGGTAGGGGTACCACGGAAACGCATCCGGGCTTTTCATCCGCCGCTCAGGGTTGTGCCGATGAATGCCGGCCTTATCCTTATAAGAAAGCCCGCGAATACTTTCTGTTGACCTCTGTCCTCGAAGCGCTTCCACAAGTTCTAGGAGGGTTTCTTCTCCCTGCCCTCGAACTGCAAAATCAACATAGTCCGCATTCAAGGTTGCCTCGGTGTAGATGGAAGGGAAATAGCCCCCCCAGACGACCGGAATGTGCGGAAAGAGGGTACGGGCCGCGCGACACCCCTGAATGGCCGGAGCCAATTGCGGGCCCGGCATCACAGTGACCGCCAGGAGATCAACCCGGTTTCGGGACAGGGTGTCCATTAAGGCCTGTTGGGGACAAGCTTCCAGGTTTCCGTCGACAATGGCGTACTCCTCACGACCTTCAAGGACGGCCGCCAGCGCCAGAATCGAAAGTGGAAACCGCCGGTTCCTCGGTTTTGTGGCACGAGGATTGTAAAAGACAATCATGATTCACCCAATTTGGCCCACAGAATGTAAAATTCCGCAGGCTCGCGTCGTCGCAGCAATCGCGCTTTAAGAGGGCGCAATGCCCATCCCACGCCATACCATGGCTTTAACTGCTTCCACTCGATGCCACATGCACTGGCCATCTCAAGAAGAGCGTTTGGTGTCAGATATTCCCGGCTTCTTACACTATCTGACCGGAAACCATACTCGTTTTGGAATGACAGGTGTTTTTCTTCAAGCATTTTTTGTCCACTCTCCTCGTTCTGATAGAAAGGAGAATCGATAATCAATATGTGGCCAGGCCGGCGCAGACAACGCAGAGTTTCCTGCAAGGTCTGGACATAGTTTTCCGAATAATGAAAGGAGGAATTGAAGACGACCACGTCAAATTGCCCGTTGTCAAAGGGCAATCGGTCCATCTCTGCTTGAAACAAATCAAAGGGGCGTTTCAAAAAATCAAAGTAGTGGTGTGCCGCGCCCAGCCCGTCCAGATTGCTTGCAATCAAATCTACTGCAACCGGGCGATGCCCTCGAAGTGCAAGCCGGTAGCTCAACCAGCAGTTTCCGGATCCGACATCCAGAACGTCCAAACCATCTTTATACCGATACTCGAGCCAAGGCAGAATTCGCTGATAGAAGAAACGAAAGCTTCGGGAACGAATCTTCCATTGCCAGCTGTTGCGCCCTGTAATATCCCTGTAGGGGAGCTCCAGGTAGAAACGTGCGCCCGGCGTTCCGCGTCCTTCACGAAGCCTGATCGTCTCGTACTCGATCATGAACTGCTGAAAACTTTCCTCGCGTGTTGGCGTAAGCGCCTTCCAGATTCTGCCCTCCTGGACAAATGTGAACCCGCAGTAAGAACACGACGGTTTCTGCAAAACCTGTTGCGCAATTACCATTGACTGATCCGAATGTCCGCAGACAGGGCAACGAAGATGCAAAGGTGACTCTCTCTCAGTGTCAACCATCGGAGATCCATCTGCCGCTTCGGCCATTTGCAAAGTATTAGCTTTCATCTTTCGGTCCTCTCAAATGTAAGAAGCATGTGGTCCGCCATTGCCCGGAATCCCGCGCAGCCTCCAAGCCAGGGGTCAATTTCGGATGCAAAACGAAATAAGCGCGGGTATTCTGCTGCGAGAAACTCAAGATATGAAGGCGGTACTGTGACACCAACCCCCCTCCAGCGTGTTAGCCGAAAGTAGGGAGAAAATGTCCTTTTCAACTTGCGTACCGAGTAGTACCAAACCTTCGCTCCGGAGCGGTTAGGAAGAACAGCGGAGTGTTCCCCTTGCTTGAACCGCCGTACCGCCTTCCGGATATTCCCTCGCGACAGGTACCAACAAGTTTCCCAAATGCAGAGGCGGCCGAATAAGCAAAGGACCATCTTGCTCCGTCTTTTTATCAGTTGAGCTAAATCATAGGTCAGGAAGGAGAGGTCACCCATGCAGTTGAGCCCGGAGAAATTTGAGAATATCCCCTCAAAGGGTCCTTCATTCCGCATTGTTCCGATCCGCTCATTGGCCAGCACTCTAAAACCAATCGTGGCCGGGATTTCGGCGAGAGCCGCCCGTTGCCGTGCCACTTGAATCATTTGGGGCGCCGAATCACACGCAGTCACGTGCACTCCCCGACTCGCCAGGTGCACTGCATCAACTCCGGTTCCGCAATTGATTTCAAGAATGCGCTGACCGGCAGTGAAGGTTCGATCGATTTCCATCCATACCGATTTCCGCTGGGCCGACCCGATGAATGAATTTGTGAAGCTGGAATCATAGGTTGCTGCGAGGTCATTGAAAGCATCCGTTATAGTCGTTGTAGCTAAGTAAGCCCGAGTCATAAACCTTCAAACCTCAACTTCAGCGAATGAAATCTTCATTTCCTCGCGCGCTTTCTCGATTTGCTGTTGAAGATCGGCTAGACCTGATGCAGCATATGGAGCAGGCGCATCTGTTAATTTGTGAACTTCTACTTCGGCGCGCAATAGGCGGTCCACAATCTGGTAAAAGTGGCGGGAATGCCGGCCGCGAACTGTAAAGTCGCGGTCAGACCCTTCGCGCCAGGACTTGCTTGTAGTCACGCGCTCAGCTACTGCTTCAAAATAAGGGGTTCCGCGAATAGGGTAAGCGACGGTAGTGAGAAAAACATCCGGGTCGGTATGTTTGACATGATCAATGGTAGCCTCAATATCACTTAGTTCCTCCCCTTCGTAACCCCACATCAGGAACATGCCTGTTTGGATTCCATTGTCTTTGCACAGCTGCACGACGGATTGCACCTGCTCGACTGAAACGCCACGATGCATCGCATCCAGGATGCGTTGTGAACCACTTTCCGAACCGATCCAGATGCGGTGGCAACCAAGCTCTGACAGCAGGGCCACAACCTGAGGATTCAACCTGTCTGCGCGTGAGATGCATTCGAAGGAAATCTTGAGGCCGCGGCGCTTCATCTCCGCAGCATATTGAAACAGCCATCCATGGTGGATGGTAAATACGTCGTCTGCCATCCAGATCATATCCGGACCATACCGATTGAGAATCCATTCGAGCTCATCAACCACGGAGACCGGTTTTCTCCGGCGGTGCGTGCGGCCGTATACAGCGTGGCTGCACCACTGGCAATCATATGGACACCCACGAGCGGTGATCAAAGATACCGAGCCTGCGCCATGGTGTTCACGCCAGGTCTTGAGGTATCGTTCAATAGGAACCGAATCCCGGCTGGGCCAGGGTTGCGCATCTATATCGGGCATCTGTGACCGAAGCGGTGTACGGTGGACACTGCCATCTTCTCCTCGAAAAGCAATGCCATTGACCTGTTTCAGGAGATGGAATAACCTGCTCTTCAGGATTGGCACTAACTCTTCGAGGGTGATCTCCCCCTCTCCAATGGCAACCACGTCGGCGCCGGCGGAAAGGTATTCTTCAATGTAGGATGCCGGCTCCGGACCGCCAACAACGGTCTGCCAACCAGCCTCTTTTGCCGCCTGAAGAATTCTGACCACGCTCGCGCGGGTCATAAGATTTGCGTAAACACCCAGGACCGCGGGTTCACCGCTTCCCAGAACTTTCAATAAATCCTCGCGAGAGGCAAAAGTCGTGTCGAAAACTTCCACGCCAATGTTTCGAGAGCGGAGATGCGAGGTCAAGTAGAGAATGCCCAGAGGAACATAGGGCTTCATGATCGCCTGCTCTTTGGCGTCCTCCTCCAGGAAGTAACCGTGGGTTAAAAGCAAATCCATAACTTCCATCCGTCAAACGGGCCGAGGTGTGTCCTGGCGGTAACCATCGAGAACCGGCCCGCTATTAACGCCTTCCGCGACTGTCAGTCACAACCCATGGCTGAGCACGCCAGGACGGGCAGTTTGGTCGCATCTGAATTCCTGCATGTCAGCTCCAATTGTTCAACTCTGTCCCAGAGTTCCGCAGTCTGCGCGGGATCAAGACAACTTGTATCCCTGGAACGATCCCGAAGGCTAAACTGCCATTCGCGGGAGGAATTCCATGAATCCACCTCCGCGTGAATGGCATCCCGGACCGCACGGTAGAATTCTGTGGTGTAAGCGCCCTTGAACATCATGGCCAGGTCATCGCTATCTACCCAATTGCTTTTGGTGCCCAACTCCGCCCGAACTCGCCGATAGAACTTTGTTCCCGGTAATGGGTAGGAAACAGAAATGCCGATATCATCCGGGCGGCTCTCGCGAAGCAATCCGATAGTCTTCTGAATATCGGCCCAGGTCTCGCCGGGAAAACCGAACTGAAGAAAAAAGCAGGCACGAATGCCATGACGCCTTAAGTTGTCGCGGGCCTGCAAGATCTGCTCAACTCTAATGCCCTTATCCATGGCATCCAGGATCTTCTGCGAACCAGATTCCACGCCCATCCACACTTCAGCGCAACCGGAACTTGCGAGAGATGCAACCGTCTCCTCATTACGTAACAGATCCGCCCTGGATTGCACCTTAAATGGAATGGCGGCATTCCGCTGCCTGACTTGCTCGGCAAAACTCTGAATCCAGCGCGCGTTGATTCCGAAAAGGTCGTCGGCGAACCAGAGATGATCAGCTCCGCAGATTTCCCGAAGCTGCAGCATCTCTTCCGCCACGCTTTCAGGATCGCGAGCATGGAACGAGTCGCCGTAGATCGGTTTTGCGCACCAGTTGCACCGGAAGGGGCAGCCACGGCTCGCCACCAGGTTAAGAGAAAAGAAGCCGTGCGTTTCTTGCCAGGCTTTCCGGTACAGCTCCATGTCGATCAAATTCCTCGCTGGAAAAGGAAGTCGCTCCAGATCCCGCATTAGCAACCTGCGTGATGATCGAACCACCCGTCCATCGTGATCCGATGAGTGCGCTATTCCCGGAATGCTTTGGAGGTCCCGGTGTGAACCTCTGATCAGACACTCGACAACCTCGAGCAAGGTCCACTCGGCTTCGCCTATGAGGACACAATCCGCCCCTCTCGCCAGGTACTCAGCGCAGTGGTCTGATGAATCCGACCCGTGAACGACGACCTTTGCGCCTGCCAACTTGGCAGCGTCGATCATCTCGAAGGCAACTTCGCGCATTCGCGTCAGACACATTTTGGAAAGGAAATTGAAATTGTCCTCATAAATAGCAACGACCTTTGGATGCTGCTTCCGGACTGCCTTTGGAAAGCCCTCCGAAGGATCACTGAGCATGCTGTCAAACAATGCAACTGAGAACCTTTCCTGCCTGAGCAGCGAGGCGGCATAGAGTGTGCCCAGGGGAGGATACGGCTGCATCTTGCGAACCTGCTTTCGATCGTAATAAAGGTGATACGAGTGGGTCAGCAGAACGTCAACCACAGCATTCTCCTTCCTGCAAGCATCTCCATTTGCTGCCACGCCGGGGCACTCGCATTCAGCAAACCTCCTGCATTCCATGGCCAAGCGACTGCCCCGTCAATAATGATCGCCGCGTGACGAGGCGTTCGGTGGTTCGGGCGACCCAGAGTTCCCAGGGAAATCCATAGAGATTCTTCTGCAACCGCCATCGCAAAGGTGCACCGAGCGCCCTGCGAATGCTACCTTGCACCCAGGGAACCTTCGAAGCCGTTCGCCGGATCTGGTTGTTAAGTAGAAAATATTCAAGCATCCGTTTCAGGCGGCGGAGCTCCTCGCCTTGCAGCCAAGGCAAGTGATTACTTCCCAGATCCACATTGGCCCATTCTTGGAGAGATTGAGGCTCGTGGACTCCTTTGATCCTGAGCTCAGGCCAGATCGGAATCCCCGGATAGGGGGTAAAAACGTTGGGGGAAAAGCTGACGTTCGAGTGTTTCCGGGCAATATCCCCCATAATCCGGAAGGTTTCCAGACGGTCAACCTCCGTTTCTCCGGGGTACCCCAGGATCAGATTGAAGGTTACCCGAATGCCAGCCAGTTCTGATTTCCGGGCAGTCTCGTACATCTCGTCGATATGCTGATGCTTTTTGTTCATCAGTGCAAGTACTGCCTGTGAGGCCGACTCAGTTCCGAAGCCCATATGCGTTACGCCTGACTCACCCAACAGCCGAACATCCTCGTCGCTCATGCGGCATAGGAGGTCTGTTGAGGCCTGAAACGTCCAGCCAAACCTGACTTTCGATTCGAGGAAGCCTCGTGCAATATCGACCGCGCGCTTAACATTGACCGGGAAATTGGAATCGAGGAATGCGACCTCGCTTATGCGGTAGCGGCTGACGAGTTCCGTGACTTCTGCGACCACTCGGTCCACGGTATAAGCGTTAAAGCGACGTTTGTAGAAAACCTGGTCCGTGCAATAGTTGCAGGCATAAGGACATCCTACGCTCGACGCGTAAGGCAGCTTGCGAACGCCCGTGATTCTTTCGTAGGTGTCAAACTCTCCCAGGTTGAATGCGGGTGTGGGCAGATCGTTGACGTTGGCCACCGGCCGATCAGGGTTGTGATGAACGCTGCCATCCAACTTATGGGAAATACCATTTACCGTGTCGAACGTTTTCCCTTCACTTAGAAGAGTTGCCAATTCGACCAGCGTCCTTTCTCCTTGCGCGCGAACGACCACATCGACGAAGTCTTCGTCCAAGGTCTGTGCGGGCAGGAGGCTGGGATGCCACCCCCCGAAAATGATGGGAAGGTCGGGGCGAAGCCGCCGAACCAGGCGGGCAACCTCGACGGCTGAACTGATCATCTGGCCGGTCAGAAGAGATACCCCCAGGCACAGCGCATCTCTGATTTCCTGCGACACAAGGTGCATGAACTCCGGCTGAATTGACCCGTCCACAATAGAAACCTGAAAGCCCCGCTGAAGCAACGGCGTGGCCAGGCTTAGGAGGCTCAAAGGAGGCCCGAGCGGCCGGCCCGCATAGGGCGGGTAAAAGAGAACCACTTTATTGGTCATGGACAATTTGCCCCCACGGCAGGCTCCAGTTGCTTAGCGTCAACTTTGGGTTGAGCAACGGAAATAAATCGCTTAATCTTGCGGTTGATCCAGAGTTCGACCGGAAGACTATAGAAGTCGTGATCCAGCCGCCATCGTGCCGGAATGGCCAGGGAGTGTTGAAATATCCGCACGGCTGCTCCAGCGTCCAACTTAGCAATGGGAATACGATCGAAGGCGATGCGCAGATAATCCCGCATCACCTGCACGCGTCGATGTGATCGCCCTTTCAGCCACGGCAGGACGGTGTACCTTGGGAAATAGTCAGCCCAACCTTCAAAAGTATCCGGCGCGACAATGCCAAGCTCCTTAGCGTGACTCATGATGGGCGAACCGGGATAGGGTGTAAAAATGTTGGTCCAGAACTCGGCTCCGGGGAACCGCCGGCAGACATCCATAATAAAATGGATCGTCTGCCTCCTCTCCTGGGCGCCTTCGCCAGGGTAGCCGAAAATGATATTGAAACTGGGCCGGATTCCGGCGTCCAGACAGCGCTCCGCCGACTGGTAAATCGAGTCAAAATCCTGGAAGGTTTTGTTCATTAGTTTCAGGATTTTGGGTGACGCGGAATCGACACCCTGACATATCTGATGGAGCCCCGCACGCCGAAGCAGGCGCAACTCATCTTTAGTCAGGCGTGCGGTCAGGTTTGTTGTAGCCTGGACGCTCCACCGGAACCTGGAGCCAACTCGAACGAGCCCCTCGGCAATTTTGAGAGCGCGGTCCAGGTCGACGAGGAAGTTGTCATCCACAATCCAAAGCATGTCCAGACGGTAGCGGACAGAGAGATCGAAGGTTTCTTCCACCACCTGCTCCGCGGGTAAACCGTTCCACTGCCGCCCGTAAACACCGGCATTGGTGCAATAGGAACAGTTGAACGGGCACGCCAGGCTCGAAGTATACATGGCCCAACGCCTGCCACAGAGCCGCTCATAGGCGTCAAAGTCCGCAATTTCGTACGCCTTGCGCGGCATTTCTGTTAGCTTCTGGAGGGGCCTTGGCGGATTCAGAATCATCTTGCCATCCTGCTTAAAACCTGTACCCTCGACGCCCTCAAGTGAATCCCCATTTTCCAGCCGATTAACCACTTCGAGCATCGCGGTTTCACCCTGGCCGCGAACGACAATGTCGACAAATTCCGCCCCAAGAGTCTGCTCAGCCAGCAAGGAAGGGTGCCAGCCGCCTAGAATGACGGGGAAGGTCCTATCCCACGCTTTCACGGCGCGCGCGATCT
>DASSJE010000560.1:0-9664 GCA_035691365.1 Terriglobia bacterium
GGATTTTCCGTGGGTGATTCCAAAGACCTCGTCAAGCTGCCCGTGCCCAAGGTCATGGCCGTGCCCATCCATGGTTGCCGCCCGGCAGTCGGCAATCAGCAGCCCCCCTTGGCGGACAAACTGTTTGATCCGCTCGACTTCCTCAGCGCTCACCGCAATCGCCTGAGGCATGATAAAAACCCGGTAATGGCCCTCAGTAAGTTTTCCTGCCTTGACCTGTCCGGTGGATGCGAAATGGTACTGCAGATTCAGATCTTCGATCACCTTGGTCCAACTGTTGCGCACTGCAATGGCCCGGCTGCCGCGGTCGCTGCCGTTATGCAGCATCCATTCAAGAGCATGCCCCGCGTTATCCAGCAGCCAGTGGATCTGGTCAGAAGGATTGGAATAATAAACGGCGATGCCGTCCTGCGTGCGCTCTGCATTGATAAAGAGCTTGCCGATGCCGTTGCGCAGCTCGTGAAACACCGCCGAGAAGGTTTCCGCCGCCGGGGTCAGTTTCCCGGTCTTCTCGTCCACGAAAGCGTAGTTCGGCAGGTTGTCGTCCCAGATAAGTGTTCCCCGATGGGCGTGGAACAGTCCCCACCAGACCGGGCGCACAGCCTGCTTTTGAATCAGGTGTTGGCGCTCTGTCAGTTCCTTGCCGGGTTCGTAATGGAAGCCGTGTGTTGAAACCATGATCGTGGAAGGTTTGAGAGAGCGAATAATCTCAACGTTATTGCCGCCGTTGTAAGGTTCGATGACGTCGTCGGCCCGGAGAACCTGTTCGTAGTTGTACCAGCCAAACGGAAAAGGCGACTGGCCGCCTTCAGTTGCGCAACGCGCATGCGGGTCTTGTGATTTGCAGATTTCTCCGGCGCGTATCACGGCGTCAGCGAACGTGCCGTCCATGAAGTTTCGAAAGTCACACCATGGGGTCACGTTCCAGCCCGCCGTTGAGCGGACCTCCGAAAGTTCCTTGTAAAACCGCCTGGTGAAAGCGGCCACATCGGACCAGCTCTTGAAGCCCGCTGCCTTGCCGTTTCCGCCGCCCCAGCGCGCGTTTGCAGCGTCGAGCGGGCCGAACTTTTTCTCCAACGCCTGATCGTCCACTTTTGCAGCCGATCGCACTTCGCGAATGACGGCCATGACGGGCTCCCACGCCTCCCGTAGGGAACCTGTTCTCGCGGGCTCAGGGAGGCCCGTGCCCCATTCCGCATTCAACCGGGCTATGTTTCCATATTTCGATTGCAAACCCGCGACAGCCACCGAATCGAAGGCCCCGTCTGTCGTGGTATGGTTGATCATCAGGTCCTTTGCTTCCCAGATTGTGCCCCTGCGCGCGGCGTCATCCCATTCGGTGAACTCGCCCACGTCCCACGCCTGGCTTAGCTGCTTTGGATCGCGGTACATCTGGCGAAGATACTCTGCAAACTTCGCCGTGCAATGTTCAGAATGGCAGAAATCGTTGGCTTTGGTCTGCCAACCTTCTCCCAGTTCATCGGCTACGTTGTAATACAGAGGGCGGAAAGCACGGTGCATCTGCGTATAGCGCGTCAGATGCTCGCGGAGATATTCATCAGTTTTGGGATCGTTAATGCACGGCTTGCGCACCCACAGCTTCAGGTTGTCGCGTTCAGTCCGATAATTGTTGACAACGCCGTACCAGTGCTCACGCCGCTTGATGTAGATCGAAAAGACTTCCCAAGCCATCTGTTCCACGTAAAAGCAGAAATTATTATTGAGAATGTACTGGAAATCGCCGTTGCGCCCGGCAATCGTGCTATCAATTCCTGCCTGCCGCAACTGGCAGTAAAAGCCGTCGGGATAGTGCGCCCATGTGATGATGTGGTAATCGCGCCACATGTCGGGCGGCGGCGAAAGCAGGAAACTTGCTCCATTTACCTGCGGGACTCCGTTCACCCGGACGCGGATCCAGTTTGCGTATGCGAGCCCGGGACCAAGGTTGAATGAGAAGGGCAGCGGCTGCGCGACCGAGGCCGGGGCAGGAATTTTTAGTTCTGCGACCTTGCGGTCAAAGCAATCGAGCCAGTTGACCTGGATTGGACCCGCTGGAGGCTGATGGAAACTGATTTCACCATTCAGGACGCCGCCCGCGTCATAAACGTCCTGGTCAAGCGCCACTCGCGCCACTTGCAGCGAGCCGGGGCCCTCCGGAACAGCTTCGGCAAAAGCCGATGATTGTCCCAATATCCGGGTAGTACTTCCAAGAAAGGTCGCGCCGAATGCGGCGCGCAGAAAATCCCGACGAGAATGTTCGTGATCCAATTGATCTCTCCCCTCAATCAGGCTCTCCGCATGGCTCCGAGTCGTTGCTGTAAGACAATCTCGCGCACCTGCTCCGCCGCGCAGGCAACGCCGGGCAGACGCAATAGCTCATATCCAAACGCCGAACCCTATCCCAAGCAAGAGGAATCTGTCAAGAGTGAACGGCGTGAGTGCCTGGAGAAGATCGGCCTGGACAGCATCGACTCGGAAAGAACGTCACGCGCTGTTCATCCAAGCATTAACCGGACAAAAAAAGCCCGCGGCAGCCAGTGGCTTTCCGCGGGCTCGAGAGCTATGGCTCAGGCATTTACGACCCAACGCGCAAATTGTTTGTCAATCCCAGATATGTGGTTGCGAACCGGGCATCGGCTTCTGCTTTCTGCCGTTCGACTTTACTGTTGACGACGCCGTACAGCGTCACATCCCGATTGTCCACAATAATGTGGATCGGCGGATTAGACTGGTTGGCGTAATTCGAGAACGCAGGGTCGCCGTAGATCCTTTCCGCAATCGCCAGACGGATCTGGTCGTCGAAAGTGGACAACGGCAGCACCTTGAGGTTGTTCTTCAGATTGGTCACGCCCTTGATGCCAGCCAGAATGTTGCCCAAGTCAGACTTCTTGTAGGGCTGGGTAACTTCGCCATCGACGGTCAACTGGTTCCCTTCGGTCGAGAAGGCAATGTGGTCAAAAACCGTGTAGTGCGGGTACATCAGGACTTCATGCCGCGCTTTCTGGATGATTTGCTGCGGGCTCACGTCATCGGCGCTTACGTGAATGTTATCCACCACATTGCTTACCCCGTGCTGATGGCGGGCCGCACTCACGGCGCGCATCTCCTGCCCGTAACTGTCAACCGTGCCTGTCAGGGTTGCTGTGCCGTCCTTGACCTGAACGTTCACCTGGCCATGCTTGAAAACCCCCGCATGGTAAAGCCGGCCCTGAACCCCGGCCGTAATCTCAGCATTGGAAGGCCCCACGTCGGCCCGGCTGGCAGCCGGCGTCAAGGAGACCATCGCCGAAGCCAATGCGAGACAACTTCCGATGGAAAGAGCTCTTTGAAAGAACTTTGAGTTGTACACATCCTCCCTGGTCATAGCTTGTCACCTCGCTTTCTGGGGTGTCTTGCCCCATTTCGTTGCATCCCACCACACATCTGATTAGACGCAGAAACCGGACAGGACGTTTCGTGGCCCACAAAAAATTAAATAAATGGTTAAATAACTCGGAATTGGGGGCGGGCCCTGGTTGCTCAAGCCTGGGCCTGAATGTGCCGTAAAATAGAGTTCAGGTGCCTGGATGACCGTCAAAGCGCAGTCCGGAAGGCTTCCCGCCGAGGGCCATTCCGCCGCCCGGGGGTGGTTTGCGGGCATTGACCGCCCGGCATGGCGCCGGTTTTTCCTGGCGATCTTCGCACTCACCCTCGCGCTCTTTCTGGCGCTTTATGCCACCGGCCTCGGCCAGTCGGGCCAATATAAGCTAGCGGCGATTGTGGCGGCCGTTTCGCTACTGCTCACGGCGCTGGTTGCCGTCCGCATTGTTCCCGGCTTGGCGCGCCGGATGGCGCTCAACTACTGGATGGCCAAGGTTGAATATGAGTTCACGCGCGAGGGCCTGATTTATCTGGCTATGATCGCGGTCATCACGGTGGCGGCGCTGAATACGGGAAACAACCTGTTGTTTATCATCCTGTCCTGCCTACTGGCAGCCGTTTTGGCCTCCGGTGTGCTATCCAGAATTGTCCTCCGGGGGCTTGAAATCGACCTCGCGGTCCCCGACCACATCTTTTCCGGGCAGTCGATCCTGGCACGCCTCCGGCTTGAAAACCGAAAGCTGTTTTGGCCCACGTTTTCCGTTACCATCTCAGGTCGTGCGGTTGCACGAAGCAGGCGCAAGCGTCCGGCAATTACGACACCTTCGGTTCTCAGCCAGAATGTTTACTTCCCCTACATCCCCCGCCGCTCTTCCGCCAGCCAGAACGTCACGCTGACATTTCCAAAGCGAGGCAATTACTCGCAGACGAGCCTGCGCATCAGCACCCGGTTTCCTTTCGGCTTCATTCGCAAAACCCAGACCATTCCCTGCTCGCGTGACGTGCTGGTGCTGCCCAGCGTCCAGCCCTATCGGAAATATTTTGAGGTCCTGCCGCATCTTGGGAATGAGCTAGACAGTTACCTGAAAGGGCGCAGCCACGACCTCTACGCCATCCGCGACTACGAGCAAAATGACTCCGCCCGCCACGTGGACTGGAAGGCGACGGCCCGGGTGCGGCAGTTGAAGGTCCGTGAATTCACCCGTGAAGATGAACGCCGCATGCGGCTGGTGTTTGACCCTCGCGTTTCCGACTTGCAGCCGGAGACTCTGGAAAGATTTGAGAAAGCCGTGCAGCTCTGCGCCTGCCTTGCCTGGCATTTTTACAAGACGCGCGCCACCCTGAGTTTCGTGACGGCGGGCTTTGAAACACCTATGGCTCCCGCCGGGCAGACGCTTTACGCCATACTCGAAAAGCTTGCGCTCGTCGAGCCCATGGCTGGAGCCGGGCGCGCCTCGGGCCTTCTGCCGGAAGATACCTCGCGGCAGGCGGAATGCTTTCAAGTCATTTTGACGGACCAGTCGCCCGAATCCATCCCTGCCGGCCTGCGGCGCGCAGCGTACTTTATCTTTATGGATTCCTTGTAGAAGGCCTTACGAGAATGCATCGCGCCCTTGTCGGATAAGGGCCATGGCCATGAAGGCGCCGCTTGAGATGCCAGGGCATGCGGCAATCCGCTCTGCCACTCACATCAGCCGCTGTTTGGCCAGCACGATGGCGCCCAGCGCGCCGGCGTTGTCGCCCAACTTTCCCGGCACAATCCTCACCCGATCGCGGTCGGCACGCCGCAAAAAATATTCATAGGCCGTTTCACGAATGGGATCAACATAACTGTCCTTCAATCTCTCGGCGATTCCGCCTCCGATCACCACGCACTCCGGGTCCAGCAGATTGACGGCATTCGAGCACAGGATTCCCAGATGAAATTGCGCGCGGTGCAGCACTTCGTTCATCAGCGAATCGTTTTTCCGCAGTGCTGTGCTGATAATACTGCTGGTCATGCGTTCTTTGTTTTTCTTCGCCATTATCCTCAGCACGTTGCTCTTGCGTCCCCCTTTGATGGCCGCCCGCACGTCGCGCTCCATGGCCGTGCGGCTGGCCAGGGCCTCAGCGCATCCCCGACGCCCGCAACCGCACGGCGGCCCGTTCACCATCAGGACGGTGTGGCCAATCTCTCCCGCGCCTCCACGGCTGCCTTCATAAAGCACGCCATTCATGATCAGCGCCCCTCCGATTCCCGTGCCTACAAAGATTCCCACCAGGTTCTTTGCGCCTCGCCCGGCGCCCAGCGCGTGTTCTCCCGCCAGACCCACGTTGACGTCGTTCTCAACAAACACCGGAACGCGCAGCAACTGGCGAAGCTCCGAGCGCAAGGGCACCCGCCGCCAGCCCAGGTTCGGTGCTTCCTCCACAATTCCACGGGCGTGGTCAATCGGCCCCGGAGCGCCCACGCTCACCGCCCGCACGCGCGAGCGGCTGACTCCCGCCTCCTTGAGCGTGCTTTCCACCAGAGATGCAATGCGATGGATCAGCCGCGCCGGGCCGCCCGTGGTGAGCGTGCGGACCTTTCTCACGCCAAGCGTCTTGAATTGGTCATCCGCCACAAGCGCCCTCAGGCTCGTGCCGCCCAGGTCGACTCCCACGTAGCAAACGCCGGTTTTTGTCATCGTCCCACCCTTACACTCGTCTTCCGATACCTGCGCGAAAAGTGTACCGCACCTGCGCCCAGGTGCAAAAGGTATGTTATGCCTTGCCGTAGCGGGCAAGGGCCCTCGGATTGGAGGCTTCAGGGCCGCCTTGGCGAAATCCGATCTATAATTGAGTGTCGCGTTTCTTAAGGGCGTCACAGGCCCTCTGCACGGTAACACTCGAATGCATATTCCTGACGGATATTTGAGCCCGGCCACTTGTGCGGTCCTTTATGGGGGCGCCGCGCCGTTCTGGTATGTGGCCCTGCGCAAGGCGCGCAAACTGCTGTTCACTCGCCTGGTGCCACTGATCTCCGTTTTTGCTGCGTTTTCGTTTGTCATCATGATGTTCAACATTCCCATCCCGGGCGGCACGACGGCGCATCCGGTGGGCGTGGGCATCGCCAGCATCGTGCTGGGGCCATGGGCATCAATTCTGGCGCTATCCACGGCCCTGTTCATCCAGGCTTTCTTTTTTGGCGACGGCGGCGTCACGGCCCTGGGGGCCAACTGCTTCAACATGGCCATTGTGGGCTCGCTGATCGCCTGGCTGGTCTATCGCGCCGTGGCGGGGCGCTCTGCCATCACCTCATCCCGGCGGGTTGTCGCGGCGGCCCTGGGCGGTTATCTGGCCATTAACGGCGCGGCCCTGTGCACCGCCGTCGAGTTGGGCCTTCAGCCGAACTTTTCCAAGAGTGCCGCGGGCGTGCCACTTTACGCCCCTTATCCGCTGGGCATCGCCATCCCGGCCATCATGATCGGCCACCTCACTTTTGCTGGCCTCGCCGAACTGGTGGTGACCGGCGGCATTGTGGGCTACCTGCAGAGGGCGAATCCCGCGCTGCTTCGCTTCACGGCTCCGGGCGTCGCCATTCCTCAGGGCGAAGCGCAACCGCCGGCCATGGGCCCGTGGCGAGCTGCAAAACCCCTGTGGACGGCCGTCGGCCTGCTGATGGTGCTGGCGCCGCTGGGGTTGCTGGCGGCGGGAACGGCCTGGGGCGAATGGAGCGTCCGTGATTTCTCCGCCGCTGCCGCCCGCCAGAAAATTGCCCGGGCTTCACGGAACGTCGCGCCGCCTGCCGCCGCTCCGGGCGGCCTGGCGCGTCTCGCCAGAGTGTGGACCGCGCCTTTTCCCGATTATTCCCTGCCTTTTGTGCGCAGCACGTCCTTTGGTTACATCCTCTCTGCCATGTTCGGGATTGGCATTATCATCCTTCTTTCCATTTTTGCCGGCTGGATTGCGCAGAAGGCGCGCCCCGGACCTGCCCGCGCTTCCGCGCGCACGGAGGAAACCTAGACAATGGCAGCCACGCGCAGCGGAAAGCGAGGCTTTCTGGAACACACCACATCCAGCTTTGTGGATGCCATGGAGCACGCCTTCTACGCCGAGCAGATGGCGCGCGCGGACGGCCTGTTGCAGCGCCTCGACCCGCGCGTCAAACTGGTGGGAATCCTGGCCCTCGTTGTGCCCGCCGCGGCCAGCCGCAGCTTTATGGTGATTGCAGCGCTTTTTGCCGTGGCCGTCGCGCTTGCCGCGCTCTCCCGTGTGTCATTCGGCGTTCTGCTGAAAAGAGTATGGATTGCGGTACTGCTTTTCACGGGCGTGATTGCGCTGCCGGCCCCCTTTGTCACTCCAGGGCGGGTGGTCTATCATCTTCCCGGGCTTGGATGGAGTGTAACCGCACAGGGCGCGGCGAGCGCTGGCTACCTGGTGCTGCGGGTGGAAACTGCGGCGACCTTGTGCGTGCTGCTGGTCCTCACCACACCCTGGAACCACGTTCTCAAGGCACTGCGTGTGTTTCGCGTGCCGGCGGTGCTGGTCACCATCCTCGGCATGACTTATCGCTACCTTTTCCTGATTCTCCAGAGCGCCCACGACATGTTTGAATCGCGCCGCAGCCGCATGATCGGCGAACTCACAGGCCGCGAACGGCGCAGGGTGGCGGCATCGAGCGCTGGCGTGCTGCTGTCAAAAACCTTCGACCTCAGCAATGAGGTTTATCTGGCCATGCAGTCGCGCGGCTATCGCGGCGGCGTTTCCAGCCTGGATGAATTCCAGGTCCGGGGCCTCGACTGGGCTATGCTGGCAGCGTTCGCCGTGGTTTCCATCGCTGCTTTCTGGTTGGGACGATGATTGCAACGAATCCAAACGGCGCAGGGCAGGCCCCGGTTTTTGAAGTCTCGAACGTCACCTATCGCTTCCGTGAGGTGACGGCGCTCAACCATCTCGATTTGACAGTCAACGCGGGCAGCAGAATTGCCCTGCTGGGAGCGAACGGTTCGGGCAAATCCACCCTGCTGCGCATGCTGAACGGCCTCTGCTTCCCGGACGAAGGGACGGTCCGCTTTTACGGCAAGCCGCTGACCGAAGAGAGCATCCAGAACGACGGTTTCGGACTGGATTTCCGCCGCCGCGTCGGGCTTGTTTTCCAGAATCCCGACGTACAGCTCTTTTCTCCCACGGTTTTTGACGAGGTGGCCTTCGGCCCGCTGCAGCTTCGATGGCCAGCCGATCGGGTCCGGATGAAAATCACCGAAACGCTCGAAATGCTGGAGATTACCCATTTGAAAGACCGTTCGCCGCACCACCTTTCCACGGGGGAGAAGAAGCGCGTGGCGCTGGCCTCTGTTTTGATCCTCGATCCGGAAATCCTGCTGCTCGACGAGCCCACGGCGGCGCTCGATCCCAAGAGCGCCAGTCACATCATCGATTTCCTTGTGCAGGCAAGGGGCGCCGCCAAAACTATCATCATCGCCACGCACGATCTTGACATCACCGAAGACGTTGCCGATGAATGCCTGGTCTTCCACGAGGGACGCATCGCAGCCGTCGGCCCGCCATCCGCGATCCTTGCAGATGCGCCGCTGCTGAAATCCACGGGGCTGATGCATTCGCACCTGCACGTGCACAAATCGGGCCAGGTCCATGCCCATTCGCATTTGCACCGGCACGAACACTGAGGTGGTTCCGGCAGATAACAGGGACGCGCGCGGGCAGGCCAGTTGTTCTTTCAGGCCGCAAGCCCATATGGCCTAAAGGCGGTGAAACAGAAATGAATCTGTCCGTGGGGTTTCGGGCGGTCATCGGGCCGTAGCGCAGGCAGCCTGCCGCTGGAGCCGATGGCGGACTCACGCAAAATCCAGGTTAAAATCGGGAGTCATCACGCGCCTCCACTACCAGCCTCTACTCTTTGAATTTCAGGCTTCGGGTATTTACTTCCCGGCCGGTTTTTTCGGTGAGCGGACCATAAAGGTCAGGCCGCCTGGCTTTCAGGTAGTCCTGCCCGCCGCTGGCCGCTATCAGCGAACCATCGAGATCGGCGATGACCATGTCGTCCCCGGCTTTGCAGGTTTCAACCAGGATCCGCCCGTGAGGATCGAGGACCATCGAGTTGCCGGTCCGGATTTCGTCGTCGTCAACACCCACGCCGTTGCTGAAGATCAGGAACATGCCATTATCATGAGCGCGGCTGGGGACCCAGCGCATCAGCCATTCGCGGCCTTTCGGCCCTCGAAACTCCCGCTCGATGGCTTCCGGGTCCTGCGCGCGGTTGTCCCAGAGTTTCCGGTCAATAACCCCCATCCGGTGCGGATTGCGCGTACGGCAACCTCCGGTC
>DASSJE010000561.1:0-4190 GCA_035691365.1 Terriglobia bacterium
GCACTCCACGCGCCACCCCGGATCGCTGGCGAATGTCCTGTAGTCACAGGTAATTTCGTCTCCGGGGTCGATGTCCCGCACCGCAATGCCGAAATCCAGGCCATAGTCCAGCACGTTGGCCTCGCATGAGTGATTCAGCAAAAAAGCCAGCGTGCAGGGAAGAATGATTGAACCATCTTCCAGGTAATACCCGTATTCATCCAGCTGCCGCAACTGGGACGGCCCCAGCGCTGATAACGATGGCCCGGAAAACACAGGGCACCGTGAACATGGATGCCATACGATGGTTCCCGCCGGCACAGCTTCGGTGGCAAACAATCCAAGCCCATGAGCGGCAGATGGTTTCGCAATGATGCTGGTCAAGAGCATAGGAATCTCAGTCCGCAAAACCCACGGATTCGGCCAGGGATTTCTCCTGGGCGAGGACATCGGACGCGGAATCGCCGACGCACAAATATCTCAGGCGGTTATCGAATGAAAGAGTGTCGCCCGTCACTATGACACCTCTTTTCTTTTCGCGGTTCCAGGCCAGGTTTTGTTTGTTCAAGCGGGCCAGCACATCTTCGAAAAGCAACCGGTCGCGCAGCGGATGCGAATCGGCCAGCCACGTATGCGTGGCTGTATAGTTCTCTCCTATCAACCGCCGCAATAGAATGTCCAGATAGGTGCCTCCGGTCCGGCGAAGGTTTGTTTCGGTGAGCACGAGTTTGCCGTCCGCCGTGAGACCGGCATCCACATCGCAAAAGCCGTATACGCCATGCTGATGCAGGTACTTGCCGAATGTCATTCCATACTGCTCCAGCCTGCGCTGGGTTTCATGTTCATCCCGCACCGGAGGCGTCAGCATGCCCGTAA
Organism: Terriglobia bacterium; assembly: GCA_035691365.1. Lineage (GTDB taxonomy): Bacteria > Acidobacteriota > Terriglobia > UBA7540 > UBA7540 > SCRD01. Next base: position 856 of record DASSJE010000561.1, read on the forward strand.
ATGCTCCTCCCGGCACGCGCATGGAACAGGTATAGGTAATGACCGGCCCGGACGCGGAGATGTGCATCTCCACGCTGGGCGAATCGATAAAAGGAATATAGGGCTCAAGCACATACGAATACGGCTGGTCGCCCACAGCGCCAAGTTTCTGCCGGATATATTCCGCCAGATCACCGTTGTTGAATTTCGCCAGATCGATATCGACGTGACCGTAGCCGTTGGAACCCCGGTTTAACTTGATCTTGTATTGCCGCGCATCCGCGAATCCTGAAGTGATGAGCTTGTACAAGCTATCGGCTGATGTGCAGTACCTACCTTCCAGGACCGGCAAGCCCAATTCCGCTGCCAGATTTTTGAATCCTGCCTTCGTATTGATCTGGTAATAGATGGCCATCACGGATGCCGAAGGAAGCCTGTCATAGCCATGCAGCGGAATACCGAGCGATCCGGCCAGATCGATGGTTGGCAGGTCCGGACCAAAACTGTCTAGAACGTAATCTCCGCCCTGGATCGCCGCCTTCAATCGGGAGAACTGGTTCCTATCTGAGAAATAGGTGGCCAGGGGAGTTGTAAACGGGGCGGGCGTATCAATCACCGTGACAGCGGAATCCGGCAGCCCGATCAATTCAAGACAATAGGACCGAAACGCCTTCTTCATGGGACTGGGGATTACAAGCACATCACCGGGAAAGCACGTGCACAGTTCCCGCAACGTTACGATGGCCATTTTCCATGCGTAGTCCTCGGGCGGCCTGGTAATCATCAATTCGTTGACCAGGTTGACAAAAACCACCCGCGGACGCGCCGTCAGCTTTTCAATCAGGTTCATTCCCATCTCATTTCTTCCGGCAGCCCATGATTGCGTGGCCGCCAAACAACCAATACACATCCGCATCCACGAAGCCCGCCTTCGAGAGCAGCTGCAATTCCTGCGCTACCGGCAGCGGATGGTCTGTGCTGTTGTCCTCCGGATATCGAAATAGATTCCAGCGAAGCGACTCGAAAGCCTGATAGGCCTCCTGTCCATCCTGGCTCTCTTCACTGAACCGCCGTACTGAGTCATCCCAGGCCTGGGCCGCCACTTCTTGTCCTTCAGGGGTGGGCGGCCATATCAGATCGGCGTTGATGAAGACGCCGCCGGAAGATAACGAACTAAACAGGTCGCGGTAGAACCCGCCCTTCTCCTCTGCGGTGAGATGATGCAGCGCCAGCGAAGAAACAAAAGCATCCACCGCAGGGGAGAATTCTCGCCAGCCTTTGGCATGGATATCGAAGAGCACGGTTTGAAGGCGTCCACCGAACCTGGCCAGGCTTTTTCGCGCGCTTTCCAGCATGAGTTCCGATCCATCGAAAGCCTGAAGATTGATTTCAGGCAAGGTTTCCAACAACAACCCGCTCAGTTTGCCTTGACCGCAACATAGCTCCACCACACGCCGGGGCCGGACCTGCGAAAGCATCCGGCAGATGATTCCGTACTGCGTCTCCCGATAAGGCACGAAGGCTTGTCCATACTTCAGAAATACTCTTGTAGACTCGTCGTCCCATTCAGTCTTTTGCGCCAATGCATTCATTCAAGAAATGTCCTCGGTGTTGGAAATTTGCACCGCGTTGAGTTTAGCAAGCTCTTCGATCAAGCGACGCCGTTCTTCCAGCGAACCATTGGAGCCTTGAAGTGAAGGCAGAATTTTCCTGAGCGTCACACGCTCCCCCGTGCCTAAGAGGTCGATGAGAGAGCGCACTTCGGCTTGAGAAAGCGATGTATCCAGGCAGTAGCCATTGGCGAAGACCCTTGTGCCGCCGGCGGTGGGGCGGTGGAAAATCCCCGCAGGCGCCTGCATCACCACAGAAGAGCCGCTTTGCAGCGCAGGTTTCTCCTCCAGCGGGTATGGCGTCCATTCGAAACCCAGCGCGCTGGCGCGCTTGTACCACGCATCCTCCAGACACTCCCGCAAGTCTCCCGATCGAATCTCCTGCTGTATGGCTTCATAGGCGGGCGTATGAGGATTCAGGGGAAGGGCAGCGCCATTCTCTCCAAAGGGGCGGTCCGTGAAGGGAAGCGAATAAGAAACGCGGTTCATGGCGGAGCGCTGCATGAGTCTCTCGCGCAAGAGCTCAAGGGTTGTGTCCGCCATATTGTTTTCCATGTAAAGGGCGATGGTCAGCGAGATCGTGAATTCCGGAGACTCTCCGGTGTGCCAGTACCGCGCCGGCCAATACATGGTCTGGGTCGGCCTTGCGGTAACAGCGTCGCCCAGATGCTCCTTCCCCTGGGCCGCATCGTCGGGCAGATATTGCTCTCCATTCGGACGCTTCAGATAACATTGGCTGGGATCGAACACGTCCGGGTCCCACACTTTCATCGTCTTGTCGCCGTGGACCACGTACTGGAAATTGCTGCACAGCTCCCGGTGGACGCCACCCGACGTTCGCGTGTATTTGCCGGCAAACAGCTCCACCGTGGCATGGCTCGCAGGAAGACCCGTATGCGCGAACAGCTGCTTCAGCATCTTGCAGGCGCGGAGCCAGATGGGAACACTATAGCGATGAATGTCTTCCAGAAAAAACAGGTACTGTTTTGCTCCCATCTCCGTTTCAAGGCGCCGGGCATAGGCATGAAAAGAGCCATCCGGTTTCGCGGGCGCTGCCTTCAAGATATCTGCCGTGACCAGTTTGTGATTGATATAGACCTTGAACTTGCTATCGTCCGGCGTCGGAACATGGCGTTTGTTCACTTGAAGCACGAGGTCGAACAACTCGTCCTCGGTCGCCAGTGGTTCAGGGAAGAGTTCCGGGAGTAACAGGATGCGGGATTTTTCGCGAGCATGAAGAAAATCCAGCCAGAAGGTGTCTGCTTGGGGGGAGATTGCCTGCATAAATCATTCCTTCTGTCGGTCGCTCGATTTCGGCTTTACATGACCAGACGGTTGAAATATAGTTTGCAGGTGGCCTAATTGAAAGAGCCTCTTTTGGCAGAATCGAAGGTACCACTTCCGGCGCGCGCCAGGGGCGATTCCCGCTCTGTAGCCAGCCTTCTCACGCCTCTCCTTGAAGGCGCGACCGGCGCTCCTCTGTACAAACAGATCTATACCAGGCTGCGGGAAGCCGTGCTGAACCGCTCTCTTTCTCAAGCCAGGCGGCTACCCTCCACTCGCAGCCTCGCTGCCAATTTAGGAATCTCCCGTAACACGGTTTTGACGGCATTCGAACAATTGCTGGCGGAAGGCTATTTTGAAACCCGAAAAGGTTCGGGAACCTACGTGGCGCACATGCTGCCGGAAGATATGCTGCACCGCGGCCAGCCCGTTTCATCCCGGCCGGCCGCAAAATTGCAGCCT
>DASSJE010000562.1:0-8691 GCA_035691365.1 Terriglobia bacterium
GACGATCACGGCGACAAGGACCAGGACCGCCAATGCGAGGCGCTTGAATATCCATCTTCCGGTCATCATTTTTTTCTCCGCATCGCCTTCCTCCGCGCTGGGAACGCCGGAAATCAAAACGCCTGGCCGAGCGTCACGAAAACCTGCGTGGCTTTCTGGCCCGGCTGCGGATTCAGATTTCTCCCGATGTCAACCCGGATCGGCCCAACAGGCGTGTTGTAGCGAAACCCGAATCCCAGCGTATTGCTGTATTGGCTGAAGAAGCGGCCGAAGCCGATATGATCGAAAACATTCCCGCCGTCGTAAAAAATCACTCCGCCGAGCCCCTGCTTGACGGGGATCGGAAACCGTCCTTCCGAGTTCAGAATGAAAAGTTGAGGTCCGCCCGTGGGCAGGAGAACTTTGGCCGTGCAGGTTGAAGGAGCATTGGCCTGGGTGCACAGGACGCCGGTGGTTTGAGGGCCCGCCGCGTTGATGGCAAACCCGCGCAAGCTGTCGGCCCCGCCGGAAAAGAAGCGCTCGCTTAAAGGAACGTGGCTGCCGGCGAAGGGGCCCACCACGCCGGCCTCCACCCGGTTGGCCCACACCAGCCACGGTTCCACCCGGCGATAAAAGGACACCTGCCCGAAAAGGCGCGCAAAGTTGTCGGTGGAGCCCAGGGCCGTGGGCGTGAGCCCAAGGTCCACGGATTCGAACACTCCACGGTGAGCATCCAGCGGATTGTCCCGCGTGTCGCGGATGAAAGAGACCGACACCGTCGAGGTCTGGATCGACTGGTCTTCGCGCGGCACGAACCCCTGGATCAAAAGGTCGGTGAGGCTGGTGCGTTCGAAACTGTAGCGGAACTGCAGCCGCGCCGTGTGCGATGGGTTGAGCGCGCGGTCGAACTGCAGCGACGCGCTGCCCAGCCTGGCAGCGAAAAGCGGATTCTGGGTGGTGCGTTCCGCCGAGAGGTCGAGCATCGAACTCCAGAGCGGCCCGCGAAATTGCGGCACGGTGTAAGTGAACGAGAGGCGCTGGTCAAGACGGGAATCGATAGTGGAAACCTGGGCTGTTTCGTCCCGCCCGCGCAGGTTCTTGCGCGTGTACTCAAACGATCCTTGAGGGCTGAAAACGCTTTTCTGGATAGGTTGGAACGATGACGGCAATCCGATGGCCGGCAGGCCCGGCAGTTGCACGATGCCGGTGGAGATTTGTCCGGTCCGCGGCGTAATCAGAAAGCCGAAACCGTAGGCAATCGAGTTGAGAGGCGATTCGTGGACCTTGACCAGCACATCGGCTGACTGATGCTTGGAGGCCTGATCGCCCGCCTGGGATTGCGCGTCGGAGGGCGGGTCTGTAATCGTCATCGCTCCGGCCGTATCCTGCCCCGCCGAATGTGCAGGGGCGACACTGGCCCAGTCGAAGATGCCGAGGCCGTAAAGCGTGCTGTCTGCCTGCAGCATGGCGGTCTGGCTCATAGGATCGCCGGCTTCAAGGTCCGTCCGGCTCTGGATGTACTGGGGCTTCGTATGGCGTGCTCCCAACACCAGCACCTGGCGCACTTTCACCTCAGGCCCTTCCTGGATGTCGTAGATCACATTCAGCCGGCGTGGCTGGTTTGGCACCGGCGATGAGGTGGCTTGCATGTTGACCTGCGGATATCCGAGTTGAAGGTAGGCAGCCACAATGCGGTCCCTGTCGCGCGTCACCGCGGCCGGCGAGTAGGGGCGGCCGGCGCGGAGATCGAGCCCCTCGGGAACCAGCCTGGCAAGCGTTTGCGTCTCGAGACCGTTAAGCTTAAGGCTGTTGACGACGGTCATCGGCCCTTCCGCAATCTGGAAAATGATCGTGAGCTTCGAGCCCACATCCGAAACTTTGGCGTGGATGTCCACGTCCTCAAAACCGGCGTTGTGATAAAAGTTTTTCAGGTTATTGACGCTCTGGCTCATCAAAGCCTGGCTGTATTTGCCGTGCGAAAAGAAGTGGGCGAGTTGAATGGCCACCGAGTGGTCCAACTGGTCTTCATCAAAATGCCGGTTCCCGGTGTAACGAATCCCCACAATCTTGTGGCGAGCACCGCGCTCCACCTGGTACGTCAGCAGAATTTCGGAGGGATTCCGCTGCACCTTCGGCGTGACATGGGCATCAAAGTAGCCTTTGGACTGGAGGTAGGCGGTGAGGTCGCGGGCGCCTTCGGTGACCAGTTCGCGGTCAAACGAGTGTTCCTCATAGATGGGTATGGTCGTCGTCAAAGTCTTTTTGTGTACCTTCGCTCCGGTGACGCGAATTTGCACTTTTGGCCCCAGCGTCACCTGGAAGTGAATGGGAACGCGATTGGTCTCCGGGTTGTACCGGGGCTTTTCAACCGCGACGTTGCCGGCCAGCCAGCCGTGGTTCCCCAGATAACTCTGGATCTGATTTGAAGCGCGCGACACGCGCTGGGGGCCGTACCTCTTGCCCGGGCGGATGTGCGCTCCATGCAAGCGCGCGCGGACCGAATGGAGCGATGCCAGCATTTGTTGTTGCTCCGCGGGCGGCGGGCCGCTGATGGTTATTTTTCCGAAATCTGCGCGCTTGTTGGGCGTGATGTCGTAGGTGATGTTGGCCAGCTTATGCGCGTTGTCGAAGCCGGCATGCGCGTGGACCTGGACGAGGTAATAGCCCCGATTGACAAAAAGCCCCTTCAGCCGGTTTGCGCCGTCCTGGACCAGGTCCGGCTCGTAAGGAGTTCCATCCGGGTAATTGACCGCCTGGCGAAGCCGCGCGTAGTCAAACCGGCCCACGGAGTTTGAAAAGGAAATCAGCCCGAGATAATAGACCGGCTGCAGAAGGAACAACACTTGCAGCCCGTCAGCTTCGGGCGTAACCTGGACGTCGACCCGCTCGAAGTGCCCGGCAGACTGCAGCGCAGCGGCCGTGGCCCGGGCCTTTGCCTCGGAGTAGGGCTGGCCCGCTTTCAACTTTACGAGTGGTTGCAAAGGCTGCAGATTTACATTGGGCGCGGCGACGAGATGGATGGAAGCAACAGGCTGGCCTTCATACGAGACCTCAGCACGCACCTGCTGGGCGTAGGAACTGTTCGCGCAGACGAGGATGGCAAAAAGGAAAGCGCTCGCGAACACCAACGCCACGCTGTCGGAATTTCGGCGGGTATGCATGCGCAGAAATCGGGCGCCTGGCCCGATGATCTCCAGTCACTTTGCTGTCCCCCCCCGTCCCGATGTAGTCAAAGGCCCGTACTTTGTTTTTCCCGGTAAGTAAATCGATTTCTGACAAAACCTCCCCCGAAAATCCATCCCCAATGCCTCGTTAAATCTTCGCAGACCAGAACACATCATCATGCGACCGCAGGCGTCCTGCGCATCTGGCCTTGCCGTCCGCCGCGCATTCCGCCTGAAGGGCAACAGGCGCGTAAACATCTGCCACGGCCCCGCTCATGGGCCGGCCACCTTCAAATCATGAGCCCCTATACCTAAATCATACCGCTGCCAGGTCTGGCAGTCGACCCAATCAGGCCGCGCATAACGGACAGCCTGGATTTGCATGGTTAATGCAGTGAAGAATCGGCAGCACGGACAGAATTCGCACGGCTGGTTTGCCGGCCTGCCGCTCTTGTGACGGAGACGTCAGCGCGGGTCCGGCTGGGCACGCGAAGCGCCATGCCATCCTGTTTTTCCGTTGATGATTTGTAGGGGCTGAACAGGCCGAAAACATACATCGTATCGCCGGTGCGATAGTCCCTCATCCAGGGAGCGCCGGCTCCTGCGAATCCTCCCACGGCGCCCCCCATGCCGGAAAGGACCGCGATGTATTGCTTTCGATCCAGGCGAAAAGAGATCGGCGCGGCGCGGATGCCGGAGCCCGTCTGATATGACCAGAGGATTTGCCCATCGGCCGCATCATAGGCTGTAAAGCGGCCTTCCGGATCGCCTGTAAAAACCAGCCCTCCGGCCGTCGCCAGGACTCCGCCCGCCATCGGAGTTCGCGTTTTGACCTGCCAGGCCACATCGCCCGTATCCGCGTTTATCGCCATGAATTTTCCGTAGGCCTGATTGGGCAGATATTCGAATCCACTCTCACCTTCAGGGAGATTCGCTTTTCTGGCCGCCACGCCGTTGTTCACATATACAGCGCAATTCTCGATGGCCGGAATGTATGCCATGCGGGTCAGCGGACTATACGCCATGGCATTCCATTCCTTGCCTCCCGCCGCGCCGGGGCAAACAGTAACGCCTTTAAGGGTGGGAATTGTTTCCGGATTGATAATCGGCCTGCCGACAGAGTCGAATCCTTTCATCCACGTGACACGGACAAACGATTTGGCAAATAGAAACTTCCCGGTGCGCCTGTCAAGCGCATAAAAATGGCCGTTGCGGTCAGCGTGGATGAGCGCTTTAATTTGCCGGCCGCCCTGCTGGAGGTCAACCAATATCATTTCATTGACGCCGTCATAATCCCATACGTCGTGAGGGGTGAACTGGTAGTGCCATACCAATCTCCCCGACGCGGGGTCGAGCGCAACAACAGAGTCCGTATACAGGTTGTCGCCTGGGCGCGCGTCAGTGTCATAATCCGGATTGGGATTGCCCACTCCCCAATACACGAGATTCAGTTCGGGGTCGTAAGACCCGTTCATCCACGTGCCCCCGCCGCCCTGTTTCGCGGAACCCTCGCTCCACGTTTTGGCATTCTTATCCCCTTTGCCAGGGACCGTGTAGAAGCGCCAGAGCCGCCGGCCGGTTTTGGCATCATAGGCATCGACGAAGCAGCGGCTGGGATAGTCGCCGCCGCCAACGCCCGCAATCACCGTGTGCCCAACGATGAGCGGCGGAGAAGTGGCGCTAAGATTGTCGTCGGCTTTTCCCACCTCCACGTCCCACAGCGTCCGCCCGGTTTGAGCGTCCAGGGCAACCAGGTGAGCATCGAGTGTCATCATGTAAATCGTTCCGTCCAGGATCGCCACGCCGCGATTCACCGGGCCGCAACAGAACTTGAGTTTTTCCGGAAGGCGCCGCTTGTAGTGCCACAACTCCGCCCCTGTCTTCGCGTCCACGGCAAAGACGTGGTCCCATGAGGTGGTCAGGTAGATTACGCCATCCACAAACAGCGGCGTTGCCTCGAGGCCATCCGGCACGCCCGTTTGGAAACTCCACACCGGGACCAGGTTTTGCACATTGTGCCGGTCGATTTCTTTAAGTGGGCTGAAGCGCTGGTTGGAGTAGTCACGCCCATAGATCAGCCAGTCGTCCGCGTCCTGATCGGAAGAGAGCAGCCTTTCTGCGCTGACTTCCACCCTGGGAGCTTTAGCTTCGGTTGTGGGCTGCAGCGCCAACGTTGACAACGAGCGCAGGTAACGGATGACCTCTGCTCTGTCTTGCTCGTTCAGCTTTTCGGCAAAGCCCGGCATGGCTGTTCCGGATTTTCCCTTTTGTATCACCTCGTCGATTTCCGCGTCCGTTACGCCGGACTGCCAGGCAGGATTGGTGAGATCGGGGCCGGCGCCTCCCTGGGCAAAAGCGCCGTGGCAGACGGCGCAGTTCCTGGAGAACAGTTCCCTGCCACGATCTACGTTTTCCTGAGCGGTCAAAGCTCGTCTTGCTGCAACAGCCAAAGACACGGCGAGAAGAAGATTGATACAAACCAGCTTTTGCAATTTTCCCACGTGCGCGTCCCCCCAAACATAGAAATGGTGATTTCAAGGTACTATAGTTGCGGGTAGTCTTAAAGTCAGGATTCGGCCCGGCCCAACCGGGTGACAAAACATTTTACTATTATGGATAGTCAGCCATAATGCACGCTGGCGCCGCCAAAGAAGCAGGGCGCGGCGATTTCAATACAAGATAGAGAAGTCCCGGCAAAGGTTTGTGCGTCTATGGACCATACCATCTCACGAAGAGAAGAAATCGTGCTTCTGCTGACTCAGCGGGGCAATTTGTCCATTGGCGAGTTGGCGAAGCGCTTCGATGTTTCAACCATGACCATCCGCCGCGATCTGCACAAGCTGAAAGCGGCAGGGAAAATCATTCGGACGCCCGGAGGCGCGACGCTTGGAAGGACTGTAACGTTTGAAAGGAACTTTGCTGAACGTCTCCGGAGAATGTCCGAGGCCAAGAACAAGATCGGCCGCGCCGCCGCGTCGCTGGTGGGAAAAGGAGAATCCATCGTGCTGGATTCCGGAACCACAACCCTGTCATTGGCGCACCACTTGCGCGCGCGGAGCGACGTGGTTGTCATCACCTATTCTTTGGCCGTCCTGGATGATTTGTCCGCCTGCCGGGTGGAACTGACGGGAGGCCAGTATCGACGCAGCAGCATGGACCTGGTCGGCCAGCAGGTTCGCGACGCTTTGGCGCGCGTCCACGCCAACAAGGCCTTCTTTGGCGCGGCGGCGGTGTCTTTCAAGAAAGGAGTGATGGCCAATGATCAGGATTTCCCAATGGCCTTGTTGGATTCAGCCGCAGACCGCATTCTACTGGTCGATAGCAGCAAGATTGGCACGGAAGCCTTGTATCGCTTGTGCCCCATACCATCCTGCGACCTCATCATTACGGATAACAACGTGGATCCCCAGGCCCTTCGGAAACTCAAAAAATTGACAAAGGTAATCGTAGCGGAATAGGCCCGCTTGATCAGGCCCTCCTGCGCCGTTGCTACACAGTTTCCCGCGGCGATTTCCACGGTGAGCGCGGAACAACTTATTCCGAACGCCACAAACGGCTGCGCACTAGCCTTGAATGGCAACTTCGCCGGAGCTGCTGTGCCGGACGCGTATGATGTAATCACCTCCGGGCAGCGCCTGCTCCGTGTAGCCGTCTTCTTTCAATTCCTTCTCCTGCCTGAGCGCTGCGCCGCCAGCCGTGACTGAGCGTGGCCGGAAGTTGAGCCTCAGCACCTCAGTGGCCGATGCGTCAAAAGTTCTGTATTCGATGCTGTGCGCGCCATACTTGACCTTTTGCACGACAGAACTGGATTGCAGCAAATGGTCCTGCCCCTTCGGCGCCCATTCCGGAATGGCTCCCATCACCCAGTTGAAGTGCCGCAGGTAATCGGCGTAGCCGTCGCTCCACCAGTAGCCATCGTCACCGTAATCCGTCCCGCAGCAGGAGATCCTGCCATCGGAGCCTGCATAATAGGTCGCGTAATTCAGTGACCGGAAGGCATCTTGTTTGGCCTGCTGGTCGCCGGTCTTTTCGTAGTACAGGGCGTTAATGGCGGCCCAGCGGCCTGTGGCGCTCCCGTCGCCGGCGCGCGAGCAGCAGCCGCTCTCATTCCCGTGAAGGAGGTCGGGGCGATGCTGCTCGTTGATGGCTTCCGCACCCAGGAAGGGCCCAAGCCCTTCGTAATACCGCACCCAGTCGATCAGATGGCCAACATGGGCCACCCAGTGCGGGTCAACGGCAGCGGGGTCCGGGCGGCTCAGGATGTAATAGGCGGTGTAATCAGGGGCCTGCTGGTTAAGGTTCTCTGTGTCTTTGGGCACGTCTTCAAAATAGCCGCTCCACTTGTCCCAGGCTTTGCCGCCCTGGTTCAGCGGGTTGTCCAGCACCCACTTCCAGGCCATGTCGCGGGCCTTCTGGTAGCTCGCAACATTGCCTTTGTTGATCCGAATCAGCTCATCAAACAGACGGAGCGGAGAAGCAATAATTCCGCCGTACTCTTCTCCGTCCAGAACGACTCCCGTGCGCGCGTCCACGCGGAAAGGCCACGGCGTGTGCTCGTCATCTCCCGGCCGGATATGCCCGGCCAGGGCATCGGCACAGTGGATTCCAGCCTCCAGATATTTCTGGTCGCCGGTCATCTCATAAAAGAGCACGTAGCCGATTCCCAGTTCGCCAAGCTTGTCCGTTTCAATCCCGCCATAAAACTCGTGCGGCATATTCTGAATGCAGTGGCCGTAGTCGGCATCATTGCCGCAGGCGGTGGCAAAAGGCACATCGGGCCATTTCCAGTCCGCAGGGGTGGTGCCGTGCGCCAACTGGTAATCCAGCATCTGGCGAACCACGGCCTGGGCCTGCTCGTCGCCGGAATAGGGATACCACGCGGCCAGCGAATCCACCATCGAGCCGTAGACCATGGCGGGATTGTTCTGCCAGTACATCCCGAGGAGGGTCTTCCCATCAAAAACCGAATTGATCAGGTAAATCTTCAGCCCCGTTTTAGGGTCGTCGGGGACCTTGTGCTCGAGGAAATCCCAGCCCAGGTGCAGGACCTTGTCGTATCCTCGGTTCTCTTCCGGATGGTACCAGGGCAGCAGCTTGCCCTGAGAATCCAGAACAGCCTTGTGCCACGGCAACTGCGCATTCACAAATCCCTGCGCGCGCAACGCGCCCGCTGCAAGAACCATAAAGCACACTGCGGCAAACAGCTTTACAAAGCACTCTCGAAGAATTTTCTCGTCCATCCCAACCTCCCACTCAAGGAGCTTTTAGCGAAAATTTTCTGCTGAAGCGTTTCCCCTCACAATCCACAATCTGTTTTGCCGGCGATAAGAAAGAAGCCGGCCCCATCCGAATCCACCGGTCCTTTCCCAAAACTTAATGCCGGTTCCCGGAAGCAAACGTCCCTCCCGGCGAGCGCTCAGGCGCTCTTTTTTTCTGGATACTTTCTTCATACACGGTGATTAACAGGGTGCTGCCCAGAACCAGAAGCCCCCCAAGAACCATGAACCGCGTGAGCCGTTCACCCAGCAACGCGGCAGCTATCAGAACT
>DASSJE010000563.1:0-3309 GCA_035691365.1 Terriglobia bacterium
GGCGCCGCGGCCGGCAAGTCCTTCCGGCCTACGGCCTCCAGGACTTGCCGCCAGTAAAGCCCATACTCCTGCCCCCAACCACCCTTGGAACAGGAAGTTTCTATCTGGCTAAAAACCGGAACTTTCTACTTTGCGTTGACATCGAAAAAATTCCATCATCTGGAAATTTATTCCTCGTTGACGATTGTGGGCAGATCAGGTGCGACTTGGATAACTCCCATAAAAAAAAGGAGTTACTAGCGATTCGGGAACGGAACCCCGTTTGCAGGTTACAGGAGTGTTACGTGAAGCGGGGTAACTTACAACTAAGCTGTCGCTGCTGGCACGAACCCGCCGAATAGGGTAAGTATTGCATATGCAAGAAGCTCTAGCGGGTTCAGCACGACGCGTGCCATGGGACATGGGCTTAAGAATTAGCCATGCCACCGACAGTAGTTGTACGTATTTACGGAATACGAACTTTAACGAATTGTAATCACTACAAAGGACACATATAGTTGATGATCCTGAATACCGCCAACATTAGAACGAATGATTGTCGGGGCAAGTCGACGCGGGAGGCAACCGAAAAAGGCTCGATGCGAATCTTACGTGTCGTTGTCTCGGTGCGGGATGGCCTTCAAGTTGGTAACTCGACATTCAGGATGGCATATGTTCCTCGAGGCGCAATCGAGAAGACAAATTTGACATCGCGCAAGCGGAGCCGCCGGAGACTTGGGGACTCATTACGATGGCAGATCCTGGAGCCACGCCCAATAACTGCTTCGGGGCGAGAACGCTTGGCTCAGAAGCTTGGTACTTAAGCCTCTCGGGAACGAGGGTGCGCGGAAACCGCCAGTTTCCGCGCACCCGAAGCCATAACGATCAACGCTTGGAAACGGAGAGTACGTCATGGCCGAAAAAAGTCTACCACACTATCTTTTCACCCACAATTTGTTCACGTTACCCGTGTGGTTGGCCACCGGATACGGGAGAATTACCGTTCCGGCACTCGCGCCCAGGTTGTCCGATGAGGGGACCTGTGGGCCCATTGTCGTGTCAAAGCGCGTTTCTTGATGATGGAACGCAATTGATCGCAAAACACGAGTGGGCGCGAGCGGCAGTGTAAAAGCTCAAATTCGCGGTTAGGAGTCCGGGTTATGGGTCCAAAAAGAAGAATTGTGCCGGCTACTGTCCTGATGGTCCTCGCAGGGGCCATTGCGCTGCCGGTTTTTGCAAGCCAGAAGGTAGATCCAAATAGCGAAGCTACGACAAAAATCGAAAATGCGATGAATCGCGGTTCCGATAGCCTTCCTGCCAACCTGACTTCTGGCACGCCTGAGCTGCAGCGGCGCAACCCTCGCTATGAAATCACGAGCGGGGATGTCCTGGAGATTGATTTCCCCTACACGCCGGAGTACAACCAGACCGTCACAGTGACTCCGGACGGGTACATCCCTCTTCGAAATGCGGGCGGGATTCACATCGAGGGCGAGACGGTCCCGCAAATAGAAAAGGACATCAGCAGTGCTTACAGCAAAATTCTTCGGGATCCGGAAGTGTCTATCCTGCTGAAACAGTTTGAAAACCCCTACTTCCTCGCTTTGGGACAGGTCAACCGTCCCGGCAAATACGACCTTCGAGGTGCTACCACCGTGGCACAAGCCGTCGCAATGGCGGGAGGATTCACTTCAAAGGGGCGGCGCAACAACATCATCCTTTTTCGCCGTGTCTCAGACAACTGGGTTTCTGCGACCAAAGTCAATCTGAAACACATGCTGACATCGAAGGATCTTACCGAAGACCTGCAGTTGCATCCAGGCGACATGATCTTCGTCCCGCAGAACAGGTTGTCAAAAATCAAGCCCTTCATGCCGCTTCCTTCTCTGGGCTATTACCTCAGATAAAACTTTGAGCAGGAGAATTGCGATGGAACAAGAGAGCATCACTCCATATACGAAGAGTCCGATCCATGTGCAGCGCGCACCCAACACGGCCCGCGAGGTTCTGGGCATCGTGTTTCGGAACCGTCGTGTGGTGCTCTTCACCTTTCTGGCGACTTTCGCGGGAGTGGTAGCTGCGGTGGTGCTCTTTGGGATCAAATACGAGGCACAAACAGAAATCCTCGTGAAGCACCAGCGAAGTGACGACGTTGTCTCTGCCAACGAAAACCAGGATCGCCCTGGAAGTGATGACCCGGCCAGGGAGCGGGAGATCAATACGGAGGTTGCGCTGCTCGAGAGCAATGATCTGCTGGCGCAAGTTGTCAAGGAATGCGGGCTGGATGACACTCCAGGTCATTTCTGGAGCGGCTGGATTCCTTCCTGGGGAGGTCACGAATCCCGTACGGCCAAAGCCGTGAAAAGACTGAAAAGCCATCTGGATGTTCAGGCCATGCCGGATTCGAACATTATCCAGGTCCAGTACACGTCTCATCATCCGGGTGAGGCCGCGGAGGTCCTGAAAGCGCTTGATGAACTTTACATTGCCAAGCACGTGGCGGTTTATCGCCCGGCGGGAGCGTTCGGTTTCTTCCAGAAACAGACTGACCATTACAAGAGTGAGCTTGAGAATGCCGAAGCTCAGTTGGCCAGTTTCAATACCCAGCAGAATGCGCCTGCCCCCGAAACGGAGAAAAACCTTGTCCTAAAACAGGCAAGTGACTTTGACGGGCAGCTGCAGCAGACCCGGGCCACCATCCAAAGCACAGAGCACGAGATTCGGGCCATAACGGCCGAGCTTGCCGTAACTCCGGCCCGCATCACTACCCAGCACACGACAGAGCAGAACCAGGTGCTCATGGCAAACCTGAAATCTACGTTGCAGAACCTAGAGATCCAGCGGACGGATCTATTGTCAAAGTATCAGCCCAGCTACAGGCCGGTGAAAGAAGTTGAGAAGCAGATCGATCAGGTCAAGGCGTCCATAGCCGCCGCCGAAAAGGCGCCAACTAACCAGGACACCACTGACCAGAACAAGACCTACGAGATGCTGCAAAGCAATCTGGCGCAGGCCAAGGCACAGCTCGCGGCTTTACGCGCGCAAGCCGCTGCCATGGGCCCCGTGGTCAACACCTATTCACGCCAGGCGGTGTTACTGGATCAGAAACAGATTAAACAGCAGGACCTGCTTCGCAATGTCAAGACAGCGGAGCAGAACTACCTCTTGTATCTCAACAAGAGCCAGCAGGCGCAGATTTCCGACGCGCTGGATCGCACACGGATACTCAATGTATCTGTCGCCGAGAGTGCTGCGGTACCCTCCCTGCCGAAGACCTCGCCAGCCATCCTGATCCTGGCAGGCGGGATTCTGGCGTTGATTATCAGCATG
>DASSJE010000564.1:0-4455 GCA_035691365.1 Terriglobia bacterium
GGCACCACGCAAACCGAGTTTCGCGTCCGGGCGGGCATCGAAGACAGAGATAAACCCCGAGGAGTTGCAGCCGAGTCTGTGGCGCGAATCGCGGTTCGGAAAACGCTCAGAGGAAAACATCTGGTCGTGCCCGGATTTGCCAACAAATTGTTTGTATTTTTCTCAAGACGCCTGCCTGTATCCGTTGTTCCCCGCCTGGTCCGTTACATTAATAACGCGCGCGGGGTGAACGAGTAATTCAAGGGACAAATGTCAGGCGAGAACGATGGTCGCAGTAAAACGAACGACGAATAAATGCGCGATTTAAAGTTCAAAGAAAAATCCTTCATTTCCCAGGAGCAGGATTGCCCGCCAGCAGGTTCTGAAAATTCTTCTTGTGCCTCCAAATCAGAAGGAGAGTCAATATTCCAGCGTAAATCCCATCCCATCTGCCGACGAAGAGGGTGAGGAGGATGGCGAAAATCAGGCTGGTGGACATGGAGGATAGCGCGCCCTCTTCCCGCCACTTGAGCTTTCGTCCTGCCACACGGCCCAGAACGTACATGGGGATAGAAATAACGGCCCAGAACGGATAAAGCACCAGCATGACTCCTATCGAAGTGGCGATCCCCTTGCCCCCATTAAATTCCAAGAAAGGTGAGTAGCAGTGCCCCAGGATGGCCGCGAATCCATAGAGCCACCCTAGGACGACGGGATCGCCCGCCTTATGAAAGAGCCAGACGGCCAGGAATCCCTTTCCCAGGTCCCCAATAAGAGCGATCACTGCACGGGGCTTGTTAACTCGCAGCACATTGTTGAACCCGGGATTGCCCGAGCCCACTTTGCGAATATCAATGCCGGTGCCGAGCATCGCCAGCACGGCGAAGGGAATGGAGCCGAGGAAAAAGCAGATCAAAAGCGGAATCAGGGAGGGAGTGACTGCATCGAACATCGGCATAATTGAGGTTCGCTGCCGCGAATCATTTCGTAGTTTTTATTTTCATGTCGCAGAGTTCGGCCAGCGCTTCCCTCACCTGCTCGCGGGCCGTCGTCAGCCCCTTTCCATTCGTTTCCGCCAGGTGAATGGGCCGGCCCACCAGAATTCTGGCTTCGGCCCGCTGTTCCGCCCGGCGCACTGGTTCGAGGATGTGGCTCGTTCCCACGATGCCGATGGGTTGCAAGGAGGCACCTGTTTCCACCGCAGCATGAAACGGATCCATCCGAAAACGGCTCAGGTTTGAGGGGACGCCCGATGGACTATCCGCCAAAACCAAAACAGACCGGCCCGCTTCGAGTGCCTTGCGGATTCGCTGCCTCAGCGTTCCGCCCGGAGGCAGCGCGCCGCCATTTACCGGAGAAGCCACCACAGGACCCAACAGGTATCGCGCTTCAGGCGGCATCGTAGCCAGCATCGCGACGTCGGCAATCAGGAACGGCGTGCGCAGCGTGGCTGCCAGGACCAGAGGATCGACCTTTCCTGCGCGATTGGCCACCAGCACCGCCGGTCCGTTGCGGTCTAACAGTTCCGCACCCTGAATTTCGACGCCGTGGCCCGTCCACCAGAGGATGGTTCGCGCCGCCCACTGAATGATTTGTGCTGAAGTTTTGCTGCCCGGAATCACGCGCGCCAGCACGCCCACGGAGGCGGCGGTGGCCCACATCAACGCGGAGCTGTAAGTTTTGCGGGCCCATGAACCGAAATGTCCGAGGCGAAGCGAAACCCACGAGCCAAAATTTCCCGCCCACAAACGTACCAGTTGCACCCACGGCGCGCGTTTGCGAGCGTCAAGTTTGCCGCTGAGGAAGAGCGACTTGGTTTCATTCCGACGGATTTTCCCACTGCTCGTCTTGGGAATGCTGTGGGGCGCGACCAATTCCACGCGGTCGGGCGGAATGCCAATGGTGGAGTCAACGTTCTTGATAATCTCGGCGCTGATGCGGTCCAGTTCCTTGCGATCGGTGGTACGGGTTTCAGCTACCACCACCAGCCGCTCGGTTCCTGAGTCAGGATCAACAGTGCCAAAGGCGGCAACGCAGCCGCGGCGCACGCCGGGCACATCCGCCGTGGCCATCTCGACTTCCTGCGGGATAATGTTGCGGCCCGACTTAATGATGCAATCCTTGATGCGTCCGGTCACGTAGACTTCGCCGCCCGCCCAATATGCGAGGTCGCCTGAATCCATCCAGCCGTCTTCGGTCATGATGGCCGCGGTCGCTTTCGGATTCCGGTAATAGCCGGAAGTGCGTGACGGCCCACGGAAAAACAACCGGCCCTGCTGGCGCTCGCCCACTTTCTGATTTTCCGCGTCCACAATCCGGATATCGTGGCCGGGCAAAGGCTTTCCATTGGCGATAAACCGCATGACGTTGGAATCGCCCGGGTCGGCGTGCTCAACCCTGACCGCTTTGCCTTCCGATTCAAAGATGTCGCGGCGAATGGAGTCGATAACCGGCACGCGATTAATGGGAGGGAAGGACAGCGCGACGGAGGATTCGGCCAGCCCGTAACAGGGAACATAACTTTCAGGGTGGAATCCGAAAGGCGAAAAGCGTTTGGTAAAGTGCGCCAGGGTGTCGGGCAGCACAGGCTCACCGGCGTTAATGGCCACGCGCCAGCGGCTCAGGTCCAGGCCCTCCAGGGATTTTTCCGGGATCTTGCGCGCGCAAAGTTCATAGGAAAAGTTGGGTGCAGGGCAAAGCGTTCCCCCCGAATCACTGAGTGCCCACAGCCAACGCTCCGGACGGCTGAGAAATGCGAGTGGCGAAAGAACGGTAAGGGGGACGGCGTAATAAAGGCAGAACAACCATGAGCCGATCAGCCCCATGTCGTGGTAAAGCGGCAACCAGCTGACACCGACGTCCGTGGGGCGAACCTGAACCGCCCAGCCGATGCCGCGAATGTTGGCCAGCAGGTTGGAGTGGCTAAGCACCACGCCTTTCGGGTCGCCCGTGCTGCCCGAAGTGTATTGCAGCGTTCCGATTTCCGAGGGCTCCACGGATGCGGGTTTGGCCTTTGAGCCTGCATCAATGCCGCGCTGGCGAAGCACGTCAACCGTGGTCGCTTCGATCAGGCTCGGAATACTCACCCGCATGATCTGCGAAACGGATTTGATGCGGTCGAAGCTGATCAGGAACCGCACTTGTGCGTTGCGCAGAATGGCCACCTGCCGGCGAACGTACTCTTCAATCTTGTCCGGACGCGCCGGCGGGTAGATGGGCACGGGAACGCCGCCCGAGAGCTCAATGCCCAGAAAGGCGTAAAAAAAGTCAGCGCAGGTGGGGAGCATAATGGCAACGGTTTCGTTGCGCTTCAGGCCCGAGGCCATCAGCCCGGAGGCTACTTGCGTAGCCGTTTCGAGCAGCTTGCCGTAGGTGATGTCCTGCCCGGAATCGTCCTCCAGCAGGTGTACGTGGACGCGATCGGGTTCCACTTCCGCGTGGCGCCGCAGCACTTCCACAATCGTCCTGGCGGTGTCCGGCGGCGGCGGAGCAGGCCGGTCGGGTTGGATGATTTTATAGCGGGCCTTCTGCCCGCTCCCTTTGTGGCCTTTGAGCACGGCGTGGACCCAATCCGCAGGCGTTTCCGCGGTTTGCGCCACCTCATCCGGAAGGCGCGTGTTGAACCGCGCCTCAAAGCGCACGAGCAGTTCCACCCGCTCCAGGCTGCCCAGGCCAAGGTCCTTGTCCATCGAAGAATTGAGAGAAACGTTCTCCGCCGCTTTGCGCGAGCCGAGCTCATTCAGCAGCTCCCGGAAGATCTCCAGGGTCTGCTCCTCAATAAATGTCGGTTCGAGCTGTGATGGGGTGGCAGGCATGGGATACGCGATTCAGGCGCAGAGACGATTATAAGCCATTGCTGACGCGGAAATCTATAAACCACCGTGCAGGCGCAAAGATCAAGGCCGCTGATTCAGATCTTAAACGACCATTCCTTCACCGCTTCCGGCTGGACCCATTTTTCTGTCCCGGCCACCTGGTGATTGATCCAGTAATCGTCCCAAACTATTTTTTCGGGATCCCAGGGAAGCAGTTCCCGGTCCTGGGGTGAAATCTCGGAAATAGCGGCGCGAATGTTTTCACATTCAAAGATATAGCGATGGTCCTGGATAAAGGGAAGGTACTGCTCCATGGTTTGCTCGCGGAAGCTCGCTTGCAAGCTGAGGGTTCGGAGGGCGGCGGTCCACTGGGCCAAGGTCGGTTTTCCGGGCAGGCCGATCTTTTCGAGTACTTTTGAAAGGCTGCCCATGAAGGATTGCGCTCGCTCGATTTTGTCCTGCAAACGGACGCGGCGCACGCGCGCTTCTTCGACCGACAGAATTCGCAGCCTGCCGCCCGGCCCCGCGCCCACCAATCGATAGGCCAGCGAAGGACTGCGGGCGTCGCCCGGTTTATTTTTTCTCACCCTGCGTGACTCGTTTACCAGTAATTTGACAATCGATTCCAGGTAGACAGGGTTGACATCTGCCGAACCCAACT
>DASSJE010000565.1:0-8290 GCA_035691365.1 Terriglobia bacterium
GGAAGAAGAACGGCCTATCACCGCGCAGATTTTCGGAGCGGACCCCGATCACCTTTCCGACGCCGCGCGCATGATTCAAGACCTCGGCTTCGACATTGTTGATCTCAATCTCGGCTGCCCGGCGAAAAAAGTGGTCAAGTGCGGCGGTTCCGGCCTGCTACGCGACCTGCCGCTGCTCAAAACCATTTTCGAGAAGATTCGGAACGCAGTCAGCCTTCCCTTCACCGCCAAGATTCGTTCGGGCTGGAGCGATGACGAAATCGTTGCGCTGGATGTCGCCCGCCTGGCGGAAGATTGCGGCGTGGAAGCCATCGCCATCCATCCTCGCACCCGCCTGCAGGGATACAGCGGCCGGGCGCGCTGGGACATCATTGCAGATGTCAAAGCCCACGTTCGAATCCCTGTTATCGGCAACGGCGACGTCATGGCGCCGGAAGACGCCCAGGCCCTCAGGTCCGCCACCAATTGCGACGCCGTCATGATCGGCCGCGCCGCCCCCACCAATCCGTGGATCTTCCGCCAGATGGAATCGTTTGCCCGCGCCGGCACGTATGAGCAGCCTTCTGACGCCGACCGCTATCAACTCATCCGTGATTATTACGCCATGCTGGTGGAGGATGAAACGCCCGGGGCCATTGGCAAGATGAAGCAGTTCGCAAGCTGGTTTACCCACGGCGTGCGGAACGGCGCCGAACTGCGCCGAAGCGTCCAGAGCGCCCAAAGTCCCCGCGAGGTAATTGACCGCGTCGACGGTTTTTTTGGAACTATTTTGTTTTCCGACCAGGCTTCACTTCAGCCTGCCATTTCACAGAAGTAACAAAGAAGAGACCGCGGGCCGCAATGGCCTGCCCTATTCGTAGCGCAGCGCTACCATCGGATCCACTTTCGCAGCACGCCGCGCCGGGATGTAGCAGGCCAGCGTGGCCACGGCGATCAGGATGACCGATACGGCGATAAACGTGAGCGGGTCAGTAGGCGTGACGCCGTAGAGCAGGCTTGAAAGAAACCGTGTCAGTGGCAGCGCGCAGGCAACGCCGATGGCGACACCGATCAGCGCCAGCTTGAGCCCCTGCCCAACGACCATTCGCAGCACATCGCGCCTCTCCGCCCCAAGCGCCATACGGATGCCGATTTCGCGCGTACGCTGCGCTGCCGAGTAAGAAATCACTCCGAAAATTCCCACAGCGGCTAGGAGCAGCGCAATGGCGCTGAACGAGGTCATCAGCAAAGTGCGAAACCGGTCCTGCGCGACCGACGCATGGATGACTTCAGGGAAAGAATCGACATCCGTCACGGGCAGGCTCTTGTCAATGGAGTTCACCGCCCGGCGAATGCCGGCGGCCACGCTTGCTGTGCTCATCGAACTTCTTGCAACAACTTCGCCTCCCCAAAGGGGCGCTTGAGCGAAGGGCACATACATCATGGGGCCGGGCTTCCGAGTCAACGCCACATCGCGCACGTCGCCGACAATGCCCACGATTTTGCGCGGCACGTTTGTATTCGGTGGAAAACCAAACCTCATTTCTTTGCCGATCGCGTCCTGGTTCGGGAAATAAAGCCGTGCCAGCGCCTCGCTGATGATGGCAACGTTCGGATTGGACGGAGCATCCTGCTCGGAAAAAAATCGGCCTCGCAGCAGCGGAATTCGCATCACGCGAAAGTATTCAGGACTGACGGTGGCGTAATCTGCAGTATCAGGTTTGCCGGGCGGAGGCGGAGGGTTTCCCACAATCGTGAACCCGAAGCTGGCTTCTCCCTGCCGGTCCATGGGGAGCGGGCCTGCCACGGCAGAATCCTGCAGGCCGGGCTGGGCATGGAGGCGCATCAGCAACTCGTTTGAGAAATCCGTCCACTGCTGCGGCCTGGAGTATTCAAACTGGGGGAGAGAAACCTCTGCCTCGGTGACGTTTTGCGGGTCAAAGCCCGGATTGACAGACGTGACCCTTGCAAAGCTGCGGATGAGCAGCCCGCCCGCAACCAGAAGCACCACGGCCACGGACACTTCAGCGCCCGCCAGCAGGCTCCGCACAAACTGCCCACTGCGCTGGCCAGCGCGATCACTGCCCTCCTGGACGCCCGCCAGCAGGTTGGACCGGGTTGCAAAGAGCGCGGGCGCCAGCCCAAACAGCAGGGCGGCGGCAAGAGCCAACAGCAGCGCAAAAAGAAGAACCGGGCCCCCAACATGAATCGAGCTGATCCTGGCGACGTCAGGCGGCAGAAAAGGGCGGAAGCTCCAGACGCTCCAGGCCGCGATCGCCACGCCCGCAACGCCTCCCAGCAATCCCAGCAAAGCGCTTTCGGTCAGCAATTGGCGCACAACGCGAGCGCGTCCTGCTCCCAGCGCCATTCGCATGGCAATCTCTCTGCCACGGGATGTGCCGCGGGAGAGAAGCAGGTTCGCCACGTTGGCGCAGGCAATCAGCAGCACCAGTCCAACCGCGCCCAGCAGAATAAGCAGCGCGGGCCTCACATTGCCGACCACGAACTCCGGAAAAGATTCAACCCGGATCCCCGTGCCCGCGTCCTGTGTGGGAAACTCCCTGGCGAGCCGCGCGCCCAGCGTATTCATTTCCGCCCGGGCCTGCGCAATTGTAACGCCTGGCTTCAGGCGGCCAATGCCGCTCATCACCGGCACGCCCGGTTTCCGCATCAACGGTCCGAACACCGGGTCCTGCGCGATCGGAATCCATACGTCCTGGTGCACGGCACCATCCGGATAGCGAAAGCTTGCCGGCAAAATTCCGACCACCGTGAACGGACGCATGTCGAGGTTGATGGATTGCCCTATAATCGCCAGGTCGGAGCCGAAACGGCTTCGCCAGAGATTTTCGCCCAGCACGGCTACCGGCGCGGCGTCTAGCCTGCCATCCTCAGCCAGCAAGGCACGGCCCGCCAGCGGCTGCGCGCTTAGAATCGGAAATAGCTCGGGCATCACGTCCGCGGTGTTCACAATGGTGGGCTCGCCTGCGCCGGTCAATGTGAGGTCGTGAAATGAATTTCCGGCAATCTTAGAAAATACGCGGTTCTGCTCGCGTATCTCGGTGAAGTCCCTGTAGGAGATTCCGCCCAGCGCATCGGGCTGTTTCAGGGGAACATCGAAAAACAGCACGAGTTGATCGGGATGGGGATAGGATAGCGGCCGCAATAACACCGCATCCACAATGCTGAAGATCGCCGTGTTGGCGCCGATGCCAAGCGCCAGGGTGACGACGGCCACCGCTGTGAACCCGGGGCTTCGCCGAAGCTGCCGCAGGCCGTAGCGCAAATCCTGCAGCAGTGTTTCCAGCCAGAGCCAGTTCCACATTTCGCGGCTCTGTTCCTGCGCCTGGGTTACGTTGCCAAAGCGGCGCAGCGCCGCGTACCGGGCTTCTTCCGCTGACATCCCCTGTTCGCGGTTCTCCTGCGCCTCCATCTCGAGATGGATTCGGACCTCTTCGTCAATTTCGTCGGCCAGCTTCCGCCCACGAAACAGCCCGCCGAACCTCGCAATGTGCCGCCGCCAGTTCATTTCCCTTCCTCGGTTTCGGCCGGCGCCAGCACGCTCGTGACAGCCCGCACAAAGCGCTCCCAGCGTGATGTTTCGGTTGCCAGTTGCCGGCGCCCCGCCGCGGTGAGGCGATAGAACCTGGCCCGCTGGTTATTACTGGAAACGCCCCACTCGCCCCTGATCCAGCCTTCCTGCTGCAGCCGCTGGAGCGCAGGATAGAGCGACCCGTGTTCCACCCTGAGCATTTCTTCGGACATGCGCTCGATGGACTGGGCAATGCCATGCCCGTGCGCCGGCCCCCAGCGTAACGTGCGCAGGATCAGCAAGTCTAGCGAGCCATAAACCAGTTCGAGATTATCCTGCGGGGATTGTTTTGCCATGGTAGAAGACAATCTACCGCCATGGCGGTAGATTGTCTACTAAATAAGAGCAGGCTTTTGGGGGTTTCGGCATATAGTCGTCAACCGCCTGTTTGTGGGAGAGAAGGTGCCGGAGAAAGGCCGGCAATTGAGACACAAAATCTGCACCCTTCACGAGGGTTTCTTCTCCATGCTCTTTTCCAACTGGAGCTGGCGGTAGACCTCGCTGCGAGAGATGCCGCGCGCGCGCGCGATAACCTTCAGGGCGCTGCGTTCATCAAGTCCTTCGCTCACCCTGAGTTCTGCCACCTCGGCCTTAACGGACTTTCCATCGCCTCCGCTTTCGCGCGGTGCGGCACCCGGCCCCAGGATGACGGTCAATTCGCCCTTCGGCGGCGCCTTCTTCAGGAGCTCGCGGACCTCCGTTACCGAGCCTCTCAGGAACTCCTCGTGGATCTTCGTCACTTCCCGTGCGATCACGGTTTCGCGCTCGCCGAGTATGTCTTGAATATCGCGAAGGCACTCCGCAATCCGGTGCGGCGCCTCATAAAGGACAATTGTATTCTTAAACAGGGCAAGCGCCGTCAGCGCCCGGCGGCGCGCGGATTTCCTGGCCGGCAGGAATCCCGCAAAGATGAATTCATTCATTGGAAGCCCGGCGGCGGTGAGCGCCGCCACCATGGCAGATGGGCCTGGCACCGGCACCACCGGGACCCTGTGCCGAACGGCCAGATGCACCAGGCGAAAACCGGGATCAGAAAGCACCGGCATGCCGGCATCGGAAACCAGGGAGATCACGCTTCCCTGCTCCATTTGAAGAACCAGTTCCGGCGCGCGGGTCATTTCATTATGTTCGTGGTAGCTGATGGTCCGGGTGAGGATTTCATAATGATTCAGAAGTTTCTGGGTCCGTCGCGTATCCTCGCAGGCAATCAGGTCTGAGGCTTTCAGCGTGTTCAGCGCCCGGAGGGTAATGTCTTCCAGATTGCCGATCGGCGTCCCCACGACGTAAAGCCTGCCGGCAGCAGGACGCAAGGAGGGGTAGCGGGCGGGGAGCATTGGGCTTTTCATGAGGATCGTCTCGCTTCGGCATTTACGGCTGCACGCCGGACTCCAGTTTATCAATTGCGTTGCGCAGGCACAACTTGTTCGTTATAAAAGCATTGTGACCTCTTTTCTTTAGCGTGAGCCCGGCAGACTCAGGGCGCCGAGCTGCGGCATTCCAACCCACAACAACTTTACCGAAACTGGACGCCATTGCTATAATGATCTTCGGAATGGTCAGGAGGTGACCGTGCCACTCTACGAGTATCGATGTGAAAAGTGCGGCTCGCGAATTGAGAAAATTCAGAAGTTCAGCGATCCGCCCCTGGCAACCTGTGAAAAGTGTGGCGGAGATCTGACGCGCCTGCTGTCCGCTCCGGCAATCCAGTTCAAAGGCAGCGGATGGTACGTGACAGACTACGCCCGGAAATCTTCGCCCGATAAGGGGGCCAAGTCCGACGGGGACTCTTCTGCAAAGCCTCCGGCAGCCGAGTCTTCCCCTGCCAAGAGCAAGCCTGCTGATTCCAAGGCATCCGCTAATAGCTAGAAGCACGGAACATTTTTGGGCGAAAAAGACGCGGCGCCTACGGGTGGGAGCGTCTTCCGGCAATACGCCAGACTCGCCGGTTTATCCCTTTGGCCAGGCATTCAGCAAGCGGCGCACCAGGACAAGCTCACCCAGGTGGTAGGCGTTGTGGTCTGCAACCAGCAGGGCCTCGCGCAAGATCGTCTGCCCCTCACCATGCGGTATGCACGCATAAAGGTCTGTCGACGGACTGGAAACCAGCCGCTCCATCTCCTTCAGGTCATGCCGGAATGCTTTTATTGATTTCGTCCAGGCGGCCGCATTGGGAGGGGCGTCACCCTTTGGCCAGTAGCCACCTGGCCAGTCAGGTGAAACGTGCCGGGGGTCCCTGCTGAATTCCAGGATGTCCCACTGCGCGATCCGCATGTGTTCCAGCAGGCGCCATGGCGTGTGAGGAATCCCCGGGGGCCTGGCTCCACGCAGTTTTGCGGGAAGTCCCGCGATGGCGGATTCAAAATCAGCGTGAGCGCCGCCGCCTTGCAGCAGGTAGACTAAATGCTTCCGTAATGCATCCTGGTCGTCTTCCATGACATGCTTTACCAGATGCGCACTGAACAAGCAGACGGAGACAATTGCGCGGGAAAGCCCCGGCCGCGCGGAATCGCTATAATTTCAAGGACTTAAGATATTTCCGAAACTGCTGGCCCATGCCGGGTTCTTTCAGCGCATACTCCACCGTGGCCTTCAAAAAACCAAGCTTATCACCTGCATCGTAACGCTTCCCATCAAAGACAAAGCCGTAGATGGGTTCATCCTTCAGCAGATTCTTGAGGGCGTCGGTCAACTGGATTTCGCCCCCTTTGCCCCGCCGCGTTGTGGCCAGCTTCCTGAAAATCCCGGGGGTGAGAATGTAGCGCCCGATAATCGCCATGTTGGATGGCGCGTCGGCAGGCGAAGGCTTTTCAACCAGGTCTCTCACCCGGAACAATCGTCCATTCCAATTGGAATCGCGCACTGCTTCGGCAGCGACGATACCGTAGCTGCCGGTGGTTGACTTCGGCACTCGTTCAATGGCCAGAATGCTGGCGTTGAGTTCGTTAAACACTTCGGTCATCTGCTTCAGGCATGGGATCCGGGCGTCAATCACATCGTCCGAGAGCACTACAGCAAAGGGCTCTTCGTCTACCAGGTCGCGTGACATCAGCACTGCGTGTCCGAGGCCTTTGGGATATTTTTGCCGTAAATAAACGACGTTGCACAGAGATGAAATTTCCCGAACCTGTTTACGCAGCGTCCCCTTCCCGCGCCCCTCCAGCTCGTGCTCGAGTTCGGCAGATACGTCAAAGTGATTTTCGATTGTGCTCTTGCCGCGTCCGGTTACAAAGATTGTCAGAGGAATTCCTGCAGCCGCTACCTCTTCCACCGCATATTGAACCAGAGGCTTGTCTACCACCGGCAACATCTCTTTGGGCTGGGCCTTGGTCGCGGGCAGGAACCGGGTGCCCAATCCCGCTACAGGCAATACAGCCTTGCGAACTTTCATTTCATCTCCGTGAAGGTTGGGTTGAATCAAGCTGTCAGCAAAGTTCAGTCTATCGCCTTTCGCGCCGGACAGTCAAAAACCCGGCAACTGGTCAGATGTGTAGCTGGCAGGCAAGACCGCCCCGAGATACCGGCCATTCATGCGCCCGTCGCGCACGTGCTAAGATGAAACCCTATGCTCGTCCTGGGGATTGAATCGAGTTGCGATGAGACAGCCGCCGCCGTGGTTGCAGACGGCCGGCATATTCTGTCAAATGTGGTGGCGTCACAAATCAAGATCCACGAAAGGTTCGGCGGAGTTGTGCCGGAGCTTGCCTCGCGCGAGCACCTAAAGAAAATCTCGCCTGTGGTGGATGAGGCGTGCGCGCGGGCAGGAACCTCGTTGGAGGGAATCGAAGCCATTGCTGTTACTGAAGGTCCCGGGCTGATCGGTTCGCTGCTGGTGGGCCTGGTGTACGGCAAGGCGCTGGCGCTTTCACTGCGCAAGCCGCTGATCGGAGTGAACCATCTTGAGGGACACATCCACGCCGTCCTGCTCCACAACACGATCGAGCGCCAGGAAAGCAAGCCCGTTCCTGCTGCAGGGTTCCCCAACACCACGCTCGTGGTTTCAGGCGGGCACACTATTCTGTATAGCGTGGACACGGATGCACACGTGGAAGGCGGCTGCCCCTCATTCTCCTACAAAATGCTGGGGCAGACGCGAGATGATGCGGCCGGTGAAGCTTTTGACAAAGTAGCCAAGCTCCTGGCGCTGGGCTACCCGGGCGGTCCGGCCATCGATAAGCTGGCCCGTTACGGCCACCCGCGCACTTCCGAATTCGGGCGCATCCGAATGAAAGGCAATCAGCTCGACTTCAGTTTCTCCGGGCTGAAGACCGCCGTGCTCTATCGCGTGCGTGGAACACCGCTGGCAGCCGAGGCTGAAGGCCGGCGCGCCTGGCGTGAGGCCTCGCCCGATGCGCCGGCGCTGGAAGAACTTCGCGCGCATTGCTCTCAGGATACCCTCGACCTCATCGCAAGTTTTCAGGAGGCAGTCGTTACCGATTTGATTGAACGCACTGTGTCCGCCGCAGCGGCGGCGCGAAACAATACCGTCTTTGTTTCGGGAGGCGTGGCCTGCAATTCGCGGCTGCGCGAGCGGTTTGCGGAGTCAGGAGAAGAGCGTGGGTTCAACGTGTTCTTCCCATCACCGGGCCTGTCGACTGACAACGCGGCCATGATCGCTGCCGCCGGTTACTACAAGCTGGGACGGGGCCTTCGCGACGACGCTTCACTGAACGCGCACGCATCTTTTCCATTGGGCAGTCGTCCGGCATAAAAAGTCAGCAA
>DASSJE010000566.1:0-4805 GCA_035691365.1 Terriglobia bacterium
CCAGCCGGAGCGGCCATTGGTTCGCGCCGGTTTCTTTGCAGAAGTGTCTCCTCCGCCGGACAGGTATTGCCAATTCTGTTCGTCGTCGTCGTAGCGCCCGCCGTTGAACCAGGTGGCTGGATGGGGGATGAACGTCTTATCAGGCCGACACCCTTGGGGCGAATTGGCGTAGAGCAGGACCCGACGCTTTAGCCAACTAGCCGCCTTCTCATGATCGCCGGCGAAATGGGGGTCTCTGCTGCTGTCAGTCGCTATCGTGCAAAGCGCCCGTTTGATGGCCTTAAGCGCATCTTGCCTTGCTACCTTGCGTGGGTACTCGTGGTAAATCTCTTCGGCCAGCTTCGTCAGCTTGGTTTTCCGTCCCGTCGCAGCGCCACCCTCCCCACTCACCTCAAACTCAACTTGAGGGAAAGAGGGGTTTAGAACTTCTAGTACTTCTTGGTTACGCACGTCCGCTGTCCGCACATCTGCACGTCCACTGTCCGGTGACCGCCCCAAAGGCTCATAGACAGGGTTAGTTAAACTATTGTCGGCAAATGCATTTAGACGGAACCCGCACCGCACGCCCACTGTCGGCTGGTACTTATGGATGAGGATGGTGTAGCTCGCGCGCTGACCGTTGCCCCTTCGGTAGTTGATGTAGCGGTGTTCTCGCAGTCGGTGCAGCGCGTCCTGGACGGTTCTGACGCTTACCTTCCCATCGAAAGTGTTGGCGATGCCCGAGGCGTTCGTGAAGACAATGCCGGTGCCCCAGTCCACCTCCAAATGGAGGAAGAGGTAAATGCCAAGGTCGGTGGGGCAAAGGTGTCCCTGGCGGATGTGCTCCCTGAGTCCGTTGCGAATCTTGATGAAGCCATCCGGCTCGCCGCTCATGGATGCTGAACCCCCTGCCGGCAGTCCTGGCACCTTTGGAGGTGAGCTGCATACCACCGGTCGAAACTGAGAACTTCAGTGAGTAACTCGCGGGCACCGGGATCGCTGAGCTGAATGTTGACGGCTAAGAACTGCAACCGCCGCCGATACGTGCGCAACGCATGACGCACCTGTGACGGCAGGCAGGTGGATGTTCCGTCCCCGGCTGCCTCTCCTCTCATCGCCGCGACCGTTACCTTCAATTCGTCAACGGCGGAAGCCAACTCCTGCACTTGTTCCGTGTCGTGAACCACGGCCCAGGTCTCGGGAGAGAGCAACATCAGAAATGCGCTGAGTTCGCGCACCAAGTTGGCGGCCATCTCCACCGTGTCCAGCGGAGAGCGGCCAGGTTGAGACTCACCACGTTCGCCGAAGAATAGTGCGCGAGAAATCGCGGCCTGGTTGGCGGGACTTGCTTCCGGACTGGAGTTGCGGTATTTTGAACTCGGTGCGTGGTGCATCCGTGTACCTTCTTTCTCGCCCGGGCTGGCGGCCCGGGCGTTCTGTTTTCAGACTGAAACCCTTCCCGCGAGGTCCAAACTCCTGCCGGATATTGCGGCCTGAAACTGCATAACTCGCTCACGGTTCAACCTCAACAGCGCCTCTTCGATGGCGGCGAGTTCCTCGTCCCGCAGCTGGATGTAACCAGATTCAGCGAGCGAGATGCGCCAACGGCTAACCCCGCTGTGCGCCTCTAGTTCAAGCCGACTGCAGCTGACAGCTTCCCGCGATTTGCGAATGTCCATGGCCTGCTCCGGCAGCAACATCGGCAGTATTCCCCAAGACAGGCGGGGTTGTGGGCGGGGTTTTAGGCGGGGTTTTTCGTGGTAGGCGGGGTTTTCCGTGGTAGAGGGTGTGGAAATCAGAGCTTATTAAGCTTTACGGAGGTTCAACCGATAGGTGCCTGGCCTAGCGTCGGGGCTGTGGACGATGAGCTTCCTCCAGAGTGGCGATGATTTACCAAAGGCATCCCGAAGGCGCGCGTCCGCACTTGTGCTGCCGATCTTCTTCAGGATGTCTTTCCCAAACATGTCCGGCGTGTCCGACTGCCAACCGGTCCAGAGAATGGCAACGATCTCATTGCCCTGCTCACTAACTGAATACCGCTGCCCGGCCAGCCAGACCTCCCTCGAATCGGGATAGTGGCGAAATTGCTGTTCAGGGAAGGGACTCTCGCCGAGGGCTGGCAGCTCAACTAAAGCTGCGGGAGGATCTGAGGGCGGCGGCGATACCGGGGGTGCCTCCACGGGGCTCTCGGACGGTGGCAGTTGCGGTGGTGATACCTGGCTTGCCGCACGCTCCTCCTGCTCCCTCTTTGTCCGCTTTCTGGCATCCCGAATCTTCATCACTTGGCGGATGGTCGCGGCCCGCTTCTTCTCGCCCGCCTTGAGCGCGGTTATTCTCTTGCGCACGGCTGCCAACCGCGCCTGCACCTCCCGAAGCTCTTGGCTGGCCTTATCAATGCGCGCGCGTTGCAGCCGGTCGGCCTGTTCCTCGAGGGCGCCCTCATGTACACATTGGGAATCTCGGTTTCCGCCTCCCAAAGCGCGGCCACGCGCTAGTCTCTGGACGGATCTAATGGCCCTAAGTTTCCCACCTTCGCTCGACTCGGCCTGCAATAAGCTTTGCGCAAAAGCCGCAGTCTTAGCCTCTGGCAGGAGTGTGAGTTGGAGCCGGAGCAATTCCAGCCGCTCCTGGTAACACCGCCGTAGCGTGGCCTTTTCATCGGCCTGGAGTTCGGGGTCTGCCTCAAGCGCCGCGAGCGTTTGCTCCAGTTGCTGCAAGTGCGCGTGCAGTCTGGAGGTTTCCTGCTCAGAAGAAGCGCTTCGTCTCGTTGTCCGAGGCGCTTTGGTGGTATGCTTCACCCGACGGCGATTGCCCATCAACGTCACCATGCGGCGCGGCGGGGAGCCGACCCTACCGCGCCCTCTTTTCAGGCTTTCTTCTGTTTTGCCTTCTTCGTGCGCGCCTTGGCTGCGGCCTTGGACGCTTTAATCGCGCTTTCCCTCCGCTGCCTCGCGGTTAGTGCTTTGGCACGCGCTAGTCCGCCCGCCCGCGCCAGTTCGATCCGAGCTTGCCTAAGTGATTCTTCGTCCATGCGCCAATACTACACCCTACTGGCACGGTCAAGTGTGGAAAGGGAAAGTTGCGGCGCTTGGCGCTTCAGCGGTTCCGAGGAGGTCCAGCAGCCAAGCGCGCCCGGCGTGGGGGGCGGGACATGGTGTAGTAAATCTCGCTATCGTCGTCCATGGCGTCGGGCGCCAGGTCAGCGTGCCGGCTATATACATCCAGCCAGGTGACTGCGGGCCGCGGTGGCTGGCGCAGATCTACGGCTACCACCGCGAGAGTCTCCGCCAGGAAGCTCGCCAAGGTTTGTTTCCTGGCGCGTGCGGCGTCGCGCAGCACGTCCTGATCCGCGCGACGTATCAGGATTTCTATTCGCGTGGCTCCGTCCTCGGTTGGCATGTGCGGAAAGAGCATCGTCCCGCCAGAGCCCTGCAGCCGTCAAGCGGCAAAATGTCAATGCTCTACTCCAGCGCGATGCTTCCCGAAATGAAACTCACATGACCGCAAAAGTACGATTCTCATTGACGTGCCCTGCTTATTGCGCTAACTGTGCTAGTGGAGAATGTATGCGGACCTACTCCACAAGAGAAGCCGCGAAACTGATCGGCATCCATTGGGTGACCTTGCACCACTGGCTCAGCAGCAAGAAGGTACGCCCATCCATCGCGGTGCCCATCGGTGGCGGGCGCACTCTCTGGCGCTGGACAGACAGGGATGTGCGGCAGGTTCGCAAGTACAAAGCAGGTAATTACGGCAAAGGAAGAGGCCGCCAAAAGAAGCGGACCTAAAAACAACAACGGGCCGCGCCCGTGCTTGCAGCGCGAACGCGACCCTAACCAACGATGCACTGGGAGGTGCAACGATGGCTAAGAACGATTCTACAGGGCGCTCAATCCGAGTCGCCTGCTATGCCAGAATTTCCACTTTGAATCATCAGCAGGACCCCGAGATGCAGTTGCGTGAACTACGGGAGTACTGCCAGCACCGCGGCTGGGAGGTCACCGGCGAGTACGTGGACCGTGGCATCTCGGGCTCGAAGGAGCGGCGGCCAGAACTGGACCGGCTCCTGGCCGACTGCCGGAAACGGCGCATAGATGCGGTTGTTGTCTACCGCTATGACCGCGCCGCCAGAAGCCTGCGGCAACTGGTCAACCTGCTGGAAGAGTTCCGCGGCCTGGGCATCGAGTTTGTCAGCCTGCATGAGGGGGTGGATACGTCCACTCCGAATGGGCGGTTGATCTTTGGGATCTTCGCCACCATCGCGGAATTTGAGAGGGAGTTGATCCGTGATCGCGTCCGCTCCGGCATTGCTGCCGCCCGAGCAAAGGGCAAGCGGCTAGGCCGCCCGCACGTTGTTGTGGACACGCCGAGAATTGCCAATTTACGCGCGCAGGGGCTCTCGTGGGCTTCGATCGCCCGGGACATGGGGATCGGAGAGGGCACAGTCAGGCGGGCGGCTCAGAAGGCGATCGTATAGCAAGTCTAGGGGGTATACCCCGCCTGTGCCGCTAGTGGGACCTGGTGTGGCTTTTCGCCACCCTACCGCAGGAAGAACTCCAGTGGCTTGCGATACAGTTCCGCTAGTTCAGCCAATTCGACGGCATCGACTCGGCGCTCGCCAGATTCGATTTTGGAGACAAAGGATTGTGGCCGGCTTAGCCGCATTGCAACTTCCACCTGGGTCAAGCGGGCAGTGGATCGGGCTTCTTTAAGCCTTTCCAAGAATCGAGTATAGCGGCGACGATAGCTGGCATCCTTCAATCGGCTGGATTATGGCCAGCCTTTCGCCAGTATCCCAAAACGGGATATGATTTAAACGGTGAGCG
>DASSJE010000567.1:0-7604 GCA_035691365.1 Terriglobia bacterium
ACCGACGAACTTCAAGTTTACGTCGCTTGATCCGGCCACCGGCGGCGGCCGCTCGGCCGACCATCTCGACGCCATTAACGACACTGGTCGGACGGCCGCCTTCACCATTTTCGCGGACTTCTCATCCTCACTCAATGTGCAGGACCCTCTCGACGGAACGTTTGTCAATCCGGTGACCCACATAACGCAGGCCTTCGGCGGTAACGTGCAACACACGCGGCCATCGATCCCTGAATGTTTGGCAGATCCCATTCCGGCAATCGAAGTAGACGAGAACCTGGTGGGTGTGCCCGATGACACCAACCTTTTTCCGAGTGGTTTCAGGCGGACCATAGGCGAGCGCGCTGGACCACCATATATTGGTCGAGGATTGATTGAAGCCGTCCCGACGAGTGACATTCTGGCGAGCGAAGATCCTTCCGACACAAAAGGCCATAACTCATCGCTGGGCAATTTCGCCGGCGCCCTGGGATGTACGGGTGATTGCATCGCGGGACGCCACAATGAAATCCCCGCTAAAGGTGGTTTCGTGGGAGGAGTTGGCCGCTTTGGATTGCGGGCAAACGGTGCGGAGATACTCCAGTTTGTCACCGGAGGACTTCAAGGTGAACTCGGGTTCACCAGCTTGTTGAATCTGGCTGAAATCAACTTCGCCCCGATCGATGTTGCACGGCCGGGTTGTGTCCCTGCTCCCCATCTCGCGGATATCCATCTTTCGACGCCTTTCAGCCTGCGGAATTTCATTCGCAATACGGCGCCACCGGAATTTGGGCAGACATTAATGAAGGTACTCGAATCACCTCAGCCGTCGAAGCGCAGGCCTGCGGAAAGCCGTGAAGGCAAGGTGCAGCGTGGAGCAGAGTTGTTTGGGATCGATCTGACGGCTTTCGCCAACCGCATGGTTCCCGGACGGATGCCGGCCGAGGGCGATGATGGTCTTGATCCGCATGCCATCAACCAGAGTGATCGCAAATTGAACTGCGCCAGCTGCCATACTCCAATTCAGAGGACCGGGGCATCTCCGGCAGAGGTCGGTTCTGCGCAGCTCAGCTTCGTATGGGCGCCGCTTTTTTCAGATCTGCTTATGCATGAAATGCCCACCATCGATGCCGAACGCTTTGCCATGAGACCGCGGGACCCGCTGATTATTTCCCGTCGAGCGTTGAACGGGGAAGATGCAGGCCACCAGGTCAATGAAGCTGGTGATCGCGATAACGGCCAAGGCCCCATCTTTGCCACTTTCGATCTGCCGCGCAATCTGGCCGATGACGTATTCAGTAGCCAGCAGGCCACGGCGAATGGCCGTGACTTCCGCACTGCGCCACTCATGGGCATGGGAAGAATGGGCCCACCGTTCCTGCATGACGCTCGCGTGTACCTGAGCCAGCTTACAGTGGACACCGCGCCCGCGGGCACGGTGACAACCAACAGCAGGGTTACCAACGCGCCGCTTGTCGTGCGCACTCTGGACGATGCCATCCGCGCCGCGATTGAACTGCATGATCTCCCGGCTCCGGATGACAGCAACACGCCACATATTTCGGGAGCCGGATGCCCGATACCGCCGGGAGGAGTGTCAAATGTCTTGTACGGCCAGTCGCCCCAGGATGTCATCTGCCCGCAATATGACACCGCGATATCCAAAACCAAACGCGGGGAGGCGCGAGAAGTCATCCGCCGGTTCCGGGCGCTAAGCCCCCAGGACCAGCAGGCATTAATCGATTTCCTGAAGCAGCTTTGACAAGTAACAGGAAGTCATGACAAGTGGGTGGAGTGACTCGGAGGGGCCAGTTAGGGTGGTCCCTCCGGTCAAAACGCCTTGTACACAAACTGGGGACGAGACCTTTGCCTCACCAGTCGAAACATAGAACGCGTTTGAATGCTTCTGGCCAATAGCTGGTTTCGTCAGCGCGCGGGGTAACTTTGGGACCAATCCGTAATCTGATATGCCGTAAGTCGCTTTTGAAAGACCAAGCATAAGGAGAGGCCCCACACCTGGCCAGTTCAAAGGAAAGACGGGTAAGAGCATATGGAACATCCAAAAATTCTGATGACCACGCTGGAACAGGAGGTGCGCTGCATCATAGCAGGCCAACTGCGAATTAATACGGAATACATACGTGACGACAAGACGCTTTTGGATGCCGGCTTTGATTCGCTGGGTCTGTTCGATCTGGCGGACTCGATCATGGCGCAATTCACGGTGATTGTTCCTGATCGAATGGTTTCCGGAACACTTACCATCAGCAGTCTCACAAACCTGATCGATGCGGACTATAGACGGAATGACAAGAAGGGGAAACTGTCTTAAGTCTGTGAGGATGATTTGCGTCCCGTCAATGAACAGAGAAAGTGGGTGTGCAAATGACAGCTGAGCATACAATCGCCATTGACAGTCATCCGGACTGGAATAGAGACGATCTGTCCCAGCGTCTGGCTGACTGGCAACAGCTAGTGTCATTGCTGGGTACAGTCCGGAAGTGTAACCCGGGCGTGGTATTGTTAGGCCCCGATTCCTCAACAGACAAATTTTATCTGGTGGAATCAGGGGTCATTGCGTTGACTCATCAGTTGAGCAGCGGCCGGCAGATATTCACCGCGCTCCGCAGGCCGGGAGAGATATTTGGCCATGGCGGATATCTTCTCCATCATGGAATCAATCTATCGGCAAGCAGCGTCACTCATTCGGTGGTCCGCGTGCTTAGCTCTCAATGGCTGATCGATGAGGTCAGGCGTGGGGGAATGGCAGGTGTTTTGATATCGAGGCAACATGAGCGAGACTTATTTGAAGCGGCCGCTCTCAATGATCTGGTGCATCTGGATGCGGGTTCCAGGCTCGAACGTTTTCTGCACCACGTTGCCTCGGCATTCAATCCCGATCCGTCAGGAGAAGTCCGCTTGACCGTTCCCCTGACCGATGGTTGTATCGCTTCATTGCTGGGCATCTCAGCCCAGCAATTTAGTGCGATCAAACGCAAGCTAAGTAGAGAAAGGCGAGTTCAACACTTTCCGGAGGAACGGATGTGGGTTCTGCCTGGAAGCGATACTGCAAGGAGTGGTACCTGAATGCTCTCATTTATGGCGCCCCCGACAGCAGAACGCGAGCCATCCAGGGCGGTTATTCTTCCGTGGAGCAAAGACAGGGCCAGGGCAACAATTGCAGAATGGCATCACAACTCCTTGTTGGCAGTTCCAGAGTATTATCCAGCAGGCGCACACATATTCCGGCCTGGATCCGAGAGGCGGAGCCTTTTCCTGCTGGATCAGGGGCTCGTCGCCCTGGAAAGAACAGAACAACGACTCCAAACCCGCTCAGCGATGTTTGCCCTGTGTCTGCCGGGACAGATGTTCGGCCGATCGTCCAGCGTCGACGAAATCGCAATCCCATATTCGGCCATAGCACTGATGCCCTGCGTGATATACGCGATCAGCTCGCACAAGCTCATGAATGCCCTCACAAAAGGCGGGAATGCCGGGCTCTTTGTTGTTCACCAATATGCGCAGAACCTGCTGAGTGCCGTAATACGCGCCAGGGAAGCAACTACGCGGAACACAAGGGAAAGATTTGAGCAGCTACTGCTGGATCTGGCGCTGGTACTGGACCGGCGCACGTTGACAGGATCCATCGGCCTTCCGCTCAAAAACAAAGATATAGCGAGCCTTCTCGGCATCTCGCCGGAACAACTGAGCGTTATCAAGAGAAAGATGGCTAGCGACAACGTGATTTGCTGTTCGCAGCGAAAAAATGAAATGGTGATGAAGAGCGGAGCCGGTACACTGAAATTCTGCAAAATCCATCCTTTCCGCAGAAAAGCGCAGCTACCGCGCGCAAAGTCGATTTCTTATTGCTGAAGATGCGTAGCACGAAAGAAACGCTATACCAAGTAAGACTCCGCATATAGCCATCTTCCCCACCTGCAAACCAGCAGCTAAGTGCTTTCCCTATACCCAGCCTGTAACTTTCATTGGTAGTGGGAATCTAATGGCGGTCATTCAAGTAAGCAATAGTTAAGCTGTAACTCTGAAAGGGAAATAGACATGATATTGGAACTGATCGACAGCGGATTGATTCAAGCGCACCGCGCTGAGGTATTTCATTGCTTCTGGCGTGCGGAGCTATGGCCGAGACTGACATCACACGTTACTGGCGTGGAGATAGTCCAGGAGCAGGACGGCTGGCAGCGCTATGCGATGGAAGTGCAGTCGGATGGAAAAAAATACGCGATGGAGACCGAACGGATTTCCGTTACTCCCCATGCCATCGCGTTCCATCAGCCAAAACCACCTGGATTTATGCGTGCCCACACCGGAGTCTGGAGTTTTGAAGAGAATGGTTCGGGAACCAAAGTGAAAGTCACACACCGCGTGGATGTGGATGATGAAAAGGCGCTGGAGATTCTGGGCCTCAGCTCGGTGGCGGCGGCACGGGAGAAGATTACGGCGAACCTTCACCACAACGGGATGGCGATGATCAATGCGGTGGGGGATTTCCTGGCTTCACAAGAAGGCAAGCAACTTGTCAGCCTGCAGATGGCGAGTTAGAGGAGACATTATGACTCAAGTTGTCGTGACTGGAATGCATGCAATCAGCCCTGCAGGGATCGGATTGGGGGCTTTGTGGAGCGCCGTGCGGGACGGCAAAACATGCGGTGAAACGATCAAGGCATTTGACTGTTCACAGAACACAACGCGGATCGTGGCTCAGGTGCATGGATTCGATGTTACAAACTGGGGCCTTACGCCGGAGGAAGCGATTCGTCTGGACCGGGTGACACAGTTTGCGATCGCCAGCGCCAGCAGTGCCATGGCTAGCGCTGGCATCGATTCATCCAAGATCAACCCCTATCGGGCCGGCGTATGTATTGGTACAGCCATTGGGGGTGTGGCCTCGATGGAGAAGGCGTTTAACCTGCTCGTTGGCAAGACGGAAGCAGACCGGAAAAAGCCGAAGCGAGTCGACGTGCGGCCGGATGAGGCCGACCCGTATCTGTTTGACACATACTGCGCCCATTCAGTTTCTGATGAAGTGGCCCGGCGCCACGGGTTTTATGGTTTTTGCTCCACCATGTCCACAGGATGCACGGCAGGTGTTGATGCCATCGGGTTGGCGGCGGAGTTGATTGCCGACGGAGTGGTGGACGTGATGATCACCGGAGGTTCTGAAGCGCCCATCACGCCGATCGTGCTTTCTTCTTTTGACAACATTCGCTGCCTGACTAGAAGGAATGACGATCCGACGAGAGCTTCCCGTCCGTTTGACCGCGACCGCGATGGTTTCCTGCTGGCGGAAGCATGCGGAATTCTAGTGCTGGAGTCGGAGACGCATGCCAGGAAGCGAGGAGCACAGATATTGGGGTATGTCCTGGGAGCCGCTAGCCTTTGCAATGCATATCACATGACCGGGCTACCAGCGGACGGCGTGGCTCTGGGGGATACGTTGGCGAAAGCGTTGAACTACTCACGCATCCAGCCCGAGGAAGTGGATTACATCAATGCCCATGGAAGTTCCACGATGCAGAATGACAGGAACGAGACCGCCGCGTTCAAAATTGCCTTTGGGCAATATGCGCGCAAGATCCCGATTAGTTCCTCCAAAGCTGTGCTGGGCCATCCGCTGGGAGCGGCGAGCGCTGTGGAATCGATCATCTCGCTGATCGCCATACGGGAGAACGTAGCTCCTCCAACGGCCAACTATGAGAATGCCGATCCGGCCTGCGATCTGGACTACATACCCAATGAAGCGCGCGACGTTCCGATCCATGTGGTGGAATGCAATGCGAGCGGTTTTTCTGGAATTCATTCAGCAGTTCTTTTTGCCAGTTCGGAATTTGGCGAGAGAGTGGCCGCCCGGGGAGGGAGATAGCGATGTCATCGAAACGACGTGTGGTAATTACAGGTTTGGGAGCGATGTGTGCCAGCGGAATTGGGATGGACAAGGTGTGGGACCGCTGCCTCTCAGGCCACAATGCGATTGGCGCGATTCAGAGGTTTAATACCCAACGCTATGGATGCAAAGTTGGCGGCGAACTGGAAGGGTTCGATGCGACGAAGTATGTCGCTCCTCAAGTGGTGCAGCAAACAGATCGGTCCTCACAGATGGGCATCGCTGCATGCCAGCTGGCGGCTGAGGATGCGGGCCTGGTGTTGAAGAATGAAGATCCAAACCAGGTGGGTATCTATTTTTCCAACCTGATGGGAGGGATGGAATTTGCCGAGCCGGAACTCTATGCACAAGCTTTTCTTGGGGCAGGGAGGGTCAACGCTTATCAGGCGATCGCATGGTTCTATGCGGCTGCCCAGGGACAGTGGAGCATCCAGACGGGAATCCGGGGTCATGCCAAGACGGTTGTAGCTGATCGGGCCGGCGGTTTGCAAAGCGTGGGTTTAGCGGCACATGCCATCCGTCATGAGCATTGCAATGTAGCTTTTGCGGGCGGGTTTGAGGCGCCGCTGGTACCGTATGCATTCCTGATGTACGGAACCACAGGCTTGCTGTCCAAGGACACCACGGATCCCCTGCTTGCGTATAGGCCTTTTCATCGCAAGCGCACCGGCATGGTATTGGGGGAGGGCAGCGGGATTCTGGTGGTCGAGGAGTTGGAACATGCGCAGGCACGCAAGGCACGCATTTATGCCGAGATTACTGGTTTTTCAGTGGCCATGGACGCCCCGGCCGACCCGGCGGGAAGCGGATTGGCTCGCTGTTTCTCTGAGGCGCTTTGCGCCGCTGGCCTGGAACCGAAAGATATCGACCACGTCAATGCGGAGGGGGCAGCTACCCAATCGGACGATCATGCGGAAGCCGCGGCTCTACAGAAAATTTTTGGAAGCACGGCCCATTCCCCCACGGTGAGTTCCCCGAAGTCCATGTTTGGCCATACCCTGGCTGCGGCAGGCGCACTGGATGCGGCTTTGGCCTGCAAGATGATCCAAAACAATGTGGTGTTACCGACCGTAAACCTGGACGAACCGGATCCGCAGTTTGGAAGCACTCATTTTAACGACCAAGTGTTACAGAAACAGGTGGATGCGGTTGCATCTTGCAGTCGCGGTAAGGGCGGTCTGAATACCGTCGTGGTTCTGCAACGGCACAATTAATAAGGAAGATAAAATGTCAGGAATCAGGGAAGCTCAGAATTTTCAGTCACTCTATTCACGATTCATAAATTTCGGCGTATCCTACGGGGACCTCGAAAGGTTATCCAGCACTTCGAAAGATTGGATTTCATTTTCTCGAGGATTAGCTGATCTCGGTGAACGCTGGGAGAGTTCTGCGGAGGCGTTACACGAGAAAGGCTGGGTCGCGACCCCCCGGGAGCACTGGCAGCATGCCACCGATTATTTCCATCACGCGCAGTTAAAGGTTCCAAAATCCTTATTAAAAGAGGGCCTTCGGCGCTCCTCGCGGCGAAGCTATCAGAGGCTCGCGCCGCGACTGGATCCTCCGGCTGTTCGATGCACAATACCCTTCCAGCCCGTGGAGCTCACCGGCTATCTGAGGATCCACCATCCGGGCGCACCTTGCGTCATCCTCATAGGAGGACTGGAATCCGCGAAAGAGGTAGAACTTCACTATTTCGCGGAGGGATTTATCAAAAGAGGGT
>DASSJE010000568.1:0-7891 GCA_035691365.1 Terriglobia bacterium
CCTGCCCGTGCTTTACCTGGGGCGGGTGCTTTTCGGCATCGGCTCGGAATCGATGATAGTGGCGCAAAGCGCCATCATCGCGCGCTGGTTCAAAGGCAAGGAACTGGCCCTGGCGTTCGGGATCGCCCTCACCATCTGCCGTCTGGGCACGCTGTTTTCATTCAACACGGAACAACTGCTGGCCAGCCGTTTTGGATGGCGCGACGCGCTGTGGATTGCCGCCGGGTTGTGCCTGGCCAGCCTGGTGTGCAACTGGATTTATACGCTAATGGACCGGCACGCGGAGCCCATCCTCGAACTGCCCAAAGCGGGCGGCGGCGACCAGATCGCCTGGAGCGACGTGGGAAAATTCCGGCCCTCGTACTGGTTCGCGGTGGGCATCTGCGTGGCGTTTTATTCGGCCATCTTTCCCTTCACGGCGCTGGCCACCGACTTCTTCCACGACAAGTGGGGCATGCCGCTGGCGTCGGCGGCGGGGCACGGATTTATCTCCGGCGTGTTCTACAACTTTACGCACATGTTCAGCACCGCCCAGGGCACCACGTCAATCATCATCGCGGCCTCGATGGTGCTGGCGCCCTTTGCCGGCAACCTGGTGGACCGCATCGGACGCCGCGCCACCCTGATGGTGCTCGGCTCGGTGCTCATCATTCCCGCGCACCTGCTGCTGGGCCTTACCGGCATCTGGCCGGTCTTCCCCATGATTGTGCTGGGCGCGGCGTTCGTGCTGGTGCCCGCCTGCATCTGGCCCTCGGTGCCGCTGATCGTGGATGAGAACCGCGTGGGAACGGCGTTTGGCCTGATGACCGCCTTGCAGAATGTGGGCCTGGCAACCTTCCCCATCGCCAATGGCGCGCTGCGCGACGCCACGCACGGCTATACCTCGAGCCAGGTCATGTTCGGGGCGCTGGGATTCTGCGGACTCGTCTTTTCACTTCTGCTGCTGCGCGCCGACCACCGCGAAGGCGGCCGCCTGGAACGCGCGTAGTTACGTGGCGCAGCGTTTCCGAAGGCCGGGATTCTGCCCGGCCGCCTGGAACGAGTGTGACGGTTATTGAAAATTTTGGTTTGCCATGCCGGCGACATTGGCACGTCATCCTGAGCGGAGCGAAGGATCACGGCAGTTTATTTTCCCGCAAATGCGGGGATTCTTCGCTGCGCCCCCTCCCATCCGGGACAGGGCTGCGCTCAGAATGACGAGTTGGGGCACCGAGGATGGCAGGATGGAAAGGAACAAAGTTATACAACAATTCTGCGCAACCGCTTTCCCTGACTTCACGCACCGCAGCCGCGGCGCCAAATCCGCCACCGGCCCCGCAACATGATTTCCCTTGACCTTAATTTGCCTGGATGGTAATAAAGGCTTGCCAGATTTTTCTTCAGGAAGCGTCCGCAGGTCCGGCCATGACTCTCAACAATTTTTACTGCTCACATCCCGGCAAGCACGAAACAGCAAAGCCTTCGCGGCGCGGGGCGTGCTTGATGGTTCTCCTGGCCGCGCTCTTTCTCCCGGTGCTTGCGCCGGTTTTGGCCGCGCCAGGAGCTGGACCCGCCCGGGCAGCACGGCGGCCGGAATCCGGCGCAGACAGCATGGAAAGTCTGGCGAAACAGATGCTGGCGCTCGTCAATCGCGACCGCGAGGACCCGGCGAACGCCGCCGAAACTCATGGCCGAGCGCTGCCGCTCAGGTGGAACGACAAGCTGGCCGCCGTGGCGCTGGCGCATTCCCGCGACATGATGGTGCGCCGCTACTTTGCCCACGTCGACCCGGAAGGCAGGACGCCCACGGACCGCATCAACGCCGCCGGCATCGAGTGGCGCGGTTTGGCGGAGAATATTTCCATGGACAGGACTGTCCCCGACGCGGAAAAGGATCTGATGGACGAGCCGCGCTTCCAGCAGAACCATCGCGGCAACATCCTGAACCCCGCCTACACCGACATCGGGATCGGCATCGTGCGGGCCCCGGACGGCGACCTTTACATTACTCAGGATTTCATCGCCGCGCCGCCGCGCCGTGAGGGCGGTCGCTGAAGCCGCTGGCCTGTCTGCAGGCGCGTGTCCGATTCGCTGGCGGGCGGCTATCCGACAACCAGGTCAAGCCCGGCAGCATGAGCAAACGCACGGAAATCGCGGTCGCGGGTGACGAGTGAGACGCCCCGGTCGATGCAGCTCTGGGCGATCAGCGCATCGCCCAGGCGGGCCTTGCGCCGCTTTGCCAACGCCCTGGCGCGCAGCGCGCCGGCCCTTTCCCAGTAACCCGGTTGGATTCCAATCAGCGGAACTTCGGTAAGAGTTTTCGCCACGCTCTCGGGAAGCTTCGGGTCGCTCAGCAACTCCGTCAGCACTGGCGGGACCATCAACACCTGCCGATCGCCGAGCGCCGTGTCGAGCAGCTCGACGTCTTTGCCCCGTCCGCCTTCGAGGTAGGCAACCCAGGTGCTCGTGTCGGCGGCAATCATCGGTCGGCTTTCAGTTCAGCCAGCTTGCGCGAGAACCGCACTTTGCCTCGCAGCCTGCGCAGGTGGGCATAGGTTTCCGACGCGGCAACCAGTTCCAAACCGGTGCGGACGGTCTGCGTGATGCCGGACCCGCTGGCCTTTTGCGCCTTCTTCAGCAATTCCGGCGGCACTTCCACAGTGATTTTGCGAGCCGTTTCCATACGGTTGAGTTTACCATACTCGATACCAGTATTGAATATGGTGTTTACTACAGGAGGAATGCCCCATCGCGACTACTTTTCGTCGCTCAGCGCTGTTTTGTAGGCCTTCAGCAGCTCGTGTTTTTCGATCTCCCAGTTCAGGCTGTCCTCGATTCGCTTGCGGGCGCGGGCGCCGAGGGTGCGCCGCAGCTCCTCGGAATCGAGCAGTTTCAGCATCTGCTGCGCGAAATCTTTGGGATCGTTGGGCCGGGCGTAGAGCCCCGCATCGGCGGCCGAGCGGCGGCCTTCGGTCAGGTCATAGAGCACTACCGGCAGGCCGAAGGCCATGTATTCGAGAATCTTGTTCATGGTTGATTTATCGTTCATGGGATTTTTCGGGTCGGGAGCGACGCCGAAGTCGGCGGCGGAAAGGTAAGCCCACATTTCGTCGTCGGGCACGCGCCCGGTGAACGTGACGCATTGATCGATTCCCTTCTCGCGCGCCCAGGCTTCGAGCGCCGGCGTTTCGCTGCCCCGGCCGATCAGCACAAACGAGACGTCATGGCGCCCGGCGCCCTGAACAACGTAGCGAATGGATTCCAGCAGCAGGTCGAGCCCA
The DNA here is from genome assembly GCA_035691365.1 of Terriglobia bacterium. GTDB lineage: Bacteria > Acidobacteriota > Terriglobia > UBA7540 > UBA7540 > SCRD01. Next base: position 3,261 of record DASSJE010000568.1, read on the forward strand.
TCCTGCGGCCCCATCACGCCCACGTAAACCCCCATCAGCGGCCTGCCGTTTTTCAGTTCAGATTTTGGCGGATCAATGCGAAGGTTCTTCAGGTCGGGGCAGCTTCTCACCACGAACGCGCGCCCGGGCTCCATGCCGCCGCGCGTGAGCGCCACTTCCCGATAGGACTCGTTGGTGGCGATGGAAATGGCGGCGGTGCGGTACGTCCAGCGCTCCGCCAGCGCGACCAGGCGGTAAAACAGTCCGCGCCGGCCAAATTTGGCCTCATAAAGTTCCGGGTTCAGGTCGTGATGATCAAAGATGAAGCGCACGCCGAACAGCCTGAAGAACAGCGCCACCAGAAACATGGTGTCCGGCGGATTGGCGGCGTGGATAATGCGGAAGCGCGTGCGGCGGTAAGCCTTCATCGCCAGGCGGAATTGCGAAACCAGCGCGATGGCGTATTCCAGGAAGTACCCGAACGGCCCGGAGGCTTCCCACAATCCATGCCGGTAGATTTCAATCCCTTCGCGCACTTCGTACGTCTGCTCAAAGCCGCGGCCTTTCGGACACACCACCGACACACGATAGCCCGCCTCCGCCAGCGTGCGCGCCTCCTGCCACATGCGCCGGTCGAGCGGCACCGTCAGGTTTTCAATCAGGATGCAAACGCCGGTGGCGGGAATGGGGAGACGGGAGTCGGGAGTCGGCAGTCGGGAATCGGAAAACGGGAACCGGGAATCGGGAATCGTGAGTCGGCAGTCGGGAGTCGGTGGTTTGTTCATAGGTTAAAAAATAGCGAATAGCGAGTTGCGAGTAGCGAATAGGGGCAATTCGCGGGAGTCGGGAGTCGGCAGTCGAGAGTCGGAAGTCGGGACCCCGCGACATCCTGCCCTCTCATGCGTCTTTGCGCTGAAGAGATCTGATCAACCCATGCAGCATTTTCCCTACCGCCTCACATTGGTCAAGAACTGGAGCACTGGCTTTTCCAGGGCTTAGCCCGACCCTCTCCGAAAGTAGGACATGGGTTTCAAGTTCCTTCAAGGATCCCTGCGCCACGCGGAGGAATTGGATGTACTCACCTCGTCCTTCACGGCCATAGGCCTCGGCAATATTGGCAGGTATCGACGCCGCCGCTCGGCGAATCTGCGCCGTCATGCCATAGAGCTCACCTTTGGGAAACCCACGCGTGAGAAGATAGCAGCGTTCCGCCAATGTCATCGCCTCGTTCCATACTCGTAAGTCGCGGTAAGACTTAACGGTTGATTTTTGCACGGACTCTTCCGAATTTTCCAAAATCCCCTCCGAGCCTTGCTCGATTGGCATCTTTCCTGCCTCGATTCCCGTTTTCCGATTCCCGACTCACGACTCACGTTTCCCGATTCCCGTTTACCCCCTCATCCACAATTCAAAATTCACCAGCGCCCAGATCTGTTTTTGCCGGTCGCGGACGCCGTCGAAGTGTTCCCGCACAAAGTTTTCCATGTTGGCGGCATTAAAATATTCGCGCGAGCGCGCATCGGGCGAAAGCAGCAGGTCCGCCACAAAGGAATTCAGATTTTTCCTGAACCACTGGCCGACAGGAACGGTGAATCCCACCTTGCGCCGCCGCAGCGTTTCTTCGGGAAGGTATGGCTGCAGAGCCTGGCGCAGCAGCACCTTGGTGCGGAACCCCTGGGTGAGCAGCCGCACGGGAATGCGCGCCGCAAGCTCCACCAGCTTGTGATCGAGGAACGGTACGCGCTCTTCAATCGAGGCCGCCATGGTCATCTGGTCGCCGCGCAGCAGCAGATTATCGGGCAGCCAGATTTTAAGATCGGCGTAGAGCATGCGCTTCAGCGGCGGCCGATCGCGCACCTGCTCGAGGTATTGCGCGAAAATGCGCGCCGGATGCGCCACGTCCACCTGCTTCAAAAAGTCGGGCGAGAACAGCGCCTCACGCTCCTGGCGCGAAAACGATGCGAACCAGGTGGCCGAGCGCTCCGCCTCATCCGGAATCGAGAGCGCCTCGAGCGCCAGCTTCACCCGCCGCTGGCGAAAAGGCAGCCAGCGCGAAATGGTGCCCGTCACTTCCTGCGGCAGCGCTGAAACCAGCCCGGCCAGCCGGTCCGCCGCATACTTCGGATAGCCGGCAAAAAGTTCGTCGCTTCCTTCCCCCGCCAGCACCACCTTCACGCTTTCCGCGGCTTTGCACGACATTCGGTAGAGGGCCACGTCGGTGGGCTCGGCCACGGGCCCGTCGCGGAACGCGACCAGCCGCGAAAGCTCATCCGCCAGGTCCCGCGCTCGCAGAAACACCTCCGTGTGCTCGGCGGAAAACCGGGCGGCCACCCGCCGCGCGTAAGGCAATTCGCTGAACTTTTTCTCCTCGAAGCCCACAGAAAACGTCCGCAGCGGCCGCACGCCCAGGTCGGACATCATGGCCACGATGGCCGTGGAATCGACGCCGCCGCTCAGGAAGACCCCCAGCGGAACGTCGGCCGCCAGGCGCAGCCGCACGCTCTCGCGCAGCGTCTCGAGCACCTGCGCCGCGTATTCCTCGGCGGCCAGCGGCCTCTCGTCTTCCCCCGGCACATCCCAGTAGCGGTCCTGGCGGGTGCCGTTCGCGTCAGCCATCAAAAAATGCCCGGGCAGCAGCTTGCTGACGTTGCGATAAAACGTGCCGGGCGCCGGCACATAACGAAACCCGAAAAAGTCATAGACGGCTTGCGGATCGGTTTCAAGCGGCCGCGTGGCAAGCTGGCGCAGCGCGCGCAGCTCCGAGGCAAACGCCAGGCGGCCAGGCTCATTCAAATAGTAAAGAGGCTTGATGCCGATGCGGTCGCGCGCCAGCAGCAGGCGGCGCTCGCGCACGTCCCACAGTGCAAAGGCGAACATCCCGCGCAGGTGTTGCAGCAGCCCGGCGCCGTGCTCTTCGTAGAGATGCAGAATCACTTCAGTGTCGGAAGCAGTGCGGAACTGGTGGCGGCCTTCAAGCTGTTTTCGCAACTCGCGATAGTTGTAGATCTCGCCGTTGAACGTGATCCAGAGATTTCCGTCTTCGTTCGAGAGCGGCTGGTGCCCGCCCGGAAGGTCGATGATGCTCAGCCGGCGGTTGCCCAGGCCAAGCTCGCCATCCAGGTAAAAGCCTTCATCGTCAGGCCCCCGGTGCGCCATGGCGTCCGCGGCGCGTTTCAACTGCGCCCGATCCGCCGGCTCATGCGTTCCGAAATTCAGTACTCCACAAATTCCGCACATTCGTGACCTGAATACGCCTGCGAGGCCGCTGAAAAAGCCGAAGTTGTCATGCTGAGCGAAGCGAAGCATCCCCGTATTTCCGTGAAGATAAATGCCGGGATTCTTCGCTACGCCCCGTCCCATCCGGGACAGGGCTGCGCTCAAAATGACAGGCGTAAAAACCGTTTTTACAGCAAACTTCTACTTGTCCTTGAACCCGTCTCCCGCGCCCGTGCCGTAGAGCAGATGAAACAGCGTCATGGCCATGGGCCGCGGGTAGGAGCGGCTGTCGCGCAAAAATCCGTAATCGCCCTGGGAATAGATAAAGCTTCCGTCGCCTTTCTGCCGCGCCGCGACGCGATGGTAAGCCCGCCGGCTGAGATCGCTGTCAACCAGATTGAGGCGCGCGGCTTCATCCAGGGCAGCGGCCAGCGCCGCGGTGTAATAGTCCACTTCAACCGAGCGGCTGGAGCAATTTTCCGCGCAGGCGCCGGAATCCGTGACGCCCGTGGCCAGAAATTTTGCCAAGCCGGGAAGTACGGCCGCAACCGGTTCGCCCGGCCACAGGCCCTGCAGCCACGCCAGCTTCAGAAACTGGAAAGCGTTGTATTGATAGCACAGGTAATGCTCGCGGCGGCGCTCGTGAGGGCTCTCGACGACGTAAGGCAACTCGCCTGTTGCAAGTTGAACTCTCTTCACAAAGTCTGCCATGCCGCCCACGTGTTCAAGATAACGCCGGTCACCGCTGGCCCGCCACAGCCGCGCAAACACCCACGCCGCCTCCACGGAATTGTTGGGCACCTTGCCGCGCGGCTTGTCGAAATAGTTGATCGCTTTGCCCGCTTTGTGCTGCTGGAAGCCGATGCGCCCCACCAGATAATCGTACCAGCGCGCGGCGCCATCGAGAAATCGCCGGTCCGGCTCGCGCGCGTAAGTGGCCAGCAAACCGATTGCGCCCCAGTTGCCTTCCACCGTGGCGACCAGGTGCCGCCGCTCCGGCAGCGGATAGGCCCAGGCGCCGTCTGCGCGCTGCAGGCGCAGCGTGGCTTCCGTGCTCTCGAGTGCAACGTCGCGCCAGCGCCCCTCGCCCGTGGCATCAAACAGCATCCAGTTGGCGAGAATCCAGTAGCCCTGCGTCTGGATAAAAACGTAATCGTCACGCCAGGGCAGAAAACTGAACGCGCTTTTCAGAAACCGCCACGCCCGCAGATTGAAGCGAACGCCGGCGTCCGGCCCGCGCAACAGCCCGGCGTGGTAATGGCGTTTAACCAGATATTCATGCAGCCGCTCGGCGGCGGCAAAAAGTTTTTCACCAGCAGGCATCAGGAAAGCAGTTTAACCCAGAAAGCGAAATCGGAGGGGGCAACGATCGGCCATTTAACAGGAGGCAGCGTATTTCAACCTCAAGGCAATTCCCATCGGCTCTTTCATCCTTC
>DASSJE010000569.1:0-12877 GCA_035691365.1 Terriglobia bacterium
GGACACCTTCCAGAATATCGATCAACACCACATCGCCAAGCTGCTTGTCGGCCAGGCGATGCGCGCACGTGGCGCCAACATTGCCTGCGCCGATCACTGTTACCTTCTTGCGCATTCTCTGCCTCCTTCAATTATTTCGAATGTCCGGAATTCTCTCGCTGGTGCAGGTAAGCGTCACCCCGCAGTCATGCCGAGCAGAGCGAAGCATCCGCGTAGTTGCCAGGAAATAAATGCCGGGATTCTTCGCTTCGCTCAGAATGACAGCCGTATCAGTGTCCTGCTACACAGCACCGGCCTTCACCGCGGCCATATTTTCGATGATGGCATCGGCGAACGCTGCTGTTCCGAGCTTTGTAACCCCGGAGATGCCTTCCATCACCATCAGCCGCTCGAGGTCGTAGGTCACGCGGTGCTGCGCGATGGTGGCAGCCAGCGACCGCTCGATCATTTCGCCGGCTTCCGGCCAGCCGATAAACTCAAACATCAGCACGGCGGAGCGAATGAGCGCAGCGGGATTAATCACATCCTTGTCGGCGTATTTGGGAGCGGTGCCGTGCGTGGCTTCAAACACTCCGTAGCCGTCGCCAATGTTTGCGCCCGGCGCCAGACCCAGCCCGCCGATCTGCGCCGCGCAGGCATCAGACAGGTAATCGCCGTTCAGGTTGGGCGTGCAGAGCACCTGGTATTCGTCGGCGCGGGTCATGATCTGTTGGAAAATGGAGTCCGCAATGCGGTCGTTCACCAGGATCATCTGCTTCCACTTGCCTTTGCCGTGCGTCGCGTAAATCGAGTCCAAGCAGTCCTTGACTTCTTTATAGATTTCCTGCCTGAAGGCATCGGTGGCCATTTCCAGCCCGGGCTCGATCATGGCCGCGTTCGCTTCAATCGAGAGATTGGGATCGTGGTCCTTGTTGCCGATAATCCAGCTTTCGCGCTCCGTCACAACTTTGCCGCGGAATTCCTTGCGCGCCAACTGGTAGCCCCAGTCGCGGAAGGCGCCTTCGGTGAACTTCATGATGTTGCCCTTGTGCACCAGCGTCACGCGGTTTTGCCCGTGGTCGAGAGCGTACTGGATGCCACGCCGGACGAGTCGCTGCGTCCCCAAAATGGAGATGGGCTTGATGCCGATGCCAGAATCCGTGCGGATCTGTTTATTGTTCTTGTCCTCGCGCAACAGCGAGTTGACAAACTCGATGGCGCGGCGCGCCTGGTCTGTGCCTTCGCGCCATTCGATGCCCGCGTAGACGTCCTCCGTGTTTTCACGGAAGATGATCACGTTCATCCGGGTCGGGTTCCGCACGGGCGAGGGCACGCCGGGAATATATTTCACCGGCCGCCAGCAGGCATAAAGATTCAGGAGCTGCCGCAGCGCCACGTTCAGGCTGCGGATGCCGCCGCCCACCGGCGTGGTCAGCGGGCCCTTGATGGCGATGTGGAACGCCTTGATCGCATCCAGCGTTCCCTGGGGCAGCCACTCGCCGAACTGCCGGAAGGCTTTTTCGCCTGCGAACACTTCAAACCAGGCCACGCGGCGCTTGCCGCCATAGCTCTTTTCCACCGCCGCGTCGCACACGCGCGCCGTGGCCTTCCAGATGTCGCGGCCGGTGCCGTCGCCTTCGATGTAAGGAATAATCGGGTTGTCAGGGATGGTCAGTCTGCCATCGGTGGCCGTGATGGCCGTGCCGTTTTCGGGAACGGGGACTCCGTTATACGATTTCATACCAGAAGAATCCTCTCAGTTAGTTTTTTGTAAACATTCAACGGTTGCCGTGCGCAACAGGGCAGGGGAACTGATCGCGCGGCGCGTTGATGGCTTAAATCAAGATTTAACCACGTCCTGCGAGTGGAACCATCCCGGCCGTGCGTCCGATCGGCCGCGATCAGGCCTCCCGCAGAAAATTACGAAGCACGGCAGGCAGGATGCCGCCGTTGCGGTAGTAGGTGACTTCGACCTCCGAATCCAGTCGGGCGGTCGCCTTGAAGCTTTTCCTCTTGCCGTCCGGGCCCACAGCGGTGATGCTGATTTCCGAGCCAGGCTGGATGTGCTCGCCAAGGCCGGTGATGTCGAACACCTCTTCTCCGGTCAACCCGAGTGAGGCCGCGCTCTCGCCCTGCCTGAACTGCAGCGGAAGCACGCCCATGCCTACAAGGTTTCCGCGATGGATGCGCTCATAACTTTCCGCCAGGACGGCCTTCACACCCAGCAGCAGCGTGCCTTTGGCGGCCCAATCACGCGACGAGCCGGAGCCGTATTCCTTGCCGGCCAGCACCACCAGCGGCACGCCCTCTTGCTTATACTTCATCGCGGCGTCGAAGATCGACATCTGCTCGCGCTCCGGGAAGTGCACTGTGTAGCCGCCCTCCTTGCCGGGAACGAGCTGGTTCCTGAGGCGGATGTTGGCAAAGGTCCCGCGCACCATCACGCGATCGTTCCCGCGCCGTGACCCGAACGAGTTGAAGTCAATTTTTTTGAGGCCGTGTTCCATCAGGTAGCGGCCGGCCGGGCCGTCTTCAGGAATGTCGCCGGCGGGCGAAATGTGGTCGGTGGTGATGGAATCGCCCAGCAGCGCCAGCACGCGCGCGCCGTGAATGTCCTCGACGGGCGGCACATGGGTCGTCATCTCGGTGAAGAACGGCGGTTCCTGGATGTACGTCGATTCTTCGCTCCAGGGGTAGAGCTCTCCGCCGGCTACGGGGATGTCGTTCCAGGTGGCGTTGCCGTTCCAGACGTTTGCATAAACCTCGCGGAACATCTCCGGCCGTATGGCCTTGCTCATGGCCTCGACAATTTCTTCGCGAGTGGGCCAGATTTCGCGCAGGTAGACGGGCTTGCCCGCCTTGTCATGTCCCAGCGGCTCATTCGGCAGATCGATATCCACCGTACCCGCCAGCGCGTAAGCCACTACCAGCGGGGGGGAAGCCAGATAGTTGGCGCGGACCTGCGGATGCACGCGCCCTTCAAAATTGCGATTGCCTGAAAGCACTGCGGCGGCCACCAGGTCGTTTTCTTTAACGGCCTTTGAAACCTCAGGCGGCAGAGGGCCGCTGTTGCCGATGCAGGTGGTGCAGCCGTAGCCCACCAGATCAAAATGGATTTGTTCCAGCGGCTCCAGCAGGCCGGCAGCCGTCAGGTATTCGGTCACCACCTTGGAACCGGGCGCCAGGCTGGTCTTGACGTAAGGCGGAACGTGCAGCCCGCGCTCAACCGCTTTTTTCGCCACCAGGCCGGCTGCCAGCATCACGGAAGGGTTTGAAGTGTTGGTGCATGATGTGATGGCGGCAATCACCACCGCTCCGTGGCCAACTTTGGCGCTGGTTCCGTTAAAGCCGATGGTTGCGGTGCGGCCCACCGCATCGGGTGCGAGGCCGATGCCGCGCTCTTTGGTGGGAGCCGTCAGCGCCTTGTGGAAGGCGCTTTTCATGTTTGAAAGCGCCACCCGGTCCTGCGGGCGCTTGGGCCCGGCGAGGCTGGGCTCAACTGTTTCAAGCTGCAGTTCCAGGGTGTCGCTGTATTCCGGGTCAGGCGTTCCGGCGCTGCGGAAAATGCCCTGCTCTTTCGTGTAGCGCTCCACGCGCTCCACTTCCTCGTCCGTGCGCCCGGTCTGGCGCAGGTAACGCAATGTTTCCGCATCCACGGGGAAAAAGCCCATCGTCGCGCCGTATTCGGGTGACATGTTGCCGATGGTTGCGCGGTCGGGCAGGGTCATTTGTGCGAGCCCGTCGCCGAAAAATTCCACAAACTTGTCCACCACGCCCCTGGCGCGCAGCATCTGGGTGACGGTCAGGACCAGATCCGTGGCGGTTACGCCTTCACTCAGCCGGCCCTTCAACTTGAAGCCCGTCACCTGCGGCGTGAGGAAGTAAACAGGCTGGCCCAGCATCGCCGCCTCGGCCTCGATGCCGCCCACGCCCCAGCCCAGCACACCCAGGCCGTTGATCATGGTCGTGTGCGAGTCGGTGCCAACCAGCGTGTCGGGATAAAGCACCGTTTCCCCGTCCTGCTGCGATGCTTGAACAACCTTGGCCAGATACTCCAGGTTCACCTGGTGTACGATGCCCGTGGCTGGAGGAACCACGCGGAAATTGTCAAAGGCCTGCTGGCCCCAGCGCAGAAACTTGTAGCGCTCGCGATTCCGTTTGAATTCCATCTCTGCGTTCTTCTGCAGGGCCGTGGTCATTCCGAAAAAGTCCACCTGTACGGAATGGTCAATCACCAGATCAACCGGCACAAGCGGGTTGATCTTTGCCGGATCACCGCCCAGCCGCTGTATGGCCGAGCGCAGCGCCGCCAGGTCCACCACGGCGGGAACGCCGGTGAAATCCTGCAGAATCACCCGCGCGGGCTTGAAAGGCACTTCCTGGCGGGAGGTTGATTTGGCGCTCCAGGCGGCCAGCGCCGCCACGTCGCTTTCCTTGATCAGTTTGCCGTCGCAGTTGCGCAGCACCGCTTCCAGCAGCACTTTGATCGAAAACGGGAGCCTGGAAACGCCTCCCAGTCCGGCCTTTTCCAAGGCGTCCAGGCGGTATATGGTGGCGCGGCCACTTGTTGTTTCCAGTGATGCACGTGAGCCGAACGGATTGTTGGCCTTATTCACACTCATATTGGGTGCCGCGAAAACTCTCTATCTTATCAGGAAACAAGCGCGTTGACGACTCATTTCTGGCGCGCCATTTCAGCAGGAGGGGGTTGCCAAACGGAATTCAGAATTCAGACGGGAATGGAAAACTTTCGCGCCCGTGGTCCTTCACTATTGTGTGTTCGCGTTCGAGGCGGGCAGCGCCCAGGCGTAGAGCACGCTATCGACGGCGGTCAGCAGGTATTGCCGGCCGTTGAGTTCGTAGGTCATGGGGCAGCCGGTCAGGCGGCCGCCGGCGTAGACGTGCCAGAGGGATTTTCCGGTTGCGGGGTCAAGCGCTTCGATATCGCCCGAAATATCGCCGGTGATCAACAGGCGTCCGGCTGTGGTGAGGATTCCAGAAGCATTTTCACCGTAGCCGATCGCCGGAGGGCTTTCGTGCTGCCAGCGGATTTTTCCGGTCTTGTAATCAATCGCCAGCAGTTGGGCCTGTGACCACAGCGGGCTCTCCACGGCGCCCTGGTGTTCTGACTCGGTTTCCTTTGAGCCGGTCCGCGTCAGGTACGTGATGAAGACATCGCGGTAGGCGTTCACGTAGAACAGCCCTGTGACAGGATCAAAGCTGGGAGCCCACCAGTTGGTTCCCATGCCGTCCAGAAACGTCCCTGAAAGTTGCGGCTGCTTCTTCAGGTTGGGGACCGGCTCTCCTTGCTTGTTCAGCCCCAAGGACCAGTTCTGGGGGCCATAAGGCACACTCAGCAGGGCTTTCCCGGTGGTGCGGTCCAGCACAAAAAAGTAACCGTTGCGGCTGGCCTGAGCCAGCAGTTTGCGCGGCCTGCCCTGGAAATCGGCGTCGAAAATGATGGGCGTCTCATTGGCGTCGCGGTCTTCGGTATCATGCGGAGAAGGCTGGAAGTACCAGACCATTTTGCCGGTGTCCGGATTGATGGCCACAATCGAGCAGGTATAAAGGTTCGCGCCGGGGCGCACCTGGCCGGACAAGACAGGGTGCGGGTTCCCGGTGCCCCAATAGATCAGGTTGAGCTCGGGATCATAGCTGCCCGTCATCCAGGTGGTACCGCCGCCGTGCGCCATGATGTCGGCATTCGGCCACGTGTTGGCTCCGGGTTCGCCCGGCTTGGGCGTGGCCCACCATCGCCAGATGAGATGGCCATCCTCCGGGCTCCTGCAATCGAGAAAGGCCTTGATGTCCGTCTGGTCGCCGGAAATGCCCACGATCAGGTGATTGTGAACCACCAGCGGCGCCATGCTGATGTAATAGCCAAAGGCGGTGTCGGCCACCACCACGTCCCAGAGCTTCTTGCCGGTTTTGGCGTCGAGACAGATCAGATGAGCATCGGGCGTGCCGAAAAACAATCTGTCCTTGTACATCGCCACGCCGCGGTTGGCGATGAAGTTTCCTTCCGACTCACGCTGGAACTGCCAGATCTGCCTGCCCGTGCGGGCGTCCACCGCCCACACGTGGTTTGGGACCGTGAAGTAGATAATCCCGTTCACTTCGAGCGGCGTGGATTTCATCGCCTGCTGGTGGGTCTGGAAGGCCCAGGCCAGCGTGAGGGATTGGACGTTGCTCTGGTTAATCTGCGATAGAGGGCTGTATCTCCGGCCGGTGTAATCGCCGTTGTAGGTGGCCCAGTCTGTAGTGGGAGGTTTCAGCAGGGCGCTTGGGTCGAGCCCCTGGGCGAAAATCGACGGGGCCCAGAACAGCATCAGGATGGCGATAAGCTTCCTCACTTCAAAGTCTCCAGATAGGCGAAAAGGTTGTGCATCTCGGCGTCTGTTATCACAGAAAGCAACTGCCGGTGCGCCGCCAGCCGGTTATTGATCTGCACCTTGACGGAGTGGATAGGCCAGGAGTGATACTCGCCGTCAGCGTCAATAATCGCGATGTCGTACTGCGTGAGCAGCCGTATCGGGCCGGTGTACTGCCTGCCCGTGGCGTCGGTCACCGCCGCGGTGGGACGCTGGCCCTGACGCGGGTAAATCATGCGCGCCTGCAGCTCCGCCGGCGGGTACTTGCCGGCAATACCTTTCAGATCGCCGGTGGGCGAGTGGCAACTCGAGCATTTGCCGGCGCCGTCGAAAAACTCTTTCCCGGCTTTCGCATTCCCCACCAGCAGGTTGGAGAGCGAATAGCTCGCGCTGGTCCGGGCCGGCGACCGGCGGTCAGACTGGTCCAGCCGGAAGCTCAGAAAAGCCACGATGTCCATGATCTGGTCATTGGAAAGTTGGAAAGCCGGCATCCCTTTGTCCGGAAATCCGCTGCGAATCACCGGGCCGATGTGGTCGCCCTTGTTGTCGTGCCGCACCACCGCGCTTCGCATGAGATCGGGGCCCGTCGAGCCCCCGTTGGCGTCAGGCCCGTGGCAGAAGGCGCACGTCTTCTGGAACTGGATGCGCCCGGCCTTGACCTGTTCTGCCGGATACTCGTTCCAAAGGCCTGGGCGCCTTGCCGGCACCTGCCTTTCCTGGCCCGCCATCAAGACGGGCAGGGAGCAGCACGCCACCACCAACAATACGCGAAAGGTCCGCCCGGGATTTGGAATCGCTCTCATATTTGTGTGGATCTGCCCTCTTGATTCGGTGGCCCCACCAAAATGGAGCACCTTATATGATAGCTCGACAGAAAGTCAAGAAATTCGAAGCGCGTTGAAATTCGGATTGCGTGGCCGGCACGGATTTGCTTCTGCCCTAAACACACCGGGACTGACGATTGCCGCGCAGCGGCCGTCAGGCCGGGCGGGCTGATTATTGAGGCCCTCGCGCCACCATTTGAGTGCTTCGGAACCCCGCCAGCAGACGGACACCCAGGGCACTGACGGCAGCGAGCAGACCTGCGACCAACATCAGGTCCCGGGGCTGCTTGAACCATAACAGTTGGGCCAGGAGGATCAGGGCCGCCAGCAGCAGAATTGCCAGTGAAATGCCTCGATGGTAATGGTGGATTTCGGACTGCACCCAGGAATCCACGCGCTGCTCGATCTCGCGGCCTTTGTCAGAGTCGGTGCAGTCGGGCTTCTTGTGGCAGCAGTTGCAAATGTGCCCTATCGCCCGGTAACGCACGATGTTCCGTTGATGGTCAACCGAGTGCCGATGGAGCAACTGTCCCGTTGGGCATTCCCAGTGGTCGAACTCCCTGTGGAACTTGAAGCCGGTCACGCGCATCTGCTCCGACCGGTGGTGGGAATGCTTCGCCAGCCATTCCAGTGTCAGGGCCACCAGCATCAGAAACAGCGCGTACCCGGAGGCCATCAGCACTTCAGCATGGAAACCTTCAATCATCAGTTCACCCCGGACGACTCGACAACCTTGGTAAAGAGGCTCCCTTCCGGCTGTTCCACCGTTGTCTTGGGCGCCACGTGGCGCACCCCCATCCACGCGAGGTACAGAACCGGCAGCACTCCGCCGACAATGAACAGAGCGTCGCCCGGCAACCGCATCCACTCGATCAGGGAGTTCAAATGGCCCGTAAGATATTGCAGGCTTCGCGCGTCATAATACCCATAGCGCACGGAGTGAAACAGCTGGATGACGCCCAGCGGAAAAAGCGAGGCAAAAACCATCCAGGCCAGGCCAAGGTTCAGCGACCAGAAACTGAATTTTGCCGCGCGGTCCGACCATCGCTCCTCCGGAATCATGTAGCGCAGGCAGAATATCGCCAGCCCCACAGCCAGCATTCCGTAAACGCCCATCATTGCGGCGTGCCCGTGGTTGGCGGTCAACGCCGTGCCGATTTCATAGTAGGACACCACGGGCAAATTGATCAGAAAGCCGAAAATGCCCGCCCCCAGGAAGTTCCAGAAACCGACGGCAGCCAGAAACATGACCGCCCAGAAATGAGGGAAGGGCGACTTTGACCTGGCGCTCTGCTCGGCGCCCAGTTGCAGAAAACTCCAGGCTTCCAGCGTCAGGAACGTCAGCGGAATCACCTCCGCCGCCGAAAAGAAAGCCCCCAGCGCCATGTGGACAGCGGGCTCGCCGGAGAAGTAGAGATGGTGCATGGTCCCGATAACCCCGCCGGCGGAATAGAGCAGGATGTCGAGGTAAACCATGGTCAACGCCACGCGTTCGTGGACCACTCCCAGCAGCACGAAGATATAAGCCACCATAATGGTCGTGAACAGCTCCAGGAAGTCTTCCACCCAGAGATGGACCACCCAGAACCGCCAGAAATCCGTGGTGGTAAAAGTTTCACCCGGCCGAGCCAGCAGGCCCACCGCGTAGAAGGCCGGAATTGACAGAGCCGAGAAAAAAAACAGCCAGGGCAGGTTGCCCAGATGTTCCGCACCCAGGCGGCCGCGCAACCCGCGAAAGAGGATGACCACCCAGAAGAACAGGCCGATAATCAGCAGGATCTGCCAGAAGCGCCCCAGGTCAAGGTATTCAAAGCCCTGGTCGCCAAACCAGCTCCACAGACGGCCGATCCAGCCCTCAATCCCCGCGTATTCGCCGATCAGACTCCCGAACACCACGATCGCCAGCGCGCCCAGCAGGCCGTAAGCCAGCAGGCTTTGGCCTTTGGGTTCGTGCCGCGTGATCATGGGAACAAGGAAAATTCCCGCGGCCAGATAGGAGGTGGCCACCCAGAAAATGGCGAGCTGCACGTGCCACGTGCGTGCCACGTTGAAAGGCAGCCATTGCGCGAGATCGAGGCCGAAGAAATTGGCAATCTCAGCCCGGTAATGCTGCGAGGCTCCGCCCAGCAGCGTCTGCAACAGAAAGAGGACAGCCATCACCAGGAAAAAGTAAGCCGTGGCGCGCTGCGCCGGAGTCAGCCGGATGGAATCCGGGGGGCGGAACGATATCGTGGTTCGCTCCCGCCCATGCCAGCCCAGGAAGTTCCACCTGCCGAAGGCGGCCAGCAGCAGCCCGATGCCGCCCAGCAGAGCGATCAACGAAAGCACGCTCCAGACAACCGCGTCGGCCGTGAGGTGGTTGTCCACCAGCATCTCGGGCGGCCAATTGTTCGTATAGGAATAATCGAGGCCTGGTCTCTGTGCGGCAGCGGCCCATGCCGACCAGCTAAAGAACGCCGTCAGGTCGTGAATCTGTTGAGGATTGGTGATGGCCCTGGGCCGGAGGCCAAACCTGGTGGTGGGTTGGGAGAAAAAATCCCGATAGTGATCTTCCAGTAGCTTGAACGCCGCCGCTTGGCCTGCGGTGTATCCCAGCGTGTCGGTCGAGGGGTTGTAACGGTTGGTCTTGAAATCCTGTGCCGTTTCGGCCTGCGCCCGGTCTGGAGACGGGCCTCCATACTCCTGGCGGACGATCAGCGCCGCCCGGTGGAGATAATCGGCCGTGAAATCGGGTCCCAAGTAGGCGCCGTGGCCGAAGATCGATCCGTATTCCATCAGGCCATTGCGGAGGAAGGTTTCCTGCCCCTGTGTGATGTCCACCGCGGTAAAGAGGACCTGCCCCGCAGGATCCACCACCCGCCCCGGTATAGGAGGCTGGTTGGTGTACGTCCAATAGGCCAGAAGCCCCATCACGAAAAAGCCAAACAAGATAACGATTACAATGGCCTGGCCCCACCTGTTGGAAACGATCAGCCCCCGCCTGGAATTTGCTTCCATCCCCTGCCTCCTTTGACTGAATTTTAGAGTTGACCCGGAAGTTCGTGAGGAATTCACGCTAACGGAAATTGCAGCCCCAGATTGTGATATTTGCCATAGTTTGCAAACCTGAAGTACCAACATAGCCTTTCAAGAACGAAAGTCAAGGGAGATGTCAAATCCCATCCACCTCAGCCGGGATGGCCACTTATTCCTGCTAAACTAAGCGCATGTTTCGCACCAGGTTCAATAAGGAAATTGTTGCTGAATTTCTGCCGCCGGCGCGGCAGGGCAAAAAGCGCAAAGCGATTATCCTTTGCGACGGGATGCCGTCGGTCCCCACTAAGCAGGGTCTGGCGGAATTTCTGGCCCGGCGCGGCTACTGGGTGTTTTATCCGCGATATCGCGGAGCGTGGGAAAGCGGCGGGAAATTTCTGGAGAAATCACCCGCGCAAGATGTCGCCGATGCCATCAGCGGGATCACCAAAGGCAGCATCAGGGAAAGCGCTTTCGGGCAGGAATTTCGCGTGAAACCCGATGCGATTTTTGTGATTGGCGGCAGTTTCGGCGGCGCGGCGGCGATTCTGGCCTCGCTCGACCGCCGCGTTGCCAAGGTGATCGCCAACTGCCCGGTGGTTGACTGGAGCGTTCTCGGAGAAGAGCAGCAGAAGGAAACTTCCAACAGGAGCTATGCGGCCTACATCCGCGAGGCCTTCGGCAACGGCTATCGGCTCACAGACCGCAACTGGAACAAGCTGCGTCGCGGCGATTTTTTCAATCCCGCGCGCCACATTCAGGAGCTCACCGCTTCCAAGATAATGATTTTCCATGCCAAAGATGATCCGTATATTCCCTGGCGGCAGGTGGACGCATTCGCGCGGCGCGCGGGCATCAGGCTGAACCTGCTGGCACGCGGAGGACACCTCAGCACCAGCCGCACGGTGCAACAATATTGGCCGCGCATCAGGAGATTTTTCGATTCCTGAAATCGCGCCGTGCTGCTTTTAGTCGGACCTGAAGGTCCGACCTCCTGAATACCCCAAACCAAGTCGGCGACTTTTCCACTAGGAGGTCGGAGCTTTAGCTCCGACATTTGGAAGGCTCATCCGACCAATGGGCACAAAAACAAATACCGGGATTCTTCAGCCAAAAAGCGGCCTCCAAACGGCGCCTTGGGTGCCGAATTCGCGGGCGAATTTGCCGATTTCGCTTGACATCCAGTGGCCTAGTATGCTAGCCTTGTCAGGGTGCTGGTTTCGGGGGTTGGCGGCGGGTTTTTACTGGAAAGTTAAGCAGTCTGGCGGGACTGCTTTAATGTCCGTAAGTTGCTGAAAACATTATTTTGATGGTCTAGCCATTAAATGTGGGACAAAAAATATTAATTTGCAGAAACGAAGCCGAGAGGTTATTGAAAACAAAGGGGAAGGCTACATATGTCAGCCGAAACGAACCCGAAAACGAACCCGAGAAGTCCTTTAGATTCGCACCTGAGGAAAAAACGAACCCGAAAACGAACCCGAAAAGTCCTTTAGAATCAGACCGTGAAAAAAACGAACCCGAACGAACCCGAAAACCAACTCGGCCATGTTGTTGAAAACAAAGAAGCCCAAAAATCGCGCCGCGAAGGTTCCGATAGCGCGGAGACCCCGCAAATCTGGCCTTCCCTGCACCCGGCTTTTTGCACGATCCGCGCCGCCTTCGATTGAAATCCTGTTACAATGAGGCGCGTCCTGAATCCTCAACGCCTCGGGAGAAAACATGAAAGTCGCCGCCGTCCAGATGGATGTCAAGATTCTCGATAACCAGCGCAACCTCGCCAGGGTTCTCGATCTGCTGGAGCGCGCCGCGAAGGACGGCGCAAAGCTGGTGGTCTTCCCGGAGTGCGCTCTTTCCGGCTACTGTTTCACCAGCCGCGAGGAGGCGCTGCCCGCCGCCGAAACCATTCCCGGCCCTTCCACGGAAAAACTTGCCGCCGCTGCCAGGCGCCTGGGCGTTTCAGCCGTGGTCGGCATGATGGAACTTGCAGACCGCAATCTTTTTAACGCGGCTGTGGTCGTCACTCCGGAAGGCATCCAGGGAGTGCATCGCAAAATGCATCTGCCTTATCTGGGCATTGACCGCTACAACGGCCTAGGAGACCTCCCGTTCAGGGTGTTCCGGGCGGGGCAGGCGAAGATCGGCGTCAACATCTGTTACGACTGCAGCTTTCCCGAATCCGGCCGCGTGCTCAAGTTGAATGGCGCGCAGATTCTGGCTATTCCCACCAACTGGCCTATGGGCTCCGACACCTGGGCGCACATCCCCAAAGTTCGCGCTATTGAGAACCACATGTACGTTGTTGCCGCCGATCGCGTGGGCGAAGAGCGCGGCTTCCGCTTTGCCGGCCATTCGCAGATCATTGATGTCTCGGGCGCTGTGCTGGTGGAAGCCGGCGAAATCGACGAGACCATCCTTTATGCTGATATTGAACCCGCGCAGGCCGACGTGAACCGGGTGGTGCGGATCGCGGGCGAATGGGAGTTCGACCGCATCGCCGCCCGCCGCCCTGAAATGTACGGATCCATCACGCGGCCCAAGACCAGTGGCGCCTCAGGCCATTGACAGCGATTCGCAGATCGTTAGACGTTGAAGAAATAAAGCCCCTGCTCCTGGCGGGCTTCGCGCAGCAGCACCAGCGCCAGTTCGCGCGCGTGATAATCGCCCCACATGCAGGATTCGCCGCATGGC